>NZ_JAPJIU010000011.1:0-122764 GCF_026241915.1 Stenotrophomonas sp. RIT-551 | reverse complement strand
CGTCGTGGTACCAGGCATGCGAGGACACCCGGTGGATGCCGCCGATGGCGCGACGCAGGACCGAAGGTCGCCAGATTTCACGAGCGCGGGCATGCGCCAGCAGCGGGTGGCTGGGCGCGTCGCACTCGATGCCGATGGCGAAGTTGCCGGTGTCGGGGTGTTCGATGGCAAAGTCCAGCCCGAATGCATCGCCTTCGCTGGCGGCGGCCGCATTCCATCCCAGCGACTGCAGGTAGGCACCGACGATCTGCGTGAACCCGTCGGCGGGCGCCGCGTGGGTGCGGTTTGCCACGCTGCGGTCGGTCTGCAGGCGATCCAGCAGCCGTGCGCTGCCGTCGAACTGGCCGGCACACAGGGCGCGGGCGTACTCCAGGTAACCCTGCAGGTAGTCGCGCGGGCTGGCCGGGGCGCGCTGGGTGTTGAACAGGTCGGAGATGTCGGCGATCGGCATCGAGGTGATCATCACCACCCGTTGCCGGGCGCGGGTGACGGCCACGTTGAGGCGGCGCTCGCCGCCGGTCTGGCCGAGCACGCCGAAGTTGCGCCGGAAGGTGCCCTGCGCGTTGCGGCCGAAGGTGGAGGAAAACACGATGATGTCGCGTTCGTCGCCCTGTACGTTTTCCACGTTCTTGACGAAGACCGCCATGTCCTCGCCGTCTTCGCTGCGCTCGCGTTCCTCGGCGAATGCGGCGCGGAAGGCGGCATCCTGCCCGGCGCGCTGCTCCAGGTGTTCCTCGATCAACTCGGCCTGCTTGCGATTGAAGGTGACCACGCCCACCGAGGGGCGCATGGCATAGGGCTGTTGCCACAGTTGGGCCAGGTACTCCACCACACGCGCCGCTTCGGCAGGGTTGCTCTGGTGCTGGTACACACCGTCGACCTGGATCAGTTCCAGCGGCTTGATCCGCGCGATGCTGCTGCGCGGATGACGTACCGGCACGTTGAGCCGGTTGCCGTAGAAGGCTGCATTGGAGAAGCCGATCAGTTCGCGGTACGCCGAGCGGTAGTGGATCTGAAGCGTGGTGCTGGGCAGGGCATTGCGGGCCAGCTGCAGCAGGTCCGGGCAATCCTTGATCTCGCGCCGGTTCCAGGTTTCCTCGAAGGCGTCGCGCTGCTCGGCATCGACCTCGGCGTCGGGCTCGTCGCCATCGAAGACCTCTGCTTCATCGCTTTCCACCCGGCTGGAGAAGAAGGCGGTGGGCGGCATCTGCTTTTCATCACCGCTGACGACCGTGACCCGGCCACGGAACAGCGTGGGCAGGGCGAACTCGACCGGCATCTGCGAGGCCTCGTCGTAGATCACCGTGTCGAACAGCCCCGCCTGCAGTGGCAGCACGCGGCTGGCCACGTCCGGGTTCATCAGCCAGACAGGGCGCAGGTGCATCAGGCCCAGTTCGCTGCCCAGCTCGATGAACTCGCGCAGGCGGCGCGACCGGCGCCCGGTCAGCCGGGTGACGTCTTCCCACTGCTTGCGGTTGCCCAACTGCTCCAGGTCGATGTGGGTGCCCAGCATCTGGCGGTTGAGCCGGCGCATCTGCTGGTCGGCAGCTGCCAGGCTGGCGACCTTGGCCTGGGTTTCATCCTGGCCGAACTGCAGCGCCGGGTTCGCCTGCTCCATGCGGTGCTTCCAGCCCAGCCGTGCTTCGCGATGCAACAGGCGGCGCACGGCCGGCTCCAGCGCGTCGCTGGAAAGAGTATCCAGCTGCGGTTGCAGCTGGCGCAGCAGTGCCAGCAGCTCCAGGTCTGCACCCGACAGCTGCCCGGCGCGCCCGCGGAAGGCCTGGTAGGCAGCCAGATGGGGCAGGGCATCGTGCAGGTGCTGCAGCACCTGGGCGTTGCTGTGGTTGTGGGCGATGGCGGCGGCCAATGCATCGACCAGCGCCTGCTCCAGCCAGTCGGCCAGCAATGCGAGCTGCTGCGCGCTGGCATGGCGGGCGGCATGCCGGGCGAGCGAGGCATCCAGGTCCTGCAGCAGTGCGTCCAGGTGCGCGCGGTCGCCCGCCAGGGCAGCGTCGTCGGCCTGCTGGGGGCGCGGCGACTGCGCCAGCGCCTGCGCCAGTGCCTGCACATCCAGCAGTTGGCGCCCGCTGGCGCGCGCCAGCGGGCCCAGCGCGATGCCGGTCTGTTGGTCAACCGGGTCCAGCGCCAGCTGCCGGTGCAGGCCGGCCAGTTCGGTGCGCAGTGGGCGCAGGCGCGCTTCCAGCGTCGCGGCGGCCAGCAGTGCTGCGGTGCCCGCTTCCCCCATCGCATGGGACTGCGCCTGCAGGACGCGGTTCACCCGGTGCCGGCGCAGCAGGTGCAGCGGGTTGATGCGCGCCAGCAGGCCGCGCGCGCCCAGCACGCGCGCCGCGTCGCGCTGCAGCTGCGCAAGCGTGCGCTCGTCGATGCTGGCGAGCGCCGGTGACAGCGTGCTGGAGTAGGCGTCAAGGTCGAGCGCCGCCACCGCCTTCTCGATCTGCTGCAGCCGGTCCAGCGCGATGTCGCCGTGACTTGGCTGCCCCGCGCGTGCGGTGCGGAACAGCGGCAGCCAGCGTGCCAGTCGGCTGCGTTGTGCGTCATCCAGGCCGAGCAGGGTCGCCACGTGCGCCGACTTCCAGGCCTGGTGCGGCGCGGGATCGTCCAGCTCGAAGCTGGCCGGGTGCGCCAGCAGGATCGCCTGCCGGTGCTGCTCGGCCGCAGTGAACGTCTGCAGGGCGGCAACGAACGCGGCGAGGGTGTCCGCGTCGGCCGCGAAGGGGCGCAGCTGCGCCAGCGGGCTGCCCTCGTAACGGGCCGGCAGCCACAACCGGATCAAGGGCGCGCAGGCTTCTTCGCGCTGCACCAGGGTGGGCAGGTCCAGTGCCAGCAGGCGTTGGCGCAGGGCGGGCAGGACCAGCGGGGGCGTGCCGGCGTCCAGCGCGATCAGTTCGCCGAGCAGGCGCCGGTAGCTCAGCCCGGTGGCGTCGTCGATCTGGTGCAGGCTGTGCTGGTGGCGATCCAGTTCGCCTTCCAGTGCCTCGATCCGCGCGGCCACCTGCTGGCGCTGCTGCTGCCAGGCCGTTTGCGTGGTGCCGGCGGTGAACAGGGCATCGAGCTGCTCGCGGATGCTGCGGATGACCGGTTCGCGGTCGCGGTTGACGTCGTTGAGCATGACCACGCGCTGGCCCAGCCCTTCGGCCACCAGGCGCTTGTGCACCACTTCCAACGCCGCATGCTTCTGGCAGACGATCAGCAGGCTGCGTTGCCGGCCGATCGCGTCGGCGACCATGTTGACGATGGTCTGGCTCTTGCCGGTGCCAGGCGGACCTTCGATCAACAGGCCCGGTCCCTGCCGTGCCTGCAGCACCGCCGCTTCCTGCGAGGGATCGCTGGCCACGGTGAAGTAGCGCTGCAGCTCCGGCGTGGCAGGCGAGGCCGTGCCGTCGGTGTCGGTCGGCGGTGCCAGCCGCAACGCGGTTTCCAGGCCGGTGCCGGACGGCGACAGAACCTTGAGCTGGCGCAGGTCTTCGCCGATGGCCTGGCCCATGAACGTGACATGGAAAAGTACCGCGGCGCACTCCAGTTCGTCCTGGTAGGGCGCCACCTCCACGCTGCTCGGGGGCAGGCCGACCAGGCTGCGCGAGCGGATCGTGGCCAGCATCCCGAAGGCATCCATGACATCGGCGGCGCGGATCGCCGAGCGGCCCAGCAGTTCGTCGGCGGTGCTGCGCCAGCGCTTGCAGGTTTCGGCCCCCAGTACGCTTTCAAGCGCAGGGTTGAGCCGTACTTCCTCGCGTTCGCCATCGAAGGCCAGCCCGACCTGGCCGCGCGTGCCCGGCTCCAGCAGCAGCGTGGCCGGCCACAGCAGCAGCGGAATGATGCGGGTGCGCGAGGTGCCGCGCGGGTCGCGGCTGAGCAGGAATGGAAAACCCAGATACAGCCCGTCGATGCCGGTGTCGCGCTTGTACAGCGCGCTCTGCCGTGCCAGGGCCATCAGGCGGGGCTCCAGCAGCGGGTTGCGCTGGAACGATTCGGGGTCCAGCTGCACGGCGCGCGCATTGCGTTGCAACAGGTGATCGAGCAGCGCGGCGGCGGGGCGCCGGGCGCTGTCCACGTCGTGCATGTCCACGCGTGCGGTGGTCTTGCCGATGCTCATGCGCACCAGCGGGCCGCGCATCACTGCGGTGACCACCTTCTTTTCGAAGAAGTCCAGGATCTGCGAGACGTACTGCTGCTTCTGCGGCTGCAGCCAGCGGCAGGCGGGCACGGCCAGCACCACCAGGGCGCGCGCCAGCGGCATGCGCCGTTCCAGCCGGAACTGTTCGGCCCAGCCATCCACCACCGGCAGGCCGGAGCGGGCGAAGCCCAGGATGCGCGCGTCCACGCTGCGATACAGCTCGGTACGCGGGTGCTGCAGCAGGGCCGCGGCTGCGTCGCTGTCGAAGGCGTCCAGACCGGCGCTTTCGGCGAGCGTGGCCGCCTCGGCAAGGATGGCCTCGGCGCTGCGGAACTGGCCGATTTCCGCGCTCAGCAATACGATCAGGTCTTCTTCGGCCACCACCCGGCGCTCGGCCAGCGACAGCAGCCCGGGATGCGCGGTGTCAGGCAGCAGGCGCTGGCGTTCCTGCCATTGCGAGGCCAGCTTGGCCCGCGAGGTGGACAGCAGGTAGACGCGCAGGGATTCCTCGACCAGGGCGATGTGCTGGTGCAGCGCGCGCTGGCGTACGCTTTCCTCGCGCCGCTTGAGCCTGCACAGCCAGTTGTCGGTCTGCAGGTGTTCCAGCAGGTCCGGTACCGAACCGCTGATCAGCCGGTAGCCCTCCAACGGGTGCCCAAGCAACCAGCCGGGTGTGACGATGTCGCCCCGATGGATCAACGGCATTTCCGGGTTGAGCACCTTCAACGCCAGCATCAGCCGGAAATCGTCCTCGATGCCTTCGTGGCGGGCAACCTGGCGCAGCCCCGCGACGCGGGTGGCAGGCAGGCCGACCTGCTCGGCCCAGGTGACGATCGCCCCGCGCAGCAGGTGGTCCAGCGCCTGGTCCCAGCCATCGGCCTGCGCGGCGGCCAGCGCGAACACGGCCGGGCGATGATAGCGGCGCGTGCCCAGCGGGAGGCTGGCGCCGTCGCCCTCATCGTGCGCGTGCTGCGCCGCCGGTGGCGCCGGCACGGCGATGCCGGCCAACCAGTCGGCCACCTGCGGCCATTGCCAGCGCTGGTGGCGATCGCGGGCCAGCAGCCCACGCAGCAGCAGCGCCAGCTCCGGGTCCAGCGTTTCCGGAATCGGGACACCATTAGCCAGCACGTGGATCAGGAACGCATTGGGATGGATGCCGTCGAAGCAGGCGCCGTCGGTGAGCTGTTCGAGCAGGATCATCCCCAGGCTCCACCAGTCCGACGCCGCTGCCACGCCACCGGCGATCGCCTCGGGCGCCATGTAGCGGCTGATCTCCAGGGGCGAGACGATGTCCAGGTCGAACTCGGACAACCGGGCCGAACCGAATCCGCTGATCACCAGGTCCAGTGGCGCGCGCGCCCGCACCAGCAGGCTGGCCGGGCGCAGGTCGCGGTGGCGCAGCCCGGCTTCGTTGAACGCATGCAGCGCCTGGCCCAGTTCGCTGACGATATGCCGGACCGCATCGCGGTCGCCGATCACGCTGCCCAGTTCGGCCAGGGTGCCACCGGTGAGCATTTCCACCACTTCAAACGCGCGGTCATCCCAGCGCCCGGTGGCGATGATCTCCGGCACGTGCGCGCGGGGCAGGCGGCGGATCACATCGTAGATGGCCGGGTCGGGCTCGGCACCGGGGCGGTACAGGGTCAGCACGGCCTGCACCGCCGTGGTGGTGTGTTCGGTTTGGTAGCGGTCACGCACGCCGTCGGTGCTGCTGATCTGGCGCAGCAGCCGCCAGCCATCGATGACCGTTTCGCTGCTGTCGGCCACCGGAGGCGGCAGGTCCGCCGCCGCCGTCCCATCGGTCGCGCTGGCGCCGCAGTGCAGGCACATCAGGTCGCCGGGGGTCATCGGGTGGCCGTTGTCGCAGACCACCTCCGCGGCAACGGCGCCGACCGTCGATGCCTGCACCGCTGCCTGGGTGACCACGCTCTGCGGCCGCCAGCCATCGGGATGGATCGGCTCGCCGGCCAGATCCCAGCCGCACGCGTGCGCATCGACATGGCCTTCGCAGAACATCTCGGCCAGCGCGCGTTCGGTGTGGCAATTGGGGCAAAAACGAATCATGGACTTACTCGACTGGACGACGCGATGAAGTGTGTGCGCTGGTCTGTACCTGGTGGCCCTGCGCGCGAAGCAGCTCGCGCAGGCGCAGCAGGTCGCCGCGGCGGGGGATGCCGGCCATCCAGACGGTGCCGGTGGCATCGAACATCAGGTCAAGTGCCTTGTCGGCCGGCGTGCTGGCCCGCTCCAGGCCGGCCAGGCGCGACCGACCCAGCGCGGTGAGCAGGGTGAGGCGCTGGTTGTCGCTGCCGCGCAGCGCCAGCGACTGGTCCGCCTGTTCGAGGTAGGGGTCGCTGATCACCGCATCGATCAGGTCGCGCGCCTGGTCCAGCATGGGCTGCAGCGTTTCCAACGGATGGCCGCTGTACACCAGGATGTCCGCGGCGGTGCGTTGGCGCAGCCCCACCAGCATCTGCAGCAGGGCGTCGAACTGGTCGAACGGCTCGCCGCCGGAAATGGTGACGCCGTCGGCCTGGTCCAGCCACGGGGCCACCTGCTCGAGCAGGGAGGCCACGTCCACGACGGTGCGCCCCGGGCCCCAGGTGTCGGCTGAAATGCAGCCGCTGCAGCGGATGCTGCAGCCCTGGAACCAGATGCCCAGGCGTTGCCCCGGCCCCAGCGTGGTCACCGGGAAATGCACGCGCGACAGCTGCAGGGGACGGTTCAACCGCGTTCCAGGTGGAGTACGTTGGCATCCACCGCAATGATGGTGAACTGCTGGCCGGGCTGCGCGTCCTGGTCGAACAGGGCACGCGCCAGCGGGTTGAGCAGGTGCGCCTCGAGCTGGTTGCGGATGCCGCGTCCGCCGTTGGAGAGGTCCTTCAGGCATAGCGCGCGCAGCGCGTCGCGGGCCGGCGCGGCCAAGGCCACGCGCAGATGCTGGGCCTGCAGGTCGGCCAGGGTCGCGTCGACCATCTGGTCGAAGATCTGCACCGCGACCTCCTCGCGGATGAAATCGAACACGATGATGTTCTCGCCGATCCGGTTGAGGATCTCCGGCCGGTTCAGGACCAGCTTGAAGTGCCGGTCGATTTCGTCGAGCACCTTGCTCTGCACCTGCTCGAAGGGCTCGCCGGGCAACACGTTGGCCACGCGCTCGCCATGCTCGCCCTGACGGTAGATGCCCAGATTGGAGGTGAACACGATCAGCGCCTCGGAGAAGTACACGCGGTCGCCACGCCCGGACGTGAGCACGCCGTCATCGAGGATCTGCAGGAACTTGTCGAGGATGCGCGGATGGGCTTTCTCGATCTCGTCGAACAGGACCACGCTGAACGGCTTCTCGCGGATGGCGTTGGTCAGTTCGCCGCCCACGTCGTAGCCCACGTAGCCGGGCGGGGCGCCGATCAGCCGCTGGTCGGCATGCTCGGCGCTGAACTCGGACATGTCGAACCGGATGTAGGCGCTTTCGTCACCAAACAGCAGGCTGGTGACGGTCTTGGCCAGCTCGGTCTTGCCCACGCCGGTCGGGCCGGCCAGGAACGCCACGCCGCGCGGCCGGTTGCCCTTGCGGCTGGCACCCACGCCGGTCATGGCGCGCTTGACGATGTCCAGCATGTGGGTCACCGCATGGTCCTGGCCCTTGACCCGTTGGTGGACGAACGCGTCGCCCATGCGGATGCGCTGCCGGTCAATGCGCAGCCAGGGGTCTTCGGTGACCCCGACCTTGTAGCGGCGCACGGCGTCGCCGATCTGGTCCACCGCCACCCCTTCGACCCGGGCCAGCTGCGCGATGGCACTGAGGTCCAGCAACAGCAGCCCCTCGGTGCTCTGCACGAATGCATCCACCGCCTGCGCGGTGGCCTCGGCACTGGCGTCCGGGGCACCGGCCAGACCCTTGAGCAGGGCCGGGGCCAGTGCGCGCCGGGTGAGCTGGTCCGGCTTGGCCACCGGAATGTGGCGGATGCGCGGGTTGCCGACCAGCAGCCAGTCGGGCAGGTCACCTTCCTTCTCCACTACCCAGAGCACCGTGTTGAAGAACGGCTTGCGCTGCACGCTGCCCGGTCGGCTGCGTGCCTGGTGGGAGAGCACCAGGGCCTGGGTGAACAGCTGGTGTTCGGCGGCGCTGAGGGCGTCGCTGCGCACTGCCAGCCGCGAGGCGAAATCGATGATCACTGCCACCGGCTCGCCTTGGCGCACGACCAGCCGCTGGAGCGTGGCACTGAGCAGGTCGATACCGGCGGGCGCGGCGCCGTCCACCGGGGTCAGCCCCAGCGATTGCAGCAGGGCGATGCCGCTGGCGGGATCGGTGCCGGGGCGTTCCAGGGCGCGGAAGCCGGCCAACGGATCCCAGCCCAGCACCTGCGCATAGCCCTGGTCGAGCAGGGTGTTGCACAGGGTCTGATTGAAGCTCTGCGCGGTGACCGTGCCCGGTGCCACTTCGGCGGCCTGCAGGTCGCGGATGTTCCCGGAAAGCACGAACTGGCTCTTCAAGGGAAGGAAACGAACAAGATCGCGCTGCCAGCGCGGACCTTCAAACACATTCTTCCCTGACATCCTGCTGCCTGCTGTTCCCATGGTAGGGGGCAGGGTATTGCGCGCAGGCGCCAATTTCCAGCGCGTGCGGCTAGCCCGCCGCCGCGCCTGGCCGCGCCTGCGCCTTCCATCCGGCGGCGATCTCCACCCGCGGGCGCGGGTGGTCATGCAGCTGCATGAACCGCTCCGGGTCCACCGGGCGTCCCAGCAGGTAACCCTGCAGATAGTCGCAGCCCAGCCGTTCCAGGTAGGCGCGCTGCCCGGCGGTCTCGACGCCTTCGGCCACGATGTCCATGTCCAGCGCGTGTCCCAGCGCCACGATCGCCGAGACGATCACCACGTCTTCGGAGCTGTTCTCCAGGTCGCGCACGAAGGCGTGGTCGATCTTGATCTCGGTCGCCGGCAGGCGCTTGAGGTAGAGCAGGCTGGAGTAGCCGGTACCGAAATCGTCGATGGAGATGCCCACGCCCAGCGCCGCCATCGCCAGCAGCAGCGTCAGGCTCGCCTCGGTGTCGCGCATGACCGTGTTTTCCGTGATTTCCAGGATCAGCCGGCGTGGTTCGATCCGGTGGGTCTGCAGCGCCTCGCGCACTTCCCGCAGCAGGTTGGGCGAGGCGAACTGGATCGGGGAGAGGTTCACCGAGACCGTCCAGCCGTCATGCCCGGCGTCGTGCCACACACGCAGCTGGCGGCAGGCTTCGTCCAGCGCCCACCGGCCGATCTCGTTGATCACGCCGCTGCGCTCGGCCAGGCGGATGAAGCGGTCTGGCGGAATCAGTCCCTGCTGGGGATGGCGCCAGCGGATCAGGGCTTCAGCGCCACTGACCGACTGCCCGGCCACGCGGGTCTTGGGTTGATAGTGCAGGAACAGCTGCTCGGTGCCGATCGCGCGGCGCAGGTCGGCCAACAGCTGGAACTGCTGTTCGGCGCTGTCGTTCATCCACTCGGCAAACAGCACGTAGGCATTGCGCCCAGCCTCCTTGGCCTGGTACATCGCGGCATCGGCGAAGGCCATCAGCTGCCGCTCGCTGGCGGCGTGGTCCGGACAAATCGCGATGCCGACGCTGGCCGTCACCTGCAGGTCGTGGCGCGGCAGCAACGGCTCGCGGCCGACGGTCTGGAGGATGCGGCTGGCCAGTGTCGCCACGTCTTCGTCGTTCTCGATCGGCACCACCAGCACGAATTCATCGCCGCCCAGCCGCGCCAGCATGTCCGCCGGGCGCAGCAGCTTGCGGGTGCGGTCCGCCACGGCGACCAGCAGGGCGTCGCCGGTCTGGTGGCCGTAGGCATCGTTGACCTGCTTGAAGCCGTCCAGGTCCATGAACATCACCGCAAACCGTCTGCCGCGCTGCTCCGCTTCGGCCAGGGATTGCTCGATCCGCTGCTGCAGCAGGCGGCGATTCGGCAGGCGGGTGAGCGGGTCGTGCAGGGCCGCCTGGGTCAGCTCGGCGTAGGCATCGTCAAGCGAACTGCTCAGGTCGGTGTTGCGCAGACGCAGCAGCTGGGCCTCCATGCGCTGGTCGAGCCAGGACACGATCAGCACCACCGCCAGGATCGCGATGGTCAGGGCCAGTACCACCAGTGCCAGCCACTGCGCCTGCAGGCCCTCTCCGCCGGCGGCACCGCAGATGCTGCCCGCGGGGAAGCGGGCGGCGGCCATCCCGGTGTAGTGCATGCCCACGATCGCCGTGCCCAGCACCAGTGCCGGCGCGGCACGGTCGCGCAGGCGCCGATGGCTGCTGCGCAGGCGGAAGGCGATGAGCAGCGCGGTCCAGGAGGCGACGACGGCGATGAGCAACGACAGGGCCACCCAGCCGGGGTGGTAGTCGATGCCGGGCTGCATGTGCAGCGCGGCCATGCCCAGGTAGTGCATCGCGGCGATGCCGCTGCCCATCAGCAGTGCGCCAAGCGCGAGGCGGCCGTGCGGCAGGGTCGGTTGCGAGACCAGCCACAGCGCGAAGATGGACGAGGCCATCGCAGCCAGCAGCGAAACCGTGGTCAGGCCGAGCGCATAGCCGAGTGGGATGGGCAGGCGGAAGGCCAGCATCCCGATGAAATGCATCGACCAGATGCCCAGCCCCATCGCGCAGCCGCCGCCGATCAGCCACAACCAGGTGGTACGGCGCGTGGCCGCGGTGGTGACGCGGCCGGCCATGTCCAGCGCAGTGAACGAGGCCAGCACGGCAACCAGGAATGACACGATCACCAACCACGGGGTGTAACTGCCGATCAGCATGGATGACGCTCTCCTTGGTCAACGCCTGAGCGATACGACAGAACGCGCCGCCATCAGCGCAGAGCACGGGTGAAGATTTCGTCGTCAGCCAAGACTAACGCCACGCACCGGGGGGATCGCAAGTGGCAGGCGTGCAGGGCGATGCGGTGGCCACGCGGTTGTCCCGCAGGTGTCCCGGGTCAGCGGCTGACGCTGTCGGCGGCATCGAACGCCGCATCGAACAGGCGTTGCACGGGCGGGCCCATCTCACCGGCCAGCACGGTGAGCAGGAACAGCCCCAACAGCAGCGCGACCGGCAGGCCGAGCTGGATCGGGTTCAACGCGGGCGCCGCACGGGCCAGTACGCCGAAGGCCAGGTTGATCGCCAGCATCGCAACGGTCAGCGGCAGCGCCAGCGTGAGCGCGCCGCGGAACACCTGCAGCAGGAACGTCGGTGCGATGCTCAGGAACGCCTGGGGGTCGGGCAGCGCGGTGCCGATCGGCAGGGCCTTGTAGCTGTCCATCAGCAATGAGATCAGCGCCAGGTGGCCATTGGCGGTGAAGAAGAGCAGGCCGAACAGCAGATAGAACCATTGCCCGATCACGCCGGAGCTGCCGCCACGCAGCGGGTCGCTCATCTGCGCGAAGGCCAGGCCGGTCCCCTGCGCGACCAGCTCGCCGGCCATCGCACCGGCCTCGAACACCAGCCGCAGCACGAAGCCGATCGACACGCCGATCGCCAGTTCGCGGGCAATGGTCAGCACCGTGGCCGCATCGAAGCCGGTCCATTCCGGTACTGGCGGTAGCATCGGCGACAGCGCGATGGCCAGCGCGCCGGCCAGCAGCACGCGGATCCGGGAGGGCACCGCGCGGGTGCCGATCAACGGCATGGCCATCAACATCGCGCCGATGCGCAGCATCGTCCACAGGATCGTGCCGATCATGCCGAAGGCCTGCAGGCCGTCGGCGGCCATCTGGGTCGCGGAATCCACGGCGGCTGGCCTCAGCCGATCAGGTGCGGGATGCGCTGGAACAGCAGCGTGGTGTATTCGACCAGATGGCCGATCAGCAGGCTGCCCAGCGCGAACAGCACCACGGTCAGAGCCGCCGCCTTGGCGACGAAGGCGATGGTCGGCTCGTTGAGCTGGGTCGCGGCCTGGACCACGCCGACCACCACGCCGACGATCAGCACGGTGAGCAGCAGCGGGCCGGCGACCCACAGCACGGTGATCAGGCCACCACGGAGTTCGGTCAGGGCAAGTTCGGGCGTCATGTCGGTCTCGGGTCCGTATCGATCAAGCAGGGCGGTCAGACCGCATTGAAACTGGCGGCCAGGGTGCCCACCACCAGGACCCAGCCATCCACCAGCACGAACAACAGTATCTTGAACGGAGCGGAGACCAGCATCGGCGAGAGCATCATCATGCCCATCGACATCAGCACGCTGGCCACGACCAGATCGATGATCACGAACGGGATGAAGATCAGGAAGCCGATCTCGAAGGCGGTCTTCAGCTCGCTGGTGACGAACGAGGCGACCAGGATCGGGAACGGAATGGCATCCGGGCTGGAGTAGGTGCCGTGCCCGGCCATGCCCGCGAAGGTCATCAGATCGGTCTCGCGGATCTGCGCCAGCATGAAGGCGCGCAGCGGCTGGGTGGTCAGGGTCCAGGCAGTCTGGAAATCGATCTCGCCGTTGAGGTAGGGCGCCATGCCGCTGCCCCACGCCTTCTGCCACACCGGCAGCATCACCATCGCGGTGAGGAACAACGCCAGGCCGAGCAGCACTTGGTTGGATGGGGTCTGGCCGGTGCCCAGTGCCTGGCGCAGCAGGCCGAGCACGATGATGATGCGGGTGAAGGCGGTCAGCACCAGCAGCATCGACGGGATCAGGGTGATCGCCGTCATCAGCAGCAGGGTCTGCAGCGGCAGGCTCACCGGCTGCCCGCCGATCTTGCCGACATTCACATCCGGCAGTGCGGGCACGCCCGGCACGCCGGGCGCTGCCCAGGCCAGGGCGGGCAGCGCGCACAGCAGGGCAGTCAGCAACAGCGGCAGGTAACGGGTCCAGGAGGTACGGGGGCCACGCATGTTCAGGGTTCCTTGCGCAGCCGCTGTTGCAGCAACTGGGCGAAATTCGGGAGTTGTTTGAAATCGGGAAGGCGCGCCGGCGCCGGCGGCGGCAGGGGGTCGGGAAGCTGATGCAGCGTATTGATGCCGCCGGCCGTGACGCCCAGCAGCAGCTGGGTGCCATTGACCTCGACCACCACCACGCGCTCCTTGGCGCCGACAGTGAGGCTGGCGACCACGCGCAGCCCCTCGGCCGGGCGGAAGCCGCTGCCGGGCATGCGCTTGAGCAGCCAGCCCAGGCCGACGATCAGTGCCAGCACGCCCAGCAACGCCAGCACCGCACCGAACATGCCCGGTGCGGCGGAGGCATGCTGGCCGACCTTGACGGTCGAGGCGCCGGCCGCGATCAGCAGCCCGGCACTCAACGCAGTCTCCGGATCCGTTCGCTCGGGCTGACCACGTCGGTCAGGCGCACGCCGAAGCGATCGTTGATCACCACCACCTCGCCATGGGCGATCAGGGTGCCGTTGACGAACACGTCCAGCGATTCGCCAGCGCCGCGTTCCAGTTCCACCACCGAGCCCTGGTTGAGCTGCAGCAGGTTGCGGATCGGCAGGCGCGCGCGGCCGACTTCCAGCGACAGGGTCACCGGTACATCCAGGATCACATCCAGGTTGAGCTCGTCGCCGACGCTGGCGTCGTCCGACTGCAGCTGGGTGAACTGTGCCGGTGCCGGCTCGTTGGATTCGATATCGTTCATTGCGGGTCTTCCTGCAGTACGGGAACGCGTGGGCGGATGCCCGGGGGATGGGTGGCGGTGATCTTCACCGCGTTGAAACCGTTGGCGACGCCGAACTCACCGGTGAACACCGGCACGTTTTCCACGCACAGCGGCACCTGCTTGGGCAGCTCGATCGGCAGCACGTCACCGATCTTCAGGCGGGTCAGGTCGCGCAGGCTCATGCGCTTGGTGGCGAGCACGCTGGAGAGCGTGACTTCGGCGATGTTGAGCTGCTCGCGCAGCATCACGCCCCAGCTGGCGTCGCGGTCGTTGCGGTCGCTCTGGATACCGGCGTCGAGCAGCTCGCGGATCGGCTCGAGCATCGAGTAGGGCAGGGTGACGTGGATATCGCCGCCACCGCCATCGAGCTCGACATGCAGGCGGCAGACCACCACGTACTCGCGCGGCGTCACGATGTTGGCAAAGTGCGGGTTGATCTCGGAATTGATGTATTCCAGTTCCACGTCCATCACCGGCGCCCAGGCTTCCTGGAGGTCGGCGAAGGTCTGCTTGAGCAGCAGGTGGATCACGCGCATCTCGGTGGCAGTGAACTCGCGGCCTTCGATGCGGGTCGGGTAGCGGCCGTCGCCGCCGAAGAAGTTGTCCACGATCGCGAACACCAGCGTCGGCTCGAACACGATCAGCCCGGTGCCGCGCAGCGGCTTGAAGCGGATCAGGTTGAGGTTGGTCGGCACGTACAGCGAGTGCATGTAGTCATTGAACTTGATCAGCTCGATGCCACGCACGGACAGTTCGGCCGAACGGCGGATCAGGTTGAACAGACCGATCCGCCACAGGCGCGCGAAACGCTCGTTGACCATTTCCAAGGTCGGCATGCGGCCGCGGATGATGCGGTCCTGGCTGGCGAAATCGTACGAACGCGCCTCGCCGGGCGTGGGTGCGTCGATGTCGGTCTCGACCGCACCGGAATCCACGCCGTGCAGCAGGGCATCGATCTCATCCTGGGAAAGCAGGTCATTCATGGTCGCCCTTACTGGGTCACGAAACTGGTGAACAGCAATTCGTCGGCACCGGGCTTGCCGGTCTCGGCCTTGAGCAGCTTCTGCACTTCGGCCAGGGAACTGGCCTGCAGGCGCTCTTTGCCGGCGCGGTCGGCGATGTCGCTCGGCTCGACCTGCGAGAACAGCATCAGCAGCTTGGCGCGGATGGCCGGGGCATGGAGCTTGATCGCTTCCATCGCGGCCGGGTCACGGCTCATCAGCTGCACTTCGACCTGCAGGTAGCGCGGGCCGTCGAAGCTGCTGTTGAGGTTGACCACGAACGGCGGCTCCAGGCCGAAGTACTGCGCCGGGGCAGGCACTGCGGATTTGCTGGCAGCCGGCTTGGTGGCCTTGTCGTCTTGCTTGGGCTGGGTGAAGTACCAGACGCCGCCACCGGCGGCGCCGGCGGCGAGCACCGCGGCCAGGGCGGTGACCAGGAGCGGACTGCGCGGCTTGGCGGCCTTGTCCTTCTCGGCGGATTTCTTGGTTTTATCGGCGGCTGCGGCCACGAGGGGAAGCTCCAGAGGATTGCTTCCTGCCTACATGCAAACGGTGTGCCTGAATGCCGGGGATCTGGTGCGTCGGGTTTCTGGCGGCGCGGTGGAAGCCGCGCCGCCGCACCGCGCCGGGTCACGCGTAGGCGTCGACCAGGCCGCGCTGGCGGATCAATTGCGAGGGCGACAGCGTGGTCTCGGCCAGTGACGGTTCTCCGTCCTTGCCGGTCATCCCGCTGCCGGCGTTGCCACGTCCGCCGTCCGGCGCGGTCTGCTGTTGGCCCACATCGGCATGGCCAAGCTGGAAGCCCTGTTCGCCGAGCAGCTCGCGCAGGCGCGGCAGGCTGCTTTCCAGTGCGTGGCGCACATCGGCATGGGCACTGGTGAAGCTCGCATGGACCTTGTCCCCATCCAGCTGCAGGCGCACGTCGATCGGGCCGAGGTCGTTCGGGGTGATCTTGATGTGGGCGTGGCCGATCCTCTGGTCCGCCAGCCAACCGACCCGGGCGCCGACGGCATCATCGAAATCCTCACCGCCCAGGTGTGGGGTGGCGGTGGGGGAGCCGGTGAACAGGCTGGCCATCACCGGCTTGGCTTCGGTCATGCCGTGCAGGGCATGCAGCAGCGGCGTGGCCGGTGCATCCGGACCGTCGGCGGTTGCCGCGGTCAAGGCATCGGTGAAGGTCTTGAGCAGCGGGGCATCGTCGGCCGCGGCGGCGTCCGCAGTCAGGGCGGGCAGTGCGATGCCGCCCTCGGTGGAGGGGCTGGGAGGTGCCGGCGCCGGTGCGGCACCGTCGGCCGCCTGGGCGCCCGCCGTCAACGTGGGCAAGGCCGCATTGGCGCCCGTCGCCGGGCCGGCGAGGCCTGCCACGGCCGGGGTCGGCGCGGGTACCGGCAGGCCGTTCAACGCCAGGCCGGCCAGGCCCAACGGTGGCCAGGCGGCCTCGGTGTCGTCCGCTGGCTCGGCGGCGGGCTTTTCGGCACGGGCCGATGCTGGCGTGCCGGCGTCGGCGGGAGCGGGCGTGTCCTCGGCAGTCCTGGCACCGGACGTGGCAGGACGCGTTGCTGCGTGCTTGTCCTGGCGCGATGTGTCTGTCGCCGCGTGCTTTCCGGCATCGCGGCTGCTGCCCGCCTTGCGCGGCGTATCGCTGCGCGGTGCTTCGCTGCCTGGCTTGAGCAGTGCGTCAAAGTCCCGACGGTCGCCGCTGCGTTTGTCGTTGCTGTCGGCCCGGGCACCGGAAGGCGTGCTGCCCGCGTTCTGTGCCGGCGCGGCGCCGCCGAGCAGGGCGGCGGGCATCACGGGGTCTCTCCGTTCTCGCCGTCTTCGCGCTGTGACTGGCGCGAGCGACGCGCACCCAGGTCATCCATCTCGCGCTGGTCGCGGCGGTCGGTGACGACCTTTTCCTGGGCGCGGTAACTGGCGGCCAACTGTTCCAGCACCTGCTTGTCACGGCTGGCCAGCAGCAGGCGGGCGCGTTCGGCGTCGACCTTTTCGCGGTTGTTGTCCACGGTTTTGCGCTGCTGGGCGACCGCGCTGTCCAGGCGATCCAGGAATGCGCGGCGGTTCATCAGCTGGGCCGGGCTGGTGGCCGACATCTGGGCGCCGGCGTATTCCTCGGCGTAACGGCGCAGCTCATCCAGGCGCGACACATGCGTGTCGAGCGCACGCTGGCGCTCGGCCAGGTCGCGGGCGACCTCGTCTTCGTGGTCCTGGGCTCGTTTCAGCAAGGGGTCGAAGCGCTTGGATTGGATCATGGCTTAAGTCTCTGGTTCCACCAGCCGCTTGAGGGCGGCCTGACTGTGCGGCAGGTCGGCGGCCTTGCCGACGTCCTGGCCGAGGAATTCAACGATGTCCGACCAGCGCTCCAGCGCTTCGTCGGTGGCCGGGTCATTACCGCGCTGGTAGGCGCCGATCGCGATCAGGTCGCGGTTGGACGAGTACGCCGACACCAGCCGCTTGAGCTTGCGGATGCGCAGGCGCCACGGTTCGTCGGCGATTTCCGTGACCACGCGGCTGACCGAGGATTCCACGTCGATGGCCGGGTACAGCCCGCTGTCGGCGACCCGGCGCGAGAGCAGGATGTGGCCGTCGAGAATGGCGCGTGCGGCATCGGCGATCGGATCCTGCGGATCATCGCCTTCGGTCAGCACGGTGTAGAACGCGGTGATCGAGCCGCGGCCCTTGGCGCCGTTACCGGCACGTTCGACCAGGGCGGGCAGCTTGGCGAACACCGACGGTGGGTAGCCGCGGGTGGTGGGGGGCTCACCCACGGACAGGCCGATCTCACGCTGGGCCTGGGCGAAGCGGGTCAGCGAATCCATCAGCAGCAGGACGTTCAGGCCCTGGTCGCGGAACCACTCGGCGATCGCGGTGGCGCGGTAGGCACCGTGCAGGCGGGCCAGCGGCGGACGGTCGGCCGGGCTGGCGACCACCACGGCGCGACGCAGGCCCTCTTCGCCCAGCGTGCTTTCCACGAAATCGCGCACTTCGCGGCCACGTTCACCGATCAGGCCGACCACGATGACGTCGGCCGCGGTGTAGCGGGTCATCATGCCCAGCAGTGTCGATTTGCCGACACCGGAGCCGGCGAACAGGCCCACACGCTGGCCGCGCCCGATCGGCAGCAGCGCGTTGATCGCACGCACGCCCACGTCCAGTGGCTGGGTGATCGGCTCGCGCGCGAGCGGGTTGATCGAGACGCCGGCCATGCCGACGGTGCCTTCGGCGCGGATCGGGCCCTTGCCATCCAGCGGCACCCCGTCGCTGTCGATCACGCGGCCGAGCAGGCCTTCGCCCACTTCCACGCCGCCGCGGCCGAGCGAGGGCACGACCCGCGCGTTGGGCAGCAGGCCGTGCAGTTCGGCGCTGGGCATCAGGTAGGTGCGTTCACCGGCGAAGCCGACGACTTCGGCATCGACCCAGCCGCCATCGGCAACTTCCACCTTGCAGCTGGCACCCATCGGTGCCTCGCAGCCGACCGCCTCCAGCGTCAGGCCGACCGCGCGGCGCAGCACGCCCTCGCGGATCAGGCCACGGCCGTGCGCGGTATCCGGGCAGATGTTGTCCAGCCGCGAGGCCAGCCGCAGGTTGCGGGCGGCGGTCCAGTCGGCGGGCGGGGGCAGGGTCTCGGTGTTCATGGGGTGGTTCCGGCTTTGCGGATGACCGCATCCAGTGCGCCGCGCAGGCGTGCATCCAGGGTGCCGTCGATGCGCACGGCTTCGGCGTGTACGCGCAGGTCGCCGCGGCTCAGGCTCAGGTCCGGGGTCAGGCGCTGGTTCGGGGCCAGGTTGAGCACCGGGGCCAGCGCGGCGATGTCGTCCGGGTGCAGGCGCACTTCCACATCGCGGCTCGCGCCGCCGACCGCATCCACCGCTTCGTTGACCAGCTGCGCCAGCAGTTCCGGCTCGGCTTCATAGGCCCGCCCGACCAGGTTGCCGGCCACGCGCACGGCCAGCTCGCCCAGCGCGGCGACCACTTCGTTCTCCAGCCGCACCAGCGGCCGGCTGAAGTTGTCCAGGATGCCCTCGATCTGTGCGATCAGGCGGCGCACCTCGGCCTGGCCCTGGGCCAGCCCTTCGGCGTGGCCCTGATCGAAGCCGTCCTTCTCGGCACTGTCCTGGATCGCCTGGATCTCTTCCAGGGTGGGCAACTGCAGCAGCGGCTCCGGCTCGTGGTCCGGATCGGGTTCGGTGAGCTCGAACTGTTCTTCCGGTGGCGGCTCGGGCACCGCGAGCAGGTCCGGGGCAAGCCAGCGCACGGCATTGTTCACAGCATGGCCTCCGCGTTGCCACCAATGGTGACCGTGCCTTCATCGGCCATGCGCTTGACGATGGCCAGGATCTCGCGCTGCGCCACTTCCACATCCGACAGGCGCACCGGGCCCCGGGCTTCCATGTCTTCCAGCAGGATTTCAGCGGCACGCTGGGACATGTTGCGGGTGATCTTGTCGCGCACCTTGATATCGGCGCCGCGCAGGGCCAGGCCGAGGCGCTCGCCGCTGACTTCGCGCAGCACCAGCTGCAGCTCGCGGTCGTCCAGGTCCACCAGATCGTCGAACACGAACATCAGGTCCTGGATGCGGCCGCTCAGCGGTGCATCGATGCGGGCGATTTCGCCCAGGATCGCCTGGTCCTGCCCGCTGTCCATGAAGTTCAGGATGTTGGCCGCGCACTGCACGCCGCCCACGTTGGACGACTTCAGGTTCTGGTTGCCGGCGAACTGGCGTTCCATGATCTCGTTGAGTTCATTGAGGGCGTTCGGCGGAATGCCATCCAGCGTGGCGATACGCAGCAGTACGTCCACCCGGGTGCGCTCGGGCAGCAGCTTGAGCGCGTCGGCGGCCTGGTCGGTTTCCAGGTGGGCCATCACGATGGCGATGATCTGCGGGTGCTCATTGCGGACCAGGTCTGCGACGGCACGCGGATCCATCCACTTCAGCGCGTCCAGGCCGGTGGTGTTGCGACCCAGCAGGATGCGGTCGATCAGGCTGCCGGCCTTTTCGGTACCCAGCGCCTGCACCAGCATGTTGCGGATGTAGTCGTCCGAGCCCACGCCCAGCGAGGTCTTGGAGCCCAGCTCGCTGCCGAACTGGTCCATGACCCGCTCGACCTGTTCGCGCGTGATGTCGGTCATGGTCGCCATGGCGATGCCGATCTTCTGGACTTCCTTGGGCTCCATGTGGCGCAGCACTTCGGCCGCGTCCAGTTCGCCCAGCGAGAGCAGCAGGACGGCGGCGCGCTGCACGCCGGTCAGCGGGGGAGGTGCATCAATCATTGGCCACCCAGCCCTTGACCACCTGGGCCACGCGCTTGGAATCGGTCTTTACAGCTTCACGCGCCATGCGCAGTCGTTCCTCGTAGGAGTCCACCGGCAGGGCCAGCGGTTCATGTCCGGCCGCGTGCAGGCGTTCGCTGCCGATCGCGGGCAGGCCCTCGCCGTCATCGACCAGCTGCACATCGGCACTGTGGGGTTCCAGCGCGTCGTCCTTGGGCTTGGTCTGCCCGGTGATCGAGCGCAGCGCCGGGCGCAGCACGCCGAACACCAGGGCCAGCACCACGATCGCGCCGAGCAGCAGACGCAGTGCGTCCTGTACCTGCGGCAGCTCCCACCACTTCGGCCCTTCGACCGGGGTGACCTCACGCACGAACGGGGCATTCATCACCGAGACCGTGTCGCCACGCTCGGCATCGAAGCCGACCGCCTGCTTGACCAGCGCTTCAACGCGGGTCAGTTCGGCCGCGGAGAGGGCCTGGTCGGTCATCTTGCCGTTGGCACCGGCGCGCGGCACGTTGTCCACCAGCACCGCCACCGACACGCGCTTGATGCGACCGGCCGGTTGGCGGGTGTGCTGCAGAGTGCGGTCCAGCTCGTAGTTGCGGGTGGCGTTCTTGGAGGTTTCCGTCGGTGCCTGCGCGGTGGCCGGGGCGGCCGCCGGGCCGGGCGGGGTGTTGCTGGCGGCGCCGGGCACGCCCTGTGGGCCGGGCACGTTGCTGCTGTTTTCGCTCATCTGCTCGCTGCGCAGCTTCTGCGGCTCGCCGTTGTAAAGCTCACGGGCTTCTTCGATCACCGAAAAATCCATGTCCACGCTGACTTCCGGATTGACCCGGCCCGGGCCGGTCATCGGCTCGAGCAGCTCGCGGATGCGCTGGTTAAACGAGGTTTCCTGGCGGCGCACCTGTTCGAACTGGGCGGCATTCATGGCCGCTTCGCTGTTCGGGTCGGAGACGCTGAGCATGCGCCCGCTCTGGTCAACGACGGTAACGCGCTCGGGCGCCAGGTCCGGGATGCTGGCGGCGACCATGTGCACGATCGCATCGATCTGGCCGCGTTCGAGCTGCTGGCCACCGCGCAGTTCCAGCACCACCGAGGCACTGGCCACGTCACGCTGGCGGGTGAAGGCGCTGGGCTTGGGAATGGCCAGGTGCACGCGCGAATCACGGACCGGGCGCAGCGTATTGATCGTGCGCGACAGCTCGGTTTCCAGCGAGTGCTGGTAGCGCGCGTTCTCCATGAACTGGCTGACGCCGAAGCCCGGGTCGCGCTCCATCAGCTCAAAGCCAAGGCGGCCGCTGTCGGTCAGGCCGGAGCCGGCCAGCTTCAGGCGCGCATCGTGCAGGTTCTTTTCCGGCACGGTGATGCCGCCGGTGGCGGGATCCAGCTGGAACGGAATCTGTGCCGCGCGCAGCAGGTCGGTGGCCTCGGCCGTGGCCTTCTGGTCCAGCCCGGTGTACAGCGGCACCATGCCCGGCTTCTGCGACCAGAAGAACACGAACAGGCCTGCCGCCACGGCCACGGCGATCATCGCCATCAGGCCAAGCCGACGGGTGATCTGCAGGCTTTGCAGCCGGTCGAACCACTGCCCAGCCTTTTCGGTGTTCAGTGATTCTTTGGAGAGCGACAGGGCCATGCGTTTCTATCCTTACAGCGGCATGTTCATCACGTCCTGGTAAGCCTGGACGAGACGGTTGCGGACTTCCACGGTGGCGCGGAAGGCGATCTGGGACTGCTGCGAGGCGACCATGACCTTGGCCAGGTCTGCACCGGGTTCACCCAGTTCGAAGGATCTGGCCAGGGCGCCGGATTTCTGTTGCGCATCGTTGACGCCGGCGATGGCGCCGCGCAGCGTTTCGGTGAAGCTCGGGCCCTGGATCTCCTGGGGGGACACCAGACCCTGGATGGCATTGCTGCGCGGCAGCTCCGTCAGCGGGCTGACGGCGGGCTGCCCCATCTGGGTCTGGAAGGTGCGGATCTGAGAA
The DNA here is from genome assembly GCF_026241915.1 of Stenotrophomonas sp. RIT-551. Classification (NCBI taxonomy): domain Bacteria; kingdom Pseudomonadati; phylum Pseudomonadota; class Gammaproteobacteria; order Lysobacterales; family Lysobacteraceae; genus Stenotrophomonas; species Stenotrophomonas sp. RIT-551. The sequence continues at coordinate 100,776 of NZ_JAPJIU010000011.1, read as the reverse complement.
AGGATCGAGGTGACGGAGTGCGACATCTGGAACGTTCCGAAGCAGGGGTGGGTTACACCGGGAGACGTTGCAAGTGCCGTGCCGAAATGGATGAGTGATTCAGTTTTGTAACGGTGGCCCGGCGTTGCGCGTCACGCAGCGCCCGAGCGCGTGGCGGCCTGACCGGTGTGGGCGACCGCGTGCCCATGCGGCGGGGTGAAGCAGCGCCGTGACGGAGAGTCGACGCCGGAAAACCGGCGGGGCGGACGGTCGTGGCAACAAAAAAGCCCGGGACATGCCCGGGCGTCTGGTTTCCGCGTGCCGGCCCGCTCAGCCGGCCAGTTCGGTCTGGTCGCGTTCGATCCCGTACTTGCGCAGCTTTTCCACCAGGGTGGTGCGGCGCAGGCCGAGCAGCTGGGCGGCATGGGCGACGACGCCCTGGGTGCGCTCCAGCGCTTCGTTGATCAGGTTCAACTCGATGCTGGCCATGTGGTTGCGCAGATCCAGGCCGTCATCGGGCAGGGCCGGGGCGCGGGCGACCGGGCCGGCGCCGTTGTCCGTGGCCGTGCCGCCCGGTGCACCTGGGGTGTGGAAGGAGAAGCTGCGCAGGTCCAGCCGCTCATCGGCCTGGGCCGGCGCTGCTGCCGCGGGCACGGGTGCGGCAGCAGCGAAGTCGCCGCGATAGCGGGCCGGCAGATCCTGCACGCGCACGTTGCCGCTGGGGTGCAGCACGGCCAGGCGTTCCACCAGGTTGGTCAGCTCGCGCACATTGCCCGGCCATTCGTAGGCGGCCAGCGCCTGCAGGGCTTCGCCGGTGAAACGCACTTCACCACGGCCGGTACGGGCCAGCTGCCCGGCAATGGTGGTCACCAGCGCCGGCAGGTCTTCGCTGCGCTCGCGCAGGGCCGGCACATCGATGGGGAACACGTTGAGGCGATAGAACAGATCCTCGCGGAACTTGCCGTCGGCGATGCGCGATTCCAGGTCGCGATGGGTCGCGGCGATCACGCGCACGTTGCAGCGGATGGTCTGGTTGCCACCCACGCGCTCGAAGCTGCGCTCCTGCAGCACGCGCAGCAGCTTGACCTGCATCGGCAGGCTCATGTCGCCGATTTCATCGAGCAGCAGGGTGCCACCTTCGGCCATTTCGAAACGGCCCTTGCGTGCGCTCAGCGCGCCGGTGAAGGCGCCCTTTTCGTGACCGAACAGCTCGCTTTCCAGCAGATCCGGCGGAATCGCGCCGCAGTTGATCGCCACGAACGGACCATCGCGACGTGGCGAGCGCTGGTGGATGGAGCGCGACACCACTTCCTTGCCGGTGCCCGATTCACCCAGCACCAGCACGGTGGTGTCGAACGCGGCCACCTGCTCGATCATCCGGCGCAGCTGGGTGACCGCCGCACCTTCACCGGTCGGACCCTGTTCCTGCACGGCGCCGGCCTGGTGCTCGGCATCCAGGCGCTTGAGGCTGGCGCGACGCAGCAGGCCTTCCATCTGTGCATGGCGCAGCGGCGCTTCCAGCGGCCACACATTGGCTTCGTGCAGGCCGTACTGCTGGGCGAAAGCGGTGGTGTCGCCGTCGATCAGCATGACCGGCGGCGGCAGCGCGCCCTTGCCCAGCCAGGCAAACAGTGCATCGCTGCGCTCGGAACCGTCCAGGCCACCGATGATCGCGGCCATCCAGTCGTTGGGGCGGTGGCGGGTGATGTCGAAATCGTTGGCGTCGGCCACCCAGCGCGGGTTGAAGTCCATGAACTCCAGCAGCGCGACGGTGCGCTCGGCGCGCACGGCGTCGTTGTCCAGTACCAGGATGCGGGATTCGCTCATGATCCGTTCCCCTTCAGGCCTTCCAGGATCGGCATCACTTCCTGGATGTAGGACAGCTTGCTGACGAAGTTGTCGGCACCGGCGCGCAGGGCATGCTCGCGGTGTTCGGCGTCATCGAAGTGGCTGGCGATGACGATGTAGGGCGCGTCATCCTGCGATTTGATCAGGCGGGTGGCCTGCAGGCCGCCCATCTCCGGCATGGCCAGGTCCATCAGCACCACCTTCGGGCGCAGCGACTCGGAGCGTTCGATCGCTTCCAGGCCATTGGCGGCGCTGCCGATCACATCGAGCCAGTCGACCTTGCGGAAGTGGCGCATGGCGGCGTTGATGAAACCTTCGTGGTCGTCGACCAGCAGGACGGTGAGCTTGTTCATGTCTTCCATTTCCTTCAGCCCACCCGGGCCAGGAGGTGCGGGGTGCTGGCATGGCTGCGGCGGCGTTCGCGCGCCGGGGCGATGTCCAGTTGTTCGCGGTATTTTGCAACGGTACGGCGGGCGATGTTCACCCCTTGGCGCGAGAGCAGGCCGGCGATCGCTTCGTCGGCCAGCGGCCGGGCGGCCGGTTCGGACTCGATCAGGCGGCGCACCATCGCTTTCACGGCCTGGCCGGACACACTGGCACCTTCCAGGCGCACCGCGAAGAAGTGCTTCAGTTCCAGGGTGCCGCGCGGGGTCTGCAGGTACTTGCCGGTGGTGATGCGCGAGACGGTGGACTCGTGCATGCCGATTTCGTCGGCCACTTCCTTCAGCGTGAGCGGTGCCATCGCTTCTTCGCCACGGGTCAGGAAGCCGGCCTGGCGCTCGATGATCACCCGCGCGGTGCGCAGCAGCGTGTCGTAGCGCATCGACAGACCGCGGGTCAGCCAGCGGGCCTCCTGCATCATGTCGCGCAGCGGCTGTGCGGCGTCGCTGGTCTCGGCCAGCGCCTGCTCGTACTGCGGGTTGATGCTGAGGCGGCGGCTGGTGGCCGGGTTGAGTGCGACGCGCCACTGGCCATCGGCGTGCCAGGCGACCACGTCCGGAATCACCACCCCGTTGCTGTCCGGCAGCAGGCTCTCACCCGGGCGCGGCTGCAGCGAGAGGATCAGGCGGACGGCTTCATGGATGTCGACGACTTCGGCATCCAGCTGCTTGGCCAGCGCCGGGTAGTCGTGGGCGGCCAGCGCGGCCAGGCCATCGTCGAGCACACGCTGGGCGAGGTGGCGGGCCGGTACACGGCCGGGCAGGCAACGCAGCTGCACGCTCAGGCATTCGTGCAGGTCCTGGGCGGCCAGGCCGACCGGATCGCCGTGCAGGATCTGCTGGCGCACCGCTTCCACGCCGGCCGCATCCACATCGCAGCGCGCACTGGCCAGCAGGGTCAGCTGGGCGAGCGGGGCATCCAGATAGCCGGCGTCGTCGCAGTGCTCCAGCCAGAAACCGGCCACGGCCAGCTCGCGGGCATCCATTTCCATCGCCAGGCGCTGCAGGGCGCGCAGCTGCGGATCGGACGACTCACCGGCCGCCACGCGCTGCATGCGGTCATCGTCGCCGTCCTGCCAGCCCGCACCGGGCACGTCCCACAGGGAGGATTCCGGCAGTTCATCGAAGGCGGCCACGTCCTGGGTGGTGCCGGCCGGATCGGTGTCGGCAGCGACCGGTTCCGGCGCCTCTTCCAGTTCCAGCAGCGGGTTGGTCTCCAACGCGCGGCGGATTTCCAGTTCAAGCTGCATGCCGTCCAGCTGCAGCAGACGAATGGACTGCAGGAGCTGAGGGGTGAGGTGAAGCTGCTGACCCATCTGGGTCGACATGGAGGCTTTCAAGGTGGTTCCCCGTTCGCACCGACTCCCCGGTGCGTTATGGAACACATCTTGCTTGTGTTCCCGTACGCCGGGAATCAGGGGGTTCCTGAGTCGGGTCGTCAAATGCCTGACAGAATGTAGGGGATATCCCGACATCAGCGCGGTATTTTGACGGACGTTGGCGCGCAGGCCTTGTCTTTCCGTGCCCAGCCTGCCGACCGGGCTTCAAAAATCCGTCACCCTGCGTGGCGGGGAAGCCGTGTGTGCCGGAGAACCGGCGCTGATCACTCCAGCTCGTGCTGGTGACGGGCAGCGAGCAGCACCAGGTCATTGGCGCGGCGGCAGCCCAGCGATTCCATCATCCGGGCGCGATGGGTTTCCACCGTCTTGACGCTGATGCCCAGGTCCGCGGCGATTTCCTTGTTGCTCTCGCCCTTGCCGATACGGCGCAGGATCTCGCGCTGCCGTGGCGACAGGGCTGCGACTCCAACCGGTTTTTCCCTGCCCAGCATGGGGGCGAGCATCTTGGCCGAGATCTGCGGGCTCAGGAACACCTGGCCGGCATGCGCGGCGCGCAACGCCAGTTCCAGTTCCTGCGGCGCGGCATCCTTGACCACGAAGCCGACCGCGCCACGATCCAGCGCATCGCGAACGTGCACGGCATCGTCGTGCATGGTCATCATCACCACGCGCGAGCCGGGCGTCCGCAGGAGAATGTCGCTCAGGGCCTCCAGCCCGGTTCGGCCGGGCAGGGACAGGTCCATCAGGACGACATCCGGGGAGTGCTGCACGCTCAGCTGCAGCGCCTGCTCGGCGTTGCTGGCCTCGGCGATGACTTCGACGTCGGCAAAGCCCTGCAGCAGACGGCTGAGGCCGGCACGGACCAGGGTGTGATCATCGACGATGAGAACGCGCACAGGCTGCTTGGGGAGCGGGGAGGCCGTCACCTTAACGGAGTGAAGGCCTACCGCCAAGCCGAATGCGTCACAGTCGGGGCCGTACGGTCAACGCAGGCGACGCGCTTCTGCGATCTGGCGACGGTGCAGCCGGAACAGATGCCGCTCCAGGGCCATCTCCAGCGCATCGCTGAGCCCTTCGAAACGCAGCCACAGATAGTGCGCGCCGGAGCCATTGGCCGCTTCGGCCACGATCACCACGGGCAGGTCGATATGGTCGGGCAGCCAATCGCAGGGCTGCAGGCGGATGACGCCCATGCTGCCCGGCGCGGCGCCGCTGCGGCTGCCCTGTTCCAGGCGGATGCCACGGCGTGACCAGCGCAGGGGGCGCAGTGGCAGGTCCTGCGCACTCTGCCGGACCAGGCGCCCCAGCAGCACCATGACCAGATCGAGCTTGGCTTCCAGGCGTTGCACCTGCAGGGTGGCATCGCTGCGGTCGTCATGCCCGTCATCGCCGCGGGCATCCTCCACCAGCGCCACGCTGCGCAGCAGGGTCTCGGCCGTGCCGGGGCGGATCACTGCGCTGCCGATGCGGAACTCGGCCGGCAGCGCCACTTCGCAGCTCAGCGTCTCATCGAACAGCTCGCTTTCGGCCGGGTGATGGATGGCGCTGGTGCGAAGCTCGTTCATGACAGGGATTCTGCGGTCAGGTACGCCTGCGCGGCGCGAAGGGACTGGTGCCCACTATGGATGTGGCGGCTGGCCTCTTCGCGCTGCCGCATCATGAACAGCATGATGCGCTGCTGGCGTGCCTGCAGTGAAGACAGCCCCGGCACGTCGGACAGGGCCGAAGGACCGGCCAGATAATTGCGCTGGGCGGCATCGAGCGCGTCCAGCTGCAGCCCGGCCTCATCGAAATTCTCGTCGTGCAACGCCGTTTCCAGCGCGTCGAGGCGGGCGTTCAGCGCGCCGAGCGAACTCATGGCGCGGCCTGCGCCGTGTGGCGCTGTTGCTGCGGAATTGCGTTCCAGGCCGAGTCGATCTCGCCCAGCAGTTCGAGGGCCTCGGTCAGCGCAGCCGGGTCGTTGTGCAGGTTGGCTTCGGTCAACCGGTGCATCACATAGTCGTACAGCGAGGACAGGTTGCCGGCGATCTCGCCCCCGGCCTCATGGTCCAGCGACCCGTTGAGGTGGCCCACGATGGCGCAGACCTCGCCGATCGCCTTGCCCTTGCGCGCCTGGTCGCCACGTTCCAGGCAGGCCAAGGCCAGTCGCAGGCGCTCGCAGGCACCAGCGAGCAGCAGCGCCACCAGCTTGTGCGGGTCGGCATCAGTAACCGAACTCTGCACGCCGACCTTGCGGTACTGCTCGGTGAATTGACGGTTGGAACCGTACATCAATCATGTCTCCTTCATGCGGGGCCGCGAAGTTCGCGACATCGTCGGCACCGGGTGGAGCCTGCGAGGTGTCCTGCCAGTGATATCGGCAGCGGGCCGGTTCAACTTGAGTCCGCTGCTGCGATCGATCAACCGCTGAGCTGCGAGAGCTGCGAGGTAAGGCTGGACATTGTCTGGCTCATCTTGCTCATCAGCGCATCGAGCGCGAGGAACTGCTTTTTGTAACGTTCGGATACGCCTTCCATGCGGACATCGAGCGCCTTGCGGCGCTTGTCGATGTCCGTCAGCGTGTTGTTGATGCTCTTGGTGCGCGAGACGAACGCACCTTCCTTGCCGACGGTAGTATTGACATAGCCATCGACCACAGCGAACAGCTTGGCCGCAGCGCCATCATCCCCCGTCAACGCGTCACGCACTGCGCCGCCCTGATTGACCAAGGCGGCATCGAACTTGGCGGTATCCAGCACCAGGGTGCCATCGGCGTTGGGATAGGCGCGGGTCTGCAGGCCGATCTTCTTCGGGTCCAGGCCAGCGGCCGAGAGATCCTTGAGAATGCCGCTCATCATGCTGCGCAGCTGGCTGGAGGCGCCACGCATCTGCGCATCGCCGGTCAGCGAGGAGGGCTCCTTGTTCTCGATGTCGTACTTGGTCGCGGTGTTGATCGCCGTGATGGCGCCGTTGTAGGCGGTAACGAAGTCCTGCATCACCTTGCGCGCGGCGGCGACGTCGGTGGTGATGGTGACGGTGCTTTCGCCGGTCTTCTTGAGGTTCAGCGTCAGGCCCGGCACCACGTCGGTGACGGTGTTTTCGCTGCTGGTGACCTCCACGCCGTCGATCAGCAGCCTGGCGTCCGCAGCGGGGGTCCGTTCGGACAGGCTGTTGGCCAGAGCGGTGAGCTTGGCATTGGAGGGGTCGGCGGTCAGCTTGATTGCATTGGCCGTACCGGACTTCTCCTGGGAGATCGACAGGAACTGATTGTCGCCCGAGGAAATCAGCGTGGCCTGGACGCCCGAGGCGCGCCCAGCCTTCTCGATCTTGGTGCGGATCGAGCTGAGGGTGTCGTCTGCTTCGACGTTGATGTTCAGCGTCTTCTGCTTGTCGCCCACTCCCACGGTGAGCGTCAGGGTTCCGGCGCCAAACGTATCCGTCTTCGGGAGCGAGGTGTCGGCAATCCACTTGTTGGCCGTGGCGAGTTCCTTCACGTCAATGGCGTGGGAACCGGCGGCCGCCGCATTGGTGCCGCTGACCGTCAATATCTCGTCTGTACCGGATTTGCTCGCCGAGAAGGTACGTGCGTCGAACGCCGTGTTGGCCTTCAGCGCCTTCAATGCCGTGTTCAGGGTATCGAACGCGGATTTGACCGTGCCGATCGCCGAGAGCTGCATCTTGGCCTTGGACTGCTGCAGGTTCAGTGCGTTGTCCGCCGGCTTGCGATCCGCCGCCACCAGGCTGCTGACCATGCCGGAAATGTCCAGTCCTGAACCGATGCCGCCGTAACCGAAGTCCGCCACGTTGTATCTCCTGTTTATAGCCGCTGCCGTGAAGTCGCAGGGCGATGCCATCAACGAAAGTAGCGGCCGTAGCCGCCAGGTCTTTAGAACCACGTTGATGCAGGACTTGTGCCAGCCAGGGCAAGGGCCGGTTTGGCACGCCGGTTGCACGTGTCCTGGGGCAGGGGCGACGGTACGCGCCTTTGCTGGGTAGCCTGCAAAATACCCTCCTCCAATGCAGAGGAGGGGTCAGGCTACTGAAAAGCGGGGGGAGACGAAGCCACCCGGGGTGTTCAGTCAAACAAACAGCGCTGATAACAGTTCTGCCGCAGGGGCGGGCCATGGCCACGATGATGTGGCGACCAGAGAGAGTCCGGTCCATGGCCATGGCCCGTTCCTGCGCGTGCATTGCGATGCCCTCGGATTGCCCCCGCCGCCGGCCGGAGCCGGCGGCGGGGACGATGCAGGCGTGGATCAGCGCAGCAGGCTGAGCACGTTTTGCGGCACCTGGTTGGCCTGGGCCAGCATGGCCGTACCGGCCTGCTGCAGGATCTGGGTGCGGGTCAGCTCTGCCGTTTCCTTGGCGAAATCCGTGTCCTTGATGCGGCTGCGCGACGCGGACAGGTTCTCCGAGGAGGTCTGAAGGTTGGCGACCACGGAGGTGAAACGGTTCTGGACAGCGCCGAGGTCAGCACGGGTGTTGTTGATCGATTCCAGCGCCTTGTCGACGATCTCCAGCGCCTTCTGCGCGCCACCGACGGTACCGATGTTCACGTCAGACAAGTGGGACGCTGTCGTACCGGCTTTTACGGATTCTGCCGTGATGCCCGTTCCAAAGCCAGTCACCTTGAGTGCATCCACGTCCGCGCCCGCCTTGATCGAGGTCAGGGTGATCGAGCCCGGAGTGACCTTTCCGTCGACCGTGGTTGCTTCCGCCATCAGGCCAGTTTCACCAAGCTTTGCGTTGATAGCTGCGGTAACTGCGGAGACGGCATTGCTGGTGTTGCTTGCAATGATGCCTTCGCGAGATGCCTGCACCGCGACAGCGCTGTCCCATGCAGCCTTGTCTTCGGCATACTGCGCTTTTTCTTCCGCAGTACCCGTGTCAGCGTCGGGCGCGGTTGGCTCAGTACCCGGATCGACCTCCGCGGGCACAGCGGTGACGTCGAAAGTAACGTCATTCAGCTTGATGTCGCCAATGGCAAGCCCGCTGATCTTTCCGCTGCTGAGGTCCGCCGTGGCGCCGAAGACGATTGAACCATTCTCACCGAACGTCGCCGCACCGAGCGAATCAGACTTGGCGTTGACGACCTTGTCGATGGCGATGGCCTGGCCTGCATTGGCGCCCACCTGGAACAGCTGGCTGGAGAACGAGCCGTCCAGCAGCTTGGTGCCATTGAACTCGGACTGCTTGGCAACGCGGTCGATTTCGCTGACCAGCTGAGTCACTTCGGCCTGCAGCGCCTTGCGATCGCTGGAGGAGTTGGTGGCGTTGGAAGCCTGCACGGCCAGTTCACGAACGCGCTGCAGGTTGTTGCCGATTTCGGTCAGCGAACCTTCGGCGACCTGGGCCAGGGAGATGCCGTCGTTGGCATTGCGGATCGCCACGTCCGTACCGCGGATCTGGGTGCCGAAGCGCTCGGAGATCGCCAGGCCAGCGGCGTCGTCCTTGGCGCTATTGATGCGCGAACCCGACGACAGACGCTGGATGGTGGTGGCCAGTGAGGAGCCGCTCGTGCTCAGGTTGCGCTGAGCGTTAAGCGACATGGTGTTGGTGTTGATGACTTGTGCCATGAGGAAGGTTCCTTGAGCAGTGCACGTACGAGAGGATCAGCCGCTCCTGACGTGCTTCAGGAGCGCCGTATGTCAGCGCTGCAACAGGCTGAGCACGTTCTGGGGTACTTGATTGGCCTGGGCCAGCATGGCGGTACCGGCCTGCTGCAGAATCTGGGTGCGGGTCAGTTCTGCGGTTTCCTTGGCAAAATCTGTGTCGCGGATTCGGCTTCGGGAGGCGGAGAGGTTCTCAGACGACGTCTGCAGATTGGCAACTACCGACGTGAACCGGTTCTGGATGGCGCCGAGGTCGGCGCGGACGCTGTTGACCGATTCCAAGGCTTTGTCGACGATTTCCAGGGCTTTCTGGGCGCCTGCGACAGTGGCGATATCGATGTCGGAGACATGAGCGGCGCCAGTTGCCGCGCTTACGTCAGTCGACTTTGCCGCGTCCAGCAGTGAAGTCAGGCCGGTCACCGCGAGCTTGCCGATGTCTGCCCCGGCTTTGACCGAGGTCAGAGTGATCTGGCCTGCGATGGGCTTGTTGTCCGCGCCCACTGCTTGGGCAGCCAGTAGGCCGGTTTCACCAAGCTTGGAATTCATGGCGGCAGCGATCGCATTCACTGCGTTCTGCGTGTTGGTCGACCGTGTTTCGTTGTACTTCGCCAGCGCGGCCTGATAGGCCTCGACCTCTTCCGGGTCAGCTGCTGCATCCGGCGCAGTTGGTTCAGCACCCGGGTTTGCTGCATCGAACGTGATCTTGCCCAGCGCAACATCACCAACGCTCACACCTTCGATAACGCCGCTCGTCAGGTCTGCGGCTGCGTCGAGTACCAGCTTTCCATCGGTGGCGAACTCAGCCTTGCCGAGAGATGTAGCCTTGGCATCCACCACGCTGTTGATCGCAATCGCCTGGCCCGCATTCGCACCCACCTGGAACAGCTGGCTGGTGAAGCTGCCGTCCAGCAGCTTGGTGCCGTTGAAGTCGGACTGCTTGGCCACGCGGTCGATTTCGCTGACCAGCTGGGTCACTTCGGCCTGCAGTGCCTTTCGGTCGCTGGAGGAGTTGGTGGCGTTGGAGGCCTGCACGGCCAGCTCGCGGATACGCTGCAGGTTGTTGCCGACTTCGCTCAGCGAACCTTCGGCCACCTGGGCCAGGGAGATGCCGTCATTGGCGTTGCGGATCGCGACATCGGTGCCGCGGATCTGGGTGCCGAAGCGCTCGGAAATCGCCAGGCCGGCGGCGTCGTCTTTTGCGCTGTTGATGCGCAGGCCCGACGACAGGCGCTGGATGGTGGTAGCGAGCGAGTTGCCGCTGGTGCTCAGGTTGCGCTGAGCGTTGAGCGACATCGTATTGGTGTTGATTACCTGTGCCATGGGTCGTCTCCCTTATTGGAATCCCGGTGGTGAATGGAACGAAGCGCCGCCGTTTTTTTGTTTTTGGCTGTGTGCTTCGCTGTTGCCAAATCAATAACGGCGCTTTGTCAACAACCTTTAGGCGGAGATTCAAACGGATTTGCCGGGGCGGGGCAGGTGGCTGGATTTCACGGCGCCAGGCCGGTGGGCCGCCGCAGGCCTGGAAATGCCGTGCAGCGCTACCAGGCATCGCCGCACGCGCAGACGGGTGCCGTGAGCGTCGCGGCACTACCGGAGGATGCCGGGCAGTCGGCGCGCCGCCCCAGAACGAAAAAGGCCGCGATGCTCAAAGCATCGCGGCCTTCAGGCCGACCAGGTTGTAGGGGGGGGGCTCAGCGGATCATGTTGAACAGCGACATCGACTGCATCTGCGAGAACAGGGTCTGGGCCGCCTGCAGGGCGGTCTTTTCCAGCTGGTACTGGCTCAGCGCGTCGGCATAGTCCAGGTCGCGCATCTGCGAAAGGGTGGTCTTGAGCGTGACCACGTTCGATTCCCGCATGTCCGAGGCATTGTCCAGCGCCTTGAGCTGGGCACCGCCGGCGGCACGGGAGTCGATCATCCGCTCCGAGGCGCGGGCTACGTCGCGCAGGCCGCTCTGCAGCAGGTTCTGCTGTGCCGCCTGCTGGGCGGGGGTGCCGGTATCCATCTTCAAGGCGCCGATCAGCGAATCCAGGGTGCCGAAGATATCGCGGCTTGACGCGGGGCTGACCTCGAAGATATCGCCGGCGGCAGGCGCACCCTCGATATGCAGGCGCACCCCGTTGACCACCAGGTCGTCGCCGGTCTTGAGCGTCCCGCTGGACACCACGGCGCCACCGGCGTCGAGCAGGTCATAGCTGTCGGTGCCGGTGAAGCGCACGCTGAAGCCCTCGCCATTCCAGCTGCCGTCGCTGTCGCGGGTGATGTTGGTGAGCACGCCGCTGCCGGTGTTGCCGGCGGCGGCCCTGCCGTCCACGTGCCCGTCACCGGTGACGATGCGCATGAAGATCTCGCTGCCGGGCAGGGCGTCCTTCACGTAGGTATCCGGACCCACTTCCACTTCGCGCTGGTTCTGGTCGCCGTTGTAGACAATGCGGCCATCGACCTGGCTGAAGGGCGGGCTGGCGTCATCGGTACCACCGAACAGATAGCGGCCGGTGCCGTCGGTACTGTTGGCCACCGCGAGCAGATTGCCGCGGATTGCCTCGATTTCCGTGACCATCGACTCCTTGTCGGCGGCGGCCAGGCCCGGATTGTTGGCATAGATGGTCAATTCGGTGATGCGACCCATCATATCGCCGACCTGGGCCAAGGCGTTTTCCTGCAGGCCGAGGCGGTTCTGCACGTTACCCGCGTTGAGCTGCATGCGGTCCAGCGATGCCAGGGTACGGTCCAGGCCGACCGCCGTACCGGCCGAGACCGGGTCGTCCTTGGCCGACACGATCTTGCTGCCGGTGGCGATCTGGCGCTCGAGGTGATTCATCTTTGCCTGCGAAGCGAGCATCAGGGACACCGACTGATTGAACATCATGCCGGTGGAAATGCGGTTGTTCATCGCGAGACGGCTCCGAGGATGGTCTGGAACATGGTGTCGGCGGTGGAGATCAGCTGCGAGGCGGCCTGGTAGGCCTGCTGCAGGCGGAGCATGTCCGAGGCCTCTTCATCCAGGTTCACGCCGGAAATCGAGTCGCGCGCCGCCTGGGCCTGGTCGGTGATCACCTGCTGTGCCATCAGGGAATACTCGGCCGAGCGCGCAGCCGCGCCGACCTGGGTGGTCAGTCCACCCAGTGCCCCACTCAGGGTGATCGTGCCGTCATTGAAGGTCTTGGCCTGCTCGACTTTGGCCAGCAGCAGCGCATTGCTGTTGTCCGAAGAACCGGCCGGGGTCGGCCCGATGGTGAAGGTATCCCCCTGCTTGGGTGCGCCGTCCAGCACGAAGCTCCAGCCGTTGGCGGTGATGGTTTGCCCGGCGGTGTAGGTGTTCGGGCCGATGCCATCGATGGTGTATTCGGTGGCACTGGTGAACACGATCGCCGCAGGATTGCGCAGCGCCGGGTTGCCCGCATCGGTCACCTTGACCCCGGTGAGCTTGCCGGTGCCGGTGTTGGCCATCGCGGCGCTGCCCTTGATCGGCGCGGCGGCGGCGATGCGCGAGGTGTCGGTGATCGCCACTTCCATGCTGCCGGCCACGCCTGCGGTGGGCTGCAGCAGGAAGCGGTCGTCCTTGGCCGGCGTACCATTCATGACCAGGCTGACGCCATTGAGCACCAGCGGGTCGGCTGCGGTGCCGGTGCCGGTCATCGGGATCGTGGCGCCGGTGTCGGCGCGGGTGGCCTGCCACTGGGCGCCATCGAACTTCATCACGATGTTCTGGCCATCCAGCTTGGACAGGTCGCCGAAGCTGGCGCTCATGCTGGCCGTGCCGGTGTTGCTGCTGTTGGCAGTGATGCGTGGGTTGCCGATGGTGAAGAAGTCGCCGCCCATGTTGCCGTACAGATCCGCGCCCTGGCGGTGGACGTCGTTGAAGCTGCTGGCCATGCCGATCGCCAGCTTGCCCAGCTCGGCCTGCGCCGGGGTCAGCACGGTATTGCGGAACTCCAGCAGGCCACCGATCTGGCCACCGAGCGTCTTGCCATCGATGGTGATCTTCTGGCCCTGGCTTTCCAGCGCCAGCTGCAGGCGCTCGGGCTGGTACGGATCGGTCACGGTGGTGACCTTGGAGGCGGTGGTGCCGACCACCAGGGCCTGGCCGCCGGCGGTGTAGACATTCATGATGCCGCCGTCCTGCATCACCGCGTTGCCGCCGGTGTAGCCGACCAGGTTGGCGATCAGCTGGTCACGGCGATCGAGCAGGTCCGGGGCCGCCGTGGCTGCGTTGCTGCCGATGGAACCATTGAGCTGGGCGATCTCCTGGGCCAACCGGTTGATCTCGGTGGCGCCGGCGATCAGGCCGTTGTTGACCTCGCCATTGAGGTTGTTGAGCTGGGTATTGAGCTGCTGGAAGCGGTTGGCCAGCGTCTTGCCGCTGTCCAGCACGTTCTGCCGGTCGGCGCTGCCCGAGGCGTTGGATGAGAGTCCGCTGACCGAATCGAAGAAGTTCGACCAGACCCCGGCCACGTTGGTGGAGGCGTCGGAGAACATGGCATCGACCCGGTCGGCCATCGTGGACAACTGCTTCAGGCGCGCCAGTTCACCGCTGCCATCGAGCAGGCGCGAGATGGCCAGCTGGTCCGCCACGCGGCGGACATCGGTGATGCGGGTGCCATTGCCGACGTCGCCATACCCGTAGTTCTGCGGGTTGGCGGTGGCGAAGTCCACCTTCTGCCGGCTGTAGCCAGGCGTTTTGATGTTGGCGACGTTGTGGCTGGTGGTCGCCAGGGCCCGCTGGAAAGCGAGCAGGGCGCTGGTGCCGGTGGAGAGTACGCTGGACATGGGTTACCTCAACGACGGATGACACCCAGCCCGGTCGGGCTGGCGGTGCTGGCAAAAGTGCGGCCCAGGCGCTCGCCGGCATCGCTCACCGCCGCAACGGCGCGCTCGATGGTCGGGCCGCCGGCGATCGCGGCGATCTTGGCCGCGTAGGTCGGGTCAGTGGCGTAGCCGGCGCGCTGCAGGCCCTGCGCGAAGCTGCGCACATCGCTGCCGGCCTGCAGGGCGTTCTGGTAGCGCGGGCTGGTCTTGAGCAGGCGCACGTAGTCGGCGAAGCTCTCGCCCACCGAGTTGTAGGCGCGGAAGCTCGCCGTCTCGTTGCGGCGCACGCCGTTGACGTACTCGTGGGTGCCGCTGGTGGCGCGCTCACCCTGCCAGCCGTTGGCCTTGATCCCGAACAGGTTGTGCGAGCTGTCACCGCCATTGCGGCGGACCAGCTTGCGGCCCCAGCCGGTTTCCAGCGCGGCCTGGGCGACCAGCGCCTTGGCATCCACGCCCAGTTCGCGCGCGGCCTGTTGCGCATGGCCCCAGATGCTGGCAACGAAGCCGGCCGGGGTATGCGGACCCAGTTCGGCCGCGGCGGTGGAGGCGGCCAGGTTGTCGACCGCGCTGGGGCCGCTGGCCGCCGGGCGGGTCACGCCGCTCCAGCGGTCATCGCCCATGGCCCAGTCGACGCTGGCTGGGTCGCTCCCGGCGGCTGCCGCATACGGATCGCTGCGGCCGATCGCCTCATGCATCTGGCTGCTTTCACGGCCGGCGATCAGGTCCAGCGCCCGTTCCATCGGCTGCAGCACGGCGGACGGTGCATCGCCGTTCAACTGCTGCAGCAGGTCTACCTCGCGCGGCGCGGGCGGCGCGGCACTGGCCGGCAGCGGCATGCCGGCGGCCGGTGCATTGAGGCGGTAGGCGCGCAGCGCCGCGGCCGGATTGAGCGTGGTGTCGACCGGCTTGGCGGCCTCGCCTTCGGCGCCGCCCAGCTGGCGCGCGATCATGCTCGACAGCCCCAGGCCGCGGCCGCGGGTCATCGCATCGGCGATCTTCTGGTCGTACATCTCGCGGAACATGGTGTTTTCGCCGGGGAACAGCGAATCGCCAAAGCTCGCCTCGCGCATGCTCTTGATCAGCATCTGCGCGAACTGGCCCTCCAGCTGGCGGGCGACCTTGTCGACCTTGGCCGGGCTGTTGGGCTGGGCGGGATTGAGTTCCAGGACCGGTTGGATGCGCATGTCAGATCACCTCGAGTTCGGCACTGAGCGCGCCGGCCTGCTTGAGGGCTTCCAGGATGGCGATCAGATCGCCCGGGGCCGCGCCCACGGCATTCACCGCGTGCACGATTTCATCCAGGGTGGTGCCGCCGTTGAACTTGAACATGCGGCTGCCATCGTTGGTGGCGGTGATGGTCGACTGCGGCGTCACCACGGTCTGGCCGCCACTGAACGCGCCCGGCTGGCTGACGTTGGCGTTCTCGTTGATGGTCACGGTCAGCGAGCCATGGGAGATCGCCGCGGCGCCCACGCGCACCTGCGCGCCGATCACCACCGTGCCGGTACGCGAATTGACCACCACCTTGGCCGGCGCACTGCCGGGGGTCAGTTCCAGGTTCTCGATGCGCGCCAGCAGGCCGATGCGTGCACCCGGGTCGGACGGCGCGTTGACCGCCACGGTGACGCCATCGATCGCACGCGCGGCGCCTTCACCAAAGGCATTGTTGAGTGCCGCCACCATCCGCGAGACCGTGGTGAAGTCATTCTTGTGCAGGTTCAGGGTGATGTCGCCACCGCCGCTGAAGACATCCGGCAGCGCACGCTCGACGGTGGCGCCATTGGGAATGCGCCCGACGCTGGGCACGTTGACCGACACGCGCGAGCCATCCTTGCCCTGCGCACCGAAGCCGCCGACGATCAGGTTGCCCTGGGCGATGGCGTAGACCTGCCCATCGGCACCGCGCAGGGGCGCCATCAACAGCGAACCGCCGCGCAGCGAGACCGCGTTGCCTACCGAGGAAACGGTGATGTCGATCGGCTGGCCGGGCTTGGCGAACGGCGGCAGCTCGGCATGGATGGCCACGGCCGCCACGTTCTTCAACTGCGGATTGACGTTGGCCGGCACGTTGACGCCCAGCTCGCCCAGCAGGTTCTTCAGGCTCTGCACCGTGAAGGGCGCCTGGCTGGTGCGGTCGCCGCTGCCATCCAGGCCGACCACCAGACCGTAGCCGACCAGCGCGTTGCCACGCACACCGCCGACCTGGGCCAGGTCCTTGATGCGTTCGGCGGAGGCGGGCGCCACCAGCGCGAACACGGCCAGCAGTGCCAGCACGGCACGCATGGTGTGGAACGACGCCGCGCGTCGCTGCCGGAACGGGGAGGGGAAGAAGGTCATGTCAGGCTCAGTACGGCGCCAGCGCCGAGTTGAAGAAGCGGCTCAGCCAGCCCATCGCGTTGGATTGGGCGATCGCGCCGCGGCCGCCGTAGACGATGCGGGCATCGGCAACGCGGCTGGAGGGAATGGTGTTGTCCGGGAAGATGTCCGCCGCGCGCACGATGCCCTGCACCTGCACCAGCTCATCGCCCCGGTTCAGGCGCAGGTTCTTGGCGCCCTGCACGACCAGGTTGCCGTTGGGCAGGCGCTGGATCACCGTGACGGTCACGCTGCCCTGCAGGCGGTTGCTCTGCGCGCTGGTGCCCTTGCCGGTGAAGTCGCGCGAGCCGGCGGCGCTGGCGCTGAGGATGTCCTTGCCGCCCAGCGTCACCGGGGCACCGAAGATCGTCGGCGTGCCGATGCTCAGTTCCGATTCTTTCGAGGTGGAGGTGTTGGCAGTGGTCTGCGCGGTGGTGTTCTCGGTCAGGGTGATCGTGAGCAGGTCACCGACATCGCGGGCGCGGCGGTCCGAATACAGCTGCAGGCCCGGGCCGGCGGCGTAGATCGCACCGGCCGTGGCCTGGGCCGAGGGGGGCATGATCGGTTCCACCGGCGCCATGGCCGGGTAGGGGCGGACATCGCCGGCGATCACGCAGCCCCCGAGGGTGGCGATGAGGACGGCGGCGGCGAGCAGGCGGAGGGTAGGGGCAAGACGCGACATGGCAGGTTCCCGGGTCGACCGATCAGACGTTCTGGTTGAGGTAGCCGAGCATCGCGTCGGTGGTGGAGATCGCCTTGGCGTTCATTTCGTAGGCGCGCTGCGTTTCGATCATCGAAACCAGCTCTTCCACCACGTTGACGTTGCTGCCTTCCAGCGCGCCCTGCACCACGGTGCCCAGGCCGTTGAGGCCGGGATTGCCGTTCTGCGCCGGGCCGGAGGCGGTGGTTTCCAGGAACAGGTTTTCACCGCGGGCCTGCAGGCCGGCCGGGTTGACGAAGTCGGTCAGGGTCAGTGCGCCGATTTCCACCGAGGCGGCGTCGTCGGCCATCTTCACGCTGATCGTGCCGTCGGTGCCGATGGTCAGCGACTGCGCGCCTTCGGGAATCTGGATGCCCGGCTGCACCGGGTAGCCGCTGTTGGTGACCAGCTCGCCATCCTGGTTGCGCTGGAACGAGCCGTCGCGGGTATAGGCCGAGGAACCGTCCGGCATCTGCACTTCAAAGAACCCGCGGCCGTTGACCATCACATCCAGTGCGCGGCCGGTCTGCTGCTGGCTGCCCTGCTCGAAGTTCTTGGCGGTGGCCACCACGCGCACGCCGGTGCCGATCTGCAGGCCGGTGGGCAGCTGCGTCTGCGCCGAGGACGCGCCGCCCGGCTGACGGACCTGCTGGTACAGCAGGTCTTCGAAACTGGCACGGTCCTGCTTGAAACCGGTGGTGTTGGTGTTGGCGAGGTTGTTGGAAACCACCGACATGCGCGTCTGCTGCGCATCCAGTCCGGTCTTGGCGATCCACAATGCCTGGTTCATGGCGTCATTCCTGTGTTGTAGCGGGTGGCCGCGTGGTGCGGCCCTTGCGAAGGGCAATGCATGGCGCGTGCCAGAACCGCGCCGGGATTACGTCACGGCGCGCGGTCAACCGCCCAGCCGCAGCAGGCTGTTGGCGCTGCGTGCGTTGTCATCGCCGTGCTTGATGACCTTCACCTGCATTTCGTACTGGCGCTGCAGCTGGATCATCTGCACCAGCGCACCGGCCGCATCCACATTGCTGCCTTCCAGCTGGCCGCTTTCCAGCGACTTTCCCTGGGCCTGCACGAAGGGCTGCTGCGGGTCGTTGTTGCGCATCAGGCCATCCAGGCCGCGTTCCAGCCGTGCGTCGTCGGCCTGCACCACGCGGATGCGGCCGATGTTGGCCATCGTCTGCGGGCCTTCGCCCAGCGGGATGATCGAGATCGTGCCGTCGTTGCCGATGTCCATTGCCTGGTGCGGCGGGATCGCGATCGGGTTGCCGTTCTCATCCAGCACCGGATGGCCGCCGGCGGTCACCAGCTGGCCATTGGGCGTGATCGACAGCGCCGCGCCGCGGGTATACGCCTCGCCGCCATTGGCGCCCGGTGCCTGCACGGCCAGCCAGTTGCCGGCCTGCAGGGACAGATCCAGCGGGTTGCCGGTGATCTGCTGGGCGCCCATGCGCCGGTTGAAGCCGGCATCCACGTGCAGGGCATCCACGCGCGAGGCATAGCCGGTCCCCTTGATCGGGAAGGCCTCGGTGTTGGCGAGCGCCTCCTTGAAGCCGGGGGTATCGGTGTTGGCCAGGTTGTGCGACAGCGTGCCCTGCGCCTGCAGGGAGGCGCGTGCACCGGTCATCGCGACGTAGAGTGCCTTGTCCATCGGTGTAGTCCCGTGTTGCGGTCAGTGGCTCATCAACGCAGGTTGATGATGGTCTGGGTGATCTGGTCCTGCGTGGAGACCATCTGCGAGTTGGCCTGGAAGTTGCGCTGGGCGGTGATCATGTTGACCAGCTGCTCGGTCAGGTCGACCGTGGAGGCCTCCAGCGAACCGGCCTGGATCTTGCCCAGGTTGGAGCTGTCCGGCGCACCGGTACGCGGCGTGCCCGAGGCGAAGCTTTCCGTCCACAGGTTGTTGCCCTTGGCTTCCAGGCCCTGTGCGTTGTTGAAGGTGGTCAGGGCGACCTGGCCCAGCGCCTTGTCATCGCCATTGGAGTAGCGGGCGTAGACGATGCCCTCTTCGGAGACGGTGATCTCGTTGAGCTTGCCCGCCGCATAACCGTCCTGCTGGGTGTTGCGCAGCGCGAACTTCTCGCCGTACTGGGTCGAGCCGCTCAGGTTCAGCGACATCGACAGCACGCCGGCACCGGTGGTCGGGATGAACGGATCCATGACGATCTGGCCGTTGGCCGGGCTGGTCAACGCACCGCTGTCGGAGAACTGCAGCGTGGTCGGGGTCCCAGCGGCCTTGCCGTCCACGTAGTTGTAGACCTGCCACTCGTTCGGGTTTTCGGTCTTCACGAAGTAGGAGGTCTGGGTGTGGCTCACGCCCAGCGAGTCGTATACGGTAATGCCGCCGGTGGAGTGGTTGTAGCTGTTGGAATCGGTCGGGTCGAAGGCGGCGACCGTCGGCTGCTTGGCGTTGGCCGGCAGGGTGAAGCTCACATCGACCTTGCCGGTCTGCCGCGGCGGGCTGTCGGTGGTCATCAGCTGCAGGTCGGTCAGGCGGCCGGCATCGAAGTTGGTGCCGTCCGCATTCGGGGCGAACACCTGCAGGCGCGCACCGTCCGGGTTGGTCACGTAGCCGGCCTGGTCGGTCCGGAAATTGCCGGCGCGCGAGTACACGCGCTCACCGTTCATGGTCAGGGTGAAGAAACCTTCGCCGGAGATGGCCATGTCCAGGCTGCGCCCGGTCTGTTCGTTGTTGCCCTGCGCAAACTGCTGCGCCACATTGCTCACCCGCACGCCGGAACCGACCGCGTTCTTTGACAGGCCATAACTGGTGGCCGAGAACAGATCGGCGAACTCCGCGCGCGACTGCTTGAAGCCGGTGGTGTTGACGTTGGCGATGTTGTTCGCGGTGACGTTCAGATCGGCATTGGCTGCGTTGATGCCGGACAACGAGACGTTGAAGCCCATGGGATGCTCCTGTGGATGCGGGTAAGGCGGCTCAGCTGATGCGGAGCACGTAATCGATCGGGGCCGTGCCCAGACCCTTGAGGTTGAGGTACAGGCCGTCCGTGCCGACCGTGACGCTCTCCACCGGGGCCTGCACGTAGGTGTTGAGCTTGGTCTTGGTGCCGGCGGTATCGGTATGCGAGGCGGCGATGGTGTAGGTGCCTTCGGCCATGCGGTTGCCGTTGGCATCTTTGCCGTCCCAATCGAAGGTGACTTCGCCGGAGGCCTTGGCTTCCACGCTGATCTGGTTGACCTTGACGCCGTTGGCATCGGTGATGTCCACCGTCACGAAGCCCGCACCGGGCGCGGCGACCATGCCGGTCACATCGCCGTCCTTCTCCAGGGCCAGCTTTTCCGACGGCACCAGCACTTCGTGGCCGACCAGGGCCGCGCCGCGCAGGATCTGGTCGCTGGACATCGAATCCTGGAAGCCCTTGACCGTGTTGTTGAGGTCGGTGATGCCCTGGACCTGCGACAGCTGCGCCATCTGCGCGACCATCTGGGTGTTGTCCATCGGCTTGAGCGGATCCTGGTGCCGCAGCTGCTCGGTCATCAGGCGCATGAAATCGGCCTGGTCCAGGGTGCTCTTCTTCTTGCTGGTATCGCTGTTGGGCGCGTTCAGGCCCAGTGCGCTGTAGATGTCGCTGCTGCTCTGGCCGACGCCGGTGGTGCTGCTCATGTGAGGGGATTCCTGCGGTAAGAGGGTCAGCGACCCATGGTCAGCGTGGCCAGCGCCAGTTCCTTGGCGGTGGTCAGCATTTCCACGCCCGCCTGGTAATTGCGCGAGGTGGAGATCAGGTTGACCATCTGCGCGACCGGGTCCACGTCCGGCTGGTAGATGTAGCCATCGGCATCGGCCAGCGGGTGGCCCGGCTCGTAGCGCTGGATCGGCGCGGCGTTGCTCTGGCTGATCTCCTTGACCTGCACCGTGGTGATGTTCGGATCGTTGCGGCTGGTCACCGACTGGAAGATCGGCTCCAGCGGCTTGTAGACCGCATCGGCCGAGCCGGCGACGGTGTCGGCATTGGAGAGGTTGGAGGCGATGGTGCTCATGCGCACGGACTGCGCCTGCAGCGCGGAACCGGCGATGTCGAAGATGGGCAGATTGCTCATGGCTTACTGCCCCGTGATCGCGGTGAGCATGGAGCGCACCTTGGATTCGACGAAGCTCAGCGAGGCGCGGTACTCCAGCGCGGCGCGGCCGTAGGCGGCACGTTCTGCATCCGGGTCGACGGTGTTGCCGTCGATGCTCGGCTGCACGCCTTGCTTGGCGATCTGGAACGGGTTCAATCCGTTGCCGATCTCATAATGCTGTTCGTTGGTGGTCCTCATCAGACCGTTGGCATCCAGCCCCTGGGCATTGCGCAGGGCGGCATCGAAGTCCAGGTCCTGGGCCTTGTACCCGGGGGTGTCGGCGTTGCTCAGGTTGCTGGCGATCAGCTTCATCCGCTGCTCGCGCAACGGCATGGCCTGGGCGTGGACACCCAGATAGTTCGAAATCAGATTGGGCATGACGCACTCCCACGGGACGATGCCTGGGGCAGTGCAAGCGGCGTGCCAGAGGGGGCGGCGGGCCGGTCCCCGGCGGCGTTTTCACGCCGGGGTGGATCCACGCCGGGCGTGGATGTCGCCTAGCGGCCGGGGGTCATTCCGGCCGCGGTGGGCGGCGTGTCATGCCGCCATCGCCACCTTGCGCAGGCGGTCCAGCAGGAAGTCCGCCAGCTCGTGCGGGGAGTACTTGGCCACGAACGCGTTCGCGCCGACCCGTTCCACCATCGCGTTGTTGAACACGCCCGACAGGGAGGTGTGCAGCAGCACGTACAGGCCGGCCAGGCCCGGGTGACGCCGGATTTCCGTCGTCAGGGTGTAGCCGTCCATCGCCGGCATCTCGATATCGGAGATCACCATGGCGTAGCGCTCGGCCGGGTTCTCGCCCGAGGCGTGGATCTGCAGCAGGTGGTCCAGGGCCTGCTTGCCGTCCGAGAGCAGGGTCGCCCCGACCCCCAGCTGGTCCAGCACGCTGCGGATCTGCTGGCGGGCCACGCGCGAGTCGTCCACCACCAGCACCTGCATCGGCGGGGCATCGGGGGGCAGGGCCATGGAGGGATCCAGCACCGCCTCACCGCGGATCTCGGCGATGTCGGCCAGCACGCTTTCCACGTCGATCACCTGGATCAGCTCGCCCTGGAAACGGGTCACGGCGGTCAGGTAGCTCGACTCGGCGCCCAGTTCGGGCGGCGGGTGGATGTCTTCCACGGCGATGTTGACGATGCGTTCCACACCGCTGACCAGGAAGCCCTGGATGGAGCGGTTGAACTCGGTCACCACCAGGTAGCCGGGCGCCTTGTCGGCATCGGGTTCACGCTCGGGGTGGCCGATCGCCAGGCCCAGGTCCAGCACCGGCACCGAGCGGCCACGCACATCGGCCACGCCGGCGAACTGGCTGGGCAGCCCCGGCACCTGGAACAGGCCGGGGCGGCGCAGGACTTCCTGCACCTTGAAGACATTCACGCCAAAAAGCTGACGTCCACCCAGCCGGAACAGCAGCAGGGCCAGACGATTGTGGCCGGCCAGGCGCGTACGCTGGTCGATGCGGTTGAGCAGGTCATGGGACATGGCCTTGGTATCGGCGGCACCACCGATGACTTGAGCGCGCCGTGCGCACGGCTTCGGCACGGCCCTTGCATCGTGCTGCCCATGTTCCTTGCCCGTGGAGTGCCCATGCGTTCTCTTGTCCTTGCCGCGCTGCTGCTGGTGGCGCCCGCCTGGGCCGCCGGTGGCTGGCAACCCGTGGACAGCATCCGCCAGGCGGCGCTGGGCACCCTGCCGGCCGGCAGTGAAGGTGACACCACGCTGGACTCGGCACTGCGCCTGCCGGCCTGCGGCCAGCCGCTGGCGGCCCAGCCGACCGGCAGCAGCACCGTGGAGGTCAGCTGCCCCGATGCGGGCGGCTGGCGTCTGTTCGTGCCCGTGAAAGTACGTCGCAACCAGACCGTGCTGATCCTCAACCGTGGCGTGGCCGCTGGAGAAACCCTCTCGGCGGCCGATATCACCACTGGCCAGCGTGATGCGGCACGGATCGCCGGTGCTGCGCTGGCCGATCCGGCCGCCGCGGTCGGTCGCGTGGCACGCAGGACCCTCAGTGCGGGCAGCCTGCTCTCGGCCAATGATCTGGTCGCGCAGCGGCTGGTGCGGCGGGGCGACAGTGTCGCGCTGGTGTCGCGGCGGGGCGGGGTGGAGGTCCGGGTAGCCGGACGCGCCATGGCCGATGCCGGCGAGAACGAGCGGGTCTCGGTCGAGAACCTGTCCTCGCGCAAGATCGTGCAGGGCACCGTCGCGGCCAGCGGTGACGTTTTAGTGACGCGCTGAACACCATTGTGAATACGCGCCACTTTCCCCGCGAAACCTGCAATATTCCCCTAAAGATGGCGTCCGCCCGGCCGTTATCCCTTGTGAACCGCATTCCCAGGACAACTCCATGAGCCAGAAAATCGACGGCAACCTCCCGGCCACCGCCCATCTGCGCAGCGTCGCTCCGGGCAACAAGCCGAGCGTCAGCACCGATGCCCCGGCCCGCCCGGTGGAAGCCGCTGACAGCCTGCGCCTGACCGGCGAAGCGACCAGCCTGCAGACCCTGCAGCGTGAACTGTCCTCGGCGCCGGCGATCGATGCCGGGCGGGTGCAGGCGGTGCGCGAAGCCCTGCAGAACGGCAGCTACAAGATCAATCCTGACGCGATCGCTTCGCGCATGCTTGAGCTGGACCAGCAGCTGCAGGGATGAAGCTGGCGATGAGCGAGCCGCTGCAGCGCCTCAGCGATGCCCTGGACGTCGAACGCCAGGCCTTGGTCGAGCATGACGTGCACGCGCTGATCCGTGCGACCGGCGCCAAACTGGAAGCGCTTCGGGCGCTCGAGTCCGCGCTGCCGGTCGGCCAGGCAGAACGCGTGCAGGAACTGGCCGAGCGCAACCACGCCAACGGGGTGCTGCTGTCGCGCCGCCGCCGCGAAGTGAACTGGGCCCTGCGCCAACTCGGCCGCAGTGAAGAATCCTCGGCGTATGACGCCAAGGGCCAGTCGCACATCCTGCACACCCGGCGGCCCCTCGCGGTCGCCTGATCTCCCTGTCTGGCAGCCCCGGGCTGCCGATGTGAACGTCACCGCGTATATTGAGCGCCTGTTTCCAGCCGCCTCGATGTGACCGTGACCGTAACTTCCACCCTTGTCACCGCCCCGTTGCCTCCGCATCCGGTCCTGCTTGCCCTGTTCGAGCGGATCAAGGAGGGCGTGCTGCTGTTCCGCGAGGATGGCAGCGTGGCCCTGGCCAATGCCGCGGTCAGCGAGATCCTCGGCCAGGCCGAACGCGATGCCGAGCAGACGCCGGCGCAATGGCTGCGCCAGCTGCTGCCACCGGATGCCCTGGAACATGCGCGCCTCAACGGCCACTGGAACGGCAGCCTGCCGGTCGGCGAGCGCATGGTCATTGCCCATGTCTACCATCACGACGACGCTGGCCAGCGGCACTACCTGGCGCTGTTCCGGCGTATCGAGGGCCAGGAGGACTACGAGCGCGAACTGCAGCAGCGCCATGCCGAACTGCGCCAGGCCTACCTGCGCCTGAACGGCACCCAGGAAAAGCTGCTGCAGTCGGAAAAGATGGCCTCCATCGGCCAGCTCGCTGCCGGCGTGGCGCACGAGATCAACAACCCGATCGGTTACGTGCATTCCAACCTAGGCAGCCTGCAGGAATACCTGCGCAGCCTGTTCACCGTGATCGAAGCCTACGAGCGCGCGTTGCGTGCGCCGGACCCGAAAGCACTGATCCCGGAAATCGACGACATCCGGCAACGCTTCGACATCGACTTCATCAGCCGCGATCTGCCGCAGCTGATGGCCGAATCACGCGAGGGCATCGAACGGGTGACCCGGATCGTGCGTGACCTGAAGGACTTCTCGTATTCCGGCCGCGATGAATCGTGGAAGCTGGTGGACCTGCATGCGGGCCTGGAATCCACGATCAACATCATCTGGAACGAGCTCAAGTACAAGGTCGCCCTGCACCGCGAGTTCGGCCAGTTGCCGCTGGTGGAGTGCCTGCCTTCGGAATTGAACCAGGTCTACATGAACCTGCTGCTCAACGCCGGCCATGCCATCGCCGACCGCGGCACGATCCACGTGCGCACCGGTGTGGACGGCGACACGGTGTGGGTGGAATTCGAAGATACCGGCGGCGGCATCTCACCGGACCTGCGCCAGCGCATCTTCGATCCGTTCTTCACCACCAAGCCAGTTGGCAGCGGTACGGGGCTGGGCCTGTCGATCTCCTACAGCATCATCAACAAGCACCACGGCCGCATCGATCTGGAGAGCACCCCGGGCGTGGGCTCGAAGTTCCGCGTGGTGCTGCCGATCAAGCAGCCGCGCTGAGCCGGCAATGGTCGTGCCGGCCGCTGGCCGGCATTGCACGGGCTTTCAGGTATCGCGTTCGGTTGAGCAAGAGCAGCCGACCAACGGTCGGCTCTACCTGGATATCTGGCGCGTGCAACGTAGAGCCGACCGTTGGTCGGCTGCCGCGTCAATCCGCCTCAATCCGACTCAGTCCCCGTCAACCGCCGGCAGCGCTGCCACCGGTGCGGTGTTCGCCCGGCGTTGTTCCTCGTGCGTGCGGAATGCCTGGTGGATGTGCTTGCGCAGCTCATCATCGTTCCAGGGCTTGGTCAGGAACCGGTAGATCGCACCGCGGTTGATCGCGTCGGTCACCGTGTTGAGGTCCGTGTAGCCGGACAACACCAGGCGGATCGTGTCCGGGTAGAGCATCTTCACCCGGCCGAGGAACTCGGTGCCGCTCATGTCGCTCATGCGCTGGTCGGAGAGGATCACCTGCACATCGTTGATGGCCAGCAGATCGAACGCATCGCGCACGTTGCCGGCGGCCAGGATGCGGTAGCCGTCGCGGCGGAACAGGCGCACCAGCGAGCGCAGCACGTTCTCTTCGTCGTCCAGCAGCAGCAGCGTGCGGTCCGGACGGGTCTCGGCAAAGGCTTCCGGGCGCAGGTAACGGCGGCGCAGGGTCATCCCGGCGGCGTCTGCGGACATCGGCTCGCCGAACAGATACCCCTGGAACACATCACAGTCGTTGCGGCGCAGGAAGCCCAGCTGCGCCTGCGACTCGACGCCGTTGGCGATCACCGTCATGCCCAGCTGGTGGCCCATGGCGATGATCGCGCGCGCGATGGCGGCCTCGCGATTGCCGGCCGGCGCGCTCTTGATGAAGCTGCGGTCGATCTTGAGCTTGTCCACCGGATAGCGGACCAGCGCGCTGAGGCTGGAATCGCCGGTGCCGAAGTTGTCCAGGCTCAGGCTGATGCCTTCGTTGCGCAGGTTGACCAGGGTCTCGTGGACGAAGTTGACGTTGTTGGTCAGCGCGCTTTCGTTGATCTCCAGCGTCAGCATCTGCGCCGGAACGCCGGCCGCCTGCATCAGCGACATCACCTCGGCGAAGAAGTTCGGGCGCAGCAGCTGCAGGGTGGAGACGTTCACTGCGATGGTGAAGTCAT
Organism: Stenotrophomonas sp. RIT-551; assembly: GCF_026241915.1. Classification (NCBI taxonomy): domain Bacteria; kingdom Pseudomonadati; phylum Pseudomonadota; class Gammaproteobacteria; order Lysobacterales; family Lysobacteraceae; genus Stenotrophomonas; species Stenotrophomonas sp. RIT-551. Next base: position 74,213 of record NZ_JAPJIU010000011.1, on the reverse strand, counting down.
CAAACCCCTGGTCGCGCCACAGCCTGGCCTGCTTGAGCGCGCCTTCCAGCACCCAGGTGCCGATCTGTACGATGATGCCCAGCCGCTCGGCGGTACGCATGAAGCGCTCGGGCACCAGCATCCCCAGGGTGGGCGACTGCCAGCGCAGCAGTGCCTCCATTCCCACCACGTGGCCGTCGCGGGCGCTGACCAGCGGCTGGTAACGCAGCTTGAGCTCGCCGTTGGGGATCGCATCGACAATCTGGCGCGCGATGATGCTTTCGCTGTGCGCGCTGGAGGGCGTATCCACGGCGTGGATGCGCACCGCGTTGCCGCCTTCGCGTGCGGCCTGGTACAGCGCATCTTCGGCGTGGTCGAGCAGGCGCGAGACACCGGTGGCGTGTTCCGGGCACAGGCTCACGCCCAGCTTGCCGGTCATGAACAGGGTGTAGGGCAGCACCGACAGCGGCAGCTCGAGTTGCTGGCGGATTTCCTCGGCCAGATCTTCGGGCAGTGGCATGTCGGCGGTGCGCGGCACGGCCAGCAGGAATTCATCGCTGCCGTGGCGCCACAGCTTGCCGCGGCCACGCAGATGGTGCTGCAGGCGCTGGGCGACCAGCACCAGGGCCTGGTCGCCGACCTCGGCACTCATGTTCTCGTTGACCGAGGCGAAGTGGTCGATGTCCACGTGCATCAGCATCAGCGGCGTGCCGCCGGACGCGGCCTCGGTCACCATCGCCTGCAGTTCGGGATTGCCCGCGCCCAGGCGGGCCGGGGCGTCCTCGATGCTGACCAGGGGCAGGGAAGGGTTCCACATGAGCTCAGTGTTCCAGTGCGTCGTGAGCCGTCGCGCCGGTGGCGCGGTACGGCAGGTAAAGGTCGATCAGGGTACCGGCGCCATGCGCCGATTCAATGCGTAATGTGCCACCCACGCTCTGCGCGCGCTCGCGCATGACGATCAGGCCCAGCCCGCGCGGGCCATCCGGGTCGAAGCCCTCGCCGTCGTCGCGCACCTGCAGGTGCAGGCCGTGGTCGTCCACATCGCGCAGATGCAGGTTCACCTGGCTCGCACGCGCATGGCGCAGCACGTTGGTCAGGCTTTCCTGGGCGATGCGGAAGCAGGCCTGTTCGATATCGCCGGCCGGGCGCCGGGGCAGGGACTGGATATCGGGCAGCAGCTCGATCGCCGCCGAGCGGAACAGCACGCCGGCCTGCCAGCGCAGCGCCGCTTCCAGCCCGAGTGCATCCAGCTGCGGCGGGCGCAGCAGGGTCGAGATGTCGCGCAGCTTGCCCACGGTCGCATCGGCCAGTTGGATGATCTGGGCCAGGTCCTCGTCGCGGCGGGCGGCGTCCTGCTCATCCTGGGCCGCATACGCGGACAGTTTCATCGCGGTGATCGCCTGGCCGATATCGTCGTGCAGATCGCGCGAGATGGCGCGGCGTTCGTCTTCCTGCAGCGAGAACAGCCGCCCGGCCATCGCCTGCAGCTCGCGGTTGCTGGTTTCCAGCGCCTCGCGGATGCGCTCGGGCTCACTGAGGTCGCGCACGATCAACAATTTGCAGTTGCGGCCGCCATACCGCACATCGCCGACCGCCAGGCCGGCCTGGAACGCCTGGCCGTTGAAGCGGCGCATGCCGATCACCTCGCCGGCCCCGCCATGGTGCAGCGGCAGCTGGGCGAACAGCTGGGCGCGTACACGGGGCAGATCGTCGGCGGTCACCAGCGCGGCCAGCGGCTCGCCGAGCAGGGTGTTGTGGCCATACCCGAACTGGGTGGCGGCGCAGGCGTTGGCGTACAGCACGTGTTCTTCGGACAGGATCACCACGCCATCGGGCAGCACCCGCACCAGCTCGCGGAACTGCTCTTCGCGCTCACGCAGCAGGCGCCGCGACTGCTCGCGCTCGGTGACGTCCTGCAGGGTGCCCAGCACCCGCGGGCGCCCGGCATCGTCCTGGCCGCTCTCGGCGCGCAGGTGCACCATCAAGGCGCGCCCGTCCATTGCCAGCAACGGCAGCAGCACATCGATCTGCACCGGTTCGCCCGAGCTCATTTCCTGCAACAGCTGTTCGCTGAGCGCGGCGGTGGCCGGATCGGCGGGCACCAGCAGTTCCTCGAAACGGTGCCAGCGCCGGGCCTCCGGCGCGCGCCGCCCCAGCAGGCGGTAGACCTGGTTGGCATAGCGGCCCAGCCCGGTGGCCGGATCGATCTCCCACGCGCCGATGCGCGCCATCTCGTGCGCCTCCTCCACGCGGGCCAACGCCTGGTCGCGGCGCAGCAGGGCCTGGTCTTCGCGGGTACGGTCGATCGCGATCAGCAGTCGCGCACGGCGGCCACCGTAATCGATGAAATTGCTGCGCATCTCCATGCGCCGGGTGCTGCCATCACTCAGGCGCAGATCGGCGGTGATCACGCACAGCTGCTCGGGGTTGGCGCGGATGTGGTCCAGCTTGGCTTCGAGCAGGGCCTCGTGACCGGGCGGCCACAGCGCCGTGATCGGCATCGCGGTGAAGGTTTCCCGGCTGTAGCCGAAGAAGCCCGCCGCCGCCGGATTGACGTCCAGGATCGCCAGCGATTCCAGGTCATACACCAGGATGGGGCCGGGATTGCCTTCGAACATCTGCCGATGACGGGTTTCCGAACTCTCCAGCCGCGCATGGGTGTGCAGCACGTGCTGGGCCAGCGGCCGCAGCAGCAGATAGATCAGCGCCGCACTGGCGACCACGAAGAACGTGCCCTTGATGGTCTGCCACTGCGCCGCGGTCTGCAGGTCGCCGGCCACCACCTTGACCGCCGCATCGCTGCACAGGATCCACACCAGGGCCAGCACCAGGTAGGCCACGACCACGCGCCAGCGGTCGCGGCGCAGATCGCGGGCCAGGGGCGTGTCGGCAGCGGGTGCGGAAGGGCCTGGCAGGTGGGTCGGCATGGGGCAGGGCGGGGCCAGTCGGACAAGGCGAGCGTCATCTTACCTGCCCGGGGTGAGGATGCAGGTCGCCAGGGAACTCAATAATCCGCAATCTCCGCCGTTAACGATTGCGTTCCCCGGTTGTCGGGTGCGTTTTCGGAGTTACAGGGCGTGGACCAAGGCATTATCGCGAGTCTGCTGCAGCACCCACTGGCCTCGGCGCTGGTGATCCTCGACCGTGCCGGTCGTCCGATCGCCGCCAACCCGGCCGCGCGCGAGCACGGCCTGCCGGCAACCGTCGCCGCGTACGGCGAGGTACTGGAAGATCTGCGCCTGCTCGCCGCGGACGGCGGGCTGGTGCCCTGCCAGCTGCCCGGTGGGCCCGGTGGCCGCTTCGATGGCTGGATGCGCGCCGTGCACGATCCGGATGGGCATCTGCTGGCCTTCACCCTGAGCGTGCCCGAGCCGGTCGCCGCCTATGCCGGCAGCCGTTGGGAAGTCGCCCTGGATCATGCCGGGCACGGGCTGTGGGACTGGGACCTGCCCAGCGACAGCGTGCGCCGCTCGCGGCGCTGGGATGGTCAGCCCATCGAGGACTCCCACAGCCATGCCGAGGGCGTGAGCGCGCTGCTGGAGAACGTCCACCCGGACGACCAGCCGGCGGTGCGGCTGGCGATGGATGCGCACCTGCGCGGCGAGAGCGAGGCCTATACGGCCCAGTTCCGCGCCCGGCACCCCGATGGTGAGTGGCGCTGGGTGCTGGATCGGGGCCGGGTGGTCACCCGCACGGCCGATGGCCAGCCGCTGCGCATGGTCGGCACCCATACCGACATCCAGGCCCAGAAGCAGATGGAAGTCCAGCTGCGCGAGCAGCAGGTGCACCTGCGCGAAGCCCAGCGCATCGCCAGCATGGGCAGCTGGTCCTGGGATCCGGAGGCGCGCCGGTTCTGGTGGTCGCCCGAGTTCCGCGTACTGCTGGGCACCGGCGAAACACCGCCGCACGGTCGCCGCCATTGGCTGCGTCAGCTCGAACCGCAGTCGCGCGGCCGGTTGCGCAATGCCTGGCGCCGGATGTGGCGCGACGGTGCGGCCACCACGCTGGAGCTGGAGCTGATCCGCGACAACGGCGCGCTGCACCTGCGCGTGTGGATGCAGCCGCTGATCGGGCCGGACGGTCGCATCCAGCGCCTGCTGGGCCAGGTCCAGAACATTACCGAACAACACCAGACCGATGCGCTGATCCGCTGGCGTACCGAGCTGCTCAACCGCGTCTCGGCCCTGGGTCGTATCGGCGGCTGCGAGATCGAGGTGGGCACCCGCCACATGCAGTGGACCGAGGAGTGCTACCGCATCCACGGGTTGCGCAAGGAGCCGATCAGCCTTGACCAGGCCCTGAGCCTGTACACCCAGGATTCGCGCGATGCGTTCGAGGCGGCGCTGGTGCGGATCGCCGAGGGTGGCCTGCCCGAGCAGCTGGACCTGTGCTTCTACCGGCAGTCCGGACTGCGCATCTGGGTGCAGGTGCTGATCGAGCTGGACCGCCGCGATGGCCTGCCGACGCGGTTCGTGGTGCTGTTCCGTGACATCACCCGCGAGCGCGAAGCCAACGAGCGCATCGAACTGCTGGCCCATTACGACCTGCTCACCGGCCTGCCCAACCGGATGCTGCTGCGCGAGCAGACCGCCGATGCCATCGAGGTGGCGCGCGATCGCGGCAGCCCGCTGGCGATGCTGTTCATCGACCTGGACGGCTTCAAGACCATCAACGACACCTTCGGCCACGCCACCGGCGATGCGCTGCTCAAGGCGGCCGCCTCGCGCCTGCACCAGAGCCTGCGCAACAACGACCTGTTCGGCCGCTTCAGTGGCGACGAGTTCATCGTCGTGCTGCGCGACCTTGCCGCACCCGAAGACGCCGGCCATGTCGCGCGCAAACTGATCGCCTCGCTGGCCGAGCCGCTGCACCGCGGCGAGAGCACGCTGAAAGTCGGCGCCAGCGTCGGCATCGCAATGCTCGATGAGAGCCGCCAGGATTTCGAATCGCTGCTGCGCGCCGCCGATGCCGCCATGTACGCGGCCAAGGAAGCCGGGCGTAACACCTACCAGTATTACAGCCAGGACGCCCTGGCCAAGATCCAGCGCAAGCTGGAGATCGAGCACGCACTGCTCGGCGCGATCGAGCGCGAAGAATTCACCCTGGCCTACCAGCCGCTGCTGCATGCCGAGAACGACCAGCCGCCAGCCATCGAGGCCTTGCTGCGCTGGCATCGGCCCGGCATCGGCTACTGCAGCCCGGCCGAGTTCATTCCAATTGCCGAGAAGTGCGGCGAGATCGTGCGGATCGGTGACTGGGTGCTGGCCGAGGCCTGCCGCCAGGCCGCCGCGTGGGACGCCGCCGGCCTGCAGTTCGACCGCGTGGCGGTCAACGTGTCGGCCGTACAGCTGCGCGACCGCGGGTTCGCCGAACGCGTGATCGACATCTGCCATGCCCACGGCTGGCCGCCGCAGCGCCTGGAGCTGGAGCTGACCGAGTCCGCCCTGATCCGTGACACCGACGTGCTGCGGCACTGCTTCGAGGTGCTCGAACGCCACGGCGTGCCGCTGGCGGTCGACGACTTCGGTACCGGCTTCTCGAACCTGCACTACCTCAACCGCTTCCCGGTGGGGCGCCTGAAGATCGACCGCAGTTTCGTCCAGGGCATGCTGCATGACGCCGGCACGGCCGAAGTGACGCAGGCGATCGTGCACCTTGGCCACGCGCTGGGCATGAAGGTCGTCGCCGAAGGCGTGGAGACCGAGCAGGAGGAGGCGATGCTGCGCCGCCAGGGCTGCGATGAGATCCAGGGCTACCTGTACTCGCGCCCGCTGGCGCCGCGCGATCTGGCGCAGTGGTTGAAGGCCGGCGACACGCGTATCGCACCGCTGGAGGCGGTGGTCGCGCTGAGCCACGCCGTCTGAGCGCGCGCGACCCGCGGCCCATTGGCCGGACGCGGACGGTCCGCAGTGGAGCCAACCGTTGGTCGGCCGTTTCCGCGGCAGCTGACCAACGGTCGGCTCTACCTATCCACGCGTCCGTATTGGGTCCTGACGCCGGGGCCCCGGTATCTTCGCAACCGTGTCGCCTTCGTAGGTCTGCACGGCCATGCGGTAGATGTCAGTCCAGCCGTCATCGGCCCCCGGTCCCCACCGTTCTTCATGCCGTTCCTTCTTCAGGCCGGTATCGCTGCTGGCCGGCGAGGGCAGAGAGGACAGCCCGACAGTGGCGTATCCAGATCGGGTGCCGCTGGACCCCGATCGAACAGGGAGGTGCGCAGCTTGGATGCCCTCATTCTTCGGTCAGATCGCTGAGATCCAATATCACCGGCGCAACGCTGTGCTTCACAATGTCGCGGATCTTTCCCGCGTAAGGACGCAGCGAATAGAAGCGAATGGTGTGAATAGGATTGAACTCCAGCCAGGTGCAGGAGGAATGCCCGATGATTACCGGCATGTTGAAGTTCACGTCCTTCGGGTCATCCAGCGGGAGCATCCATTGGCCGCCATGACAGGTACGGACACATTCCCCCAGGTATCGAGCGAATACCACATGCAGGGCGGAGCATTCGTCTTCATCGAGGGTCGCGGCCATGATGTCGTGGAGCTCTTCAAGTCGATCAAGGCTTTCCACGCGGCCATCCAGATCCACGCCCCGCGCCTGCGCCTGATCGATCAGCCAAGCCAGCTGGCCGTCCATGAGCATCAGAAAGTCGTCAAAGGTCTCAAGTGCGCGTTCCCGGTCAATGTTCATGAGGGTCTGCCAAGCATCACCGCGTCCCCCAGTGCCTTGACCATTCCCATGCCTTGAACGCGTCCTGCCGGATCAGTCGGGTCTCCCAGCCTTCCACCAGGCCCTCAGGGCCGGGGGTGTAGACGTCATCTGCCGCCAACGGACCCAGCCTGTCGCGGGTCATGGCATACACCGAGTCGCCCTGCATGTCCGTCACGTCCAGCTCTTCCGGCTCGAGCAGGGTCAGCAGAAAACGCAACCGCCCATTGCGCTCGTCAGCGTCGCTTGCCGCGAGCATCGACGGGTGCACCTGGATGGCACCGGTGTACGGGTCGGCAATGATTTCCACGGCGGTGTTCTCACCGCAGACGAAGACTTGGCCGAAGGCCGTTACTGCAAATGCATGGAAGGTATCAATGCCTTCCAGACGGCTGTTCACCAGCAGCGGCGCCAGTGTGGCGGAATAACGCTCAGGATCGACCAGCATCAACCGGTCTTCAAGGTAGCGCGCCAGACCGTCGCGTTGCCACAGCGCCAGCAGCGTATCAGGCAGCCGACCTTGCCAGCGATCAAGCAGAGCGCCATCCACCGGTTCGCCCGCCGTGCTGGCAGTGAATGCGGCCAGGAACCCGGGCAGGTCGTCCGGTACGCGATGCGCCACCGCCTGCAGATCGGACCGATCCCGCTGCGGTGTCGCCATCTTCAACAGCTCAAGGGAGCCGAGCAGCGCCTGCGCACGCATCCCCGACGCATCGTCATCAGCACGCGTGACGACGGCCATGGCTGGATCCCGCCCTTGCAGCAGGGTGCCTGCCGGAAATCCCTGCCATTGGGCTTGCAGAACCAGGAAGCGGGCACTTCCGTCGCCTTCATCGTCTTCAAAGACAATGACCGGTGTGCCGTCTTCAAGCTGTGCGGCGGAGACCTCGACTGTGGCATCGACAGTGCCCAGTGCGGGGTTGGTGACGTCGACGAGCGCTGCGTAGCGCTGCTGAAATCCCCCGGTCTCGTCGATGGTGGTGCTCAGCGCCTGAAGCGTTGCCGGCTCCAGGATCCACGGTTGCGCATCGTCCGCGAACGCTTGAAGGACGATTGCGAGGCGCAAGGCAGGCGTCATCATCGCGCTGGGGTTTGCAGGGAGGAACGCGGAGGTTGATGGCAGCCCCGGCAGATGTCGATGCTGCTTGTCGCAATCGACCGGCGTTTCAGTAGATCAACTCAGGGCGCGACCGAGTGCGCTCGGCCACCCGCAGCGCAGATCGGGCAGGCAGCGTCAGCGCGCCGCCGCATCCAGATCATCACCGCTCAGGCCAAGATCCCAGGCCAGCCCGGCCAGGGCGGGGTCGACGGCGGAGGGCAGGGCGACGATGCCCGGCGCGGGGCGCTTGGCCAGCTGCGCGAGTTCCTGCTGGGCCAGCTGCTCCAGCCGTGCGATCAGGGCGCGGCCCTGCAGCGGGGCAACCGGCGCTGCCGCAGCGGCAGGCGCCGCAACGGCGGTGACAGTCTCAGTGCGCTGCACCGCCGGCTCCAGCTCGGCGGGGACAACGGATGCAACGGACAACACGGACGCGTTCAACATCGGGTAATCATCTGCAGCCAAGGCGGGTCGTGCAAGCACAACGGCCCCGGGGAAACCGGGGCCGTTGGCTGTGCCGGGGTCGGCACGGGACATCTGGATCAGAACAGCTCGACCGCGCCTGCGGCCATGCTCTGCTGGGCGACCGCCTTGTGCGGCGGGCGCTCCCACTCGGTGCGCATGTCACGCAGGCGGCTGCCGGTGCGCTGCAGGGCGGTCACGACCTCCTCGTCGAACACGCCGCCACTGCGATGCAGCAGCTCCTGCAGGGCGACGGCCTCGCGGTTGATCGCCGTCAGGCGGTCCAGGTGGGTGTGCACGCCGCCCAGGGCCTGGGTGGCGATGTCTTCGAACTGCAGGGCGCGCACGGCTTCAGCGACGCTGCTGTCGATGGCGCGACCGCATTCGGAGATCTCGCGCATGCCGTCACCGAGCGAAGCATTGATCTGGGCCACGTTCTCCAGCATCTGCGCCGCTTCGTGGCGCGCTTCGCGGGAACGGTCCATATCGCGGGAGGCCATGTGCGAGACCGTCTCGCGCACCTTGGCGATGGCGTCCTTGGAGCTGTGCGCCAGCTTGCGGATCTGCTCGTTGAAGGTGGTCGAGCGCTCGGACAGGTTGCGGACTTCGTCGGCGACCACCGCAAAGCCACGGCCGGCTTCACCGGCACGTGCGGCTTCGATGGCCGCGTTCAGGGCCAGCAGGTTGGTCTGGTCGGCGATCGACTTGACGTCCTCCAGCAGCGCGAAGATGCCATCCAGGTGCTGGGCCATCTGGTCGATGTGCTGCACGGTGTTGCTGCTCTGGCCGCTGACCTGTTCCAGCGCCTCGACCAGCTGCTCCATCCGCTGGCTGGCGTGCTGGGCGAAACGGGCCACGTCGACGCCGGCACCGCCTTCTTCGCCGGCGCGGTCGACGATGCGGGCCAGGGCCTGGCTCTGCTGGCGCGACTTGCGGTTCATCGCATCGAAGCTGCTGCCCAGGCCACCGACCGCATGACGGATCAGGTCGCGGGCACGTTCGACTTCGCCACGCGAGCCGTCGATTTCGTTGCCGACGAACGAGCGCAGCTCGGTCAGCAGCTGGTCCTGCTCGCGCATGATGCGGGCCTGCTCAGGCGAACGCTGGGTCTGGGCGCGGGCGCTCCACCAGGCAAACCCGAGCCAGCTGAGCGTCATCGTGCTCAGGATCGCCCAGCGCAGGGCGGCGGGCCACTCGAAGCCGATGGCAAAGGGAAGCAGAAGGGTCAGGACCAGGGGGGCGGCCAGGCGGATGAAGAGGCGTGAGTACATGGACGTTCTCGGGGAGGTGCACGGATGCTGTATCGGCCGTACCCCGGTTTGCTTTAGTCCTGCACCACACATTCGATCAAAAACCGCGCGTCCCGGCCCCCCGGGTGGAGCCACCCGATGGGTGGCTGCCGAGCTCAGCGCAGCTGGCGCGCGACCGCTTCCAGCATCGTCTTGCGCGAGAACAGGAAGTCCCAGTACTGGCCACCGGTCTGGCGCCACAGCACCGCCGAACGGACTGCGGCCAGCAGCAGTGCACGGATCTCGGCGACCACGCCTGCCTGGCCGAGGTAGTGCGGGTTGCCCTGGACCATCACCCGCGGCTTGAGGTTGCTGATGGTGTCCGCGTACAGGCCACCCAGCGCGGCGAGCACGTCCGGGTGGGCGCTGTCGCCCAGCTCGCCGGCCTGGGCGCGGGCGCGCTCGATCCCGGTGCTGACCTTGGCCACGATCGCGTCCTCGCGCACGAAGCGGCGCTCAAGCTGCAGCACCGACAGCGCCAGGCGCGGCAACTGCTCGTCCTGGCCCTGGCTGCTGAGGTAGTTGTGCAGCAGGCGCAGGCCGGGGGCGACATTGCTGGCGCTGCCGTAGATGTCCTGCGGGCTGGCCGCATCGATGCGGAACACGCTCTCCACCGCGGTGCGGACCACGGCGGCTTCGGAGTGGCCGGTTTCGGCGATGCGGCGCACCTGCTGCAGGGCCTGGGCGATGCCGGCCAGAGCGAGTACGCGGTCGTCGACGGAAAAACTCATGCAGCAGATACCTCGAAAGGAGAAGGGGTGGCGCGAAGGCGTTGTTCCAGCGGCGCATCGGTGGCGGCGATGACGGCGCCACCAAGGCAGACCTCATCGTCATACAACACCAGCGATTGGCCCGGGGTGACGGCACGCTGCGGGCGCGCGAAGCGCACGTCCACGGTGCCATCGTCGCGCACGGTGACGGTGCATGGCTCGTCGGGCTGGCGGTAACGGGTCTGGGCGGTGCACTCGAAGCGGCGCGCGGGCGGGGCGCCGGCGATCCAGTGGGCGGCCTCCGAATGCAGGCGGGTGGACTGCAGCCACGGGCTCTCGCGGTCCTGGTCCACGTACAGCACGTTGCTGGCCACGTCCTTGCCGACGACGTACCACGGGGCCGCCGGCCGGCCACGCACGCCGCCGATGTTCAGGCCCTCGCGCTGACCGAGCGTGAAATAGAACACGCCAGGATGTTCGGCGATCAGGGCGCCATCGGGATCGCGGATCTCGCCCGTCCTGGCCGGCAGGTAGCGGCCGAGGAACTCGCGGAAGTCGCGTTCGCCGATGAAGCAGATCCCGGTCGAATCCTTCTTGGCGTGGGTCGGCAGGCGTGCATCCCGTGCGATCCGGCGCAGGTCGTTCTTCTGCAGGTCGCCGATCGGGAACAGGGTCGCGGCCAGCTGTTCCTGGCCCAGCTGGTGCAGGAAGTAGCTCTGGTCCTTGCTGCGGTCGGCGCCGCGCAGCAGCGCCCAGCGGCCGCCCACCTGGGCGATCCGCGCGTAGTGGCCGGTCGCGATGCGTTCGGCGCCGAGCTCGCGCGCGGCGTCGAGGAAATGCTTGAACTTCACTTCGCGGTTGCACAGCACGTCCGGGTTGGGCGTGCGGCCGGCGGCGTACTCGGCCAGGAAATGCTCGAACACGCCCTGCCAGTACTCGCTGGAAAAATCGCGGAAGTGGAACGGGATGCCGAGCAGGCCGCAGACTGCCACCGCATCGCGGCGATCATCTTCGGCACGGCAGTCGCCACTGCCGTCATCGGCCCAGTTCTGCATGAACAGTCCCGCCACCGGCTCGCCCTGCTGGACCAGCCGCCAGGCCGCGACCGAGGAATCCACGCCGCCGGAGACACCGACCATGATCCGTGGGGGGCTCATGCGGCCTCCTTGACGATGGAGAGCGGGTGGCGTTGGCCGGCCAGATAGTCGGCCACCACCTGCCAGACCAGCGGGCTGCGCAGGCGGCCGGGCTCGGCCTTCAGCTCGGCCGGGGTCAGCCACACGGCCCGCAGGATCCCGGTGTCCAGCGGACGGGCGGGATCGTGCGAGACCGGCTCGGCCGCATAGGCAAAGCGCAGGAACGGCGTGCCGTCCGGGGCGGTCCACTGGTAGGTGCCGATGAAGGCGCTCAGGCGCACCGTCCAGCCGGTCTCTTCCAGCGTTTCCCGGCACGCGGCGGCGGCCAGGCTCTCGTCGGGCTCCAGGTGGCCAGCGGGCTGGTTCAGCACCTGGCGGCCGTCGATCGCCTCCTCGACCAGCAACAGACGCCCGTCACGCACCACCACGGTGGCGACGGTGACATGGGGCGTCCAGCGCGGTTCCTGCACGGCATTCACCTCAGTATTCGTCCTGCTCGGTCAGCTCGAGCTCCATGGCATCGGCCGTACGCACGGCCGCATCGATCGCGTCGCTGAGCGCTTCGGGGGTGGCGTTGGCATCGACCTTCACCACGAACATCGCCAGCTGGTCCTGCTTCACCCAGGCGCCCATCTTGGCATCCTGCGAGTCTTCGAGCAGGCGGTTGGCCACCGCGGCGGGGAACTGCTTGCCCGGCGAATTGTAGGCCGGCGACCAGATCTCACGGATCCTGTGCTTGCCGAATTCCTCGACGGTGGAGCGCACGAAGGCCAGCTGGCTGCGGCCGTCATCCATGTCGAACACCATCTTGTAATCGCCGTCCTCGTCCACCTCGTAGGTGTACTTGAGCGTGTCCAGCGCTCGCCCGACGGCCTTGTCCGCTTCGGCCGCATGGGCGCCGGCGGCAGTGACGGCCAGCAGCAGTGCGGCAGCAATCCTTTTCATGAAATCCCTGTGAACATCTGGTTGGAGAGTGCAGATTGTGAAGGCCGCAGGGGGCAACGTCCAATCCGGCCGGGCGGGGCCCTATAATGGAGGGATGCCCCGCGAGACTTCCCACGAAACTCATCACGACCACGGCGTGCTGCTTGAGCCTGCACGTCCCGAGGTCGCGCCGCCGCCGCTGTACCAGGTGATGCTGTTGAACGATGACTACACCCCGATGGATTTCGTGGTGACGGTCCTGCAGCACTTCTTCTCGATGGACCTGGACCAGGCCACCCAGGTGATGCTCCACGTGCATACCCGCGGCCGCGGCGTGTGCGGGGTGTTCACCCGCGAGGTCGCCGAATCCAAGGTCGCCCAGGTCAATGAATTCTCGCGCATGAACCAGCACCCGCTGCTGTGCACGATGGAGAAGGCCAGCGGCTGAGCCGCCCCTGGCCTCGCCACAGGCGCGCCAGCAATCCGCACTGTTCCAGCCATGGCGACAGCCGTGCGGCCAGCCTCAGCCGAGCCGGAGCCATTCGGTTGTCCGGCATCCGCACCCACCCTGAGCATCGCCGGGCTGCCGCCCGGCCGCTGTACCGGCCAGCGCTGGCCCGGGGTGGCGTCACGATGACATCACCATCACGTTGAAGCTGCCATTTCGTGGCGGCAAGTTCGTGCATGATGGAGGCCGTCGAATGGATCGGCGCGATCGGCGGAGTGCTAACGCCGTCTGAACGCACTGATCCGCTAGGGTGATGGAAATCGTGAAGGTTGGCCGCATATTGTTCCTAACTGCCGCCGGAGTTAATCATGTTCAGTAAAGACCTCGAACACACCATCGGACAGTGCTACAAGCGCGCCCGTGAGGCCCGGCATGAATTCATGACGGTGGAACACCTGCTGCTGGCACTGCTCGACAACCCGTCCGCCCAAGCCGTCCTCAAGGCCTGCGGTGCGGACGCCGAGCGCCTGCGCCAGGAACTGGAACAGGCCATCGAGGCATCCGTCTCGCGCCTGTCCGAAGATGATGGGCGCGATACCCAGCCGACCCTGGGCTTCCAGCGCGTACTGCAGCGCGCGGTCTACCACGTGCAGTCCTCGGGCAAGAAGGAAGTCACCGGCGCCAACGTGCTGGTCGCGATCTTTGGCGAGAAGGACTCGCATGCCGTGTACTACCTCAACCAGCAGGACGTGACCCGGCTGGATATCGTCAATTACCTCTCCCATGGCATTGCCAAGCTGGGCGAGGAGGGCGAAGTGCCGCCGGCCGCCGATGGCGAGGGCCGGGCCGAGGGTGCCGAAGGCGAGGGCAAGGGCGATGCCCTGGCCGAGTTCGCCAGCAACCTCAACGACCAGGCCCGCAACGGCAAGATCGACCCGCTGGTCGGCCGTGCCGATGAGATCGAGCGCACCATCCAGGTCCTGTGCCGCCGCCGCAAGAACAACCCGCTTTACGTGGGCGAGGCCGGCGTGGGCAAGACGGCGATCGCCGAAGGCCTGGCCAAGCGCATCGTGGAAGGGTCGGTGCCGGATGTGCTCGCCGATGCGGTGATCTATTCGCTGGACCTGGGCGCGCTGGTAGCCGGGACCAAGTACCGCGGTGATTTCGAGAAGCGCCTGAAGGGCGTGCTGACCGCGATGAAGAAGCTGCCCAACGCGGTGCTGTTCATCGATGAGATCCACACCATCATCGGTGCCGGCTCGGCCTCGGGCGGCACCATGGACGCCTCCAACCTGATCAAGCCGGCCCTGGCCTCGGGCGAGCTGCGCTGCATCGGCTCGACCACCTTCCAGGAATACCGCGGCATCTTCGAGAAGGACCGGGCGCTGGCCCGCCGCTTCCAGAAGATCGACATCGTCGAGCCGACGGTGGGCGAGACCTACGAGATCCTGCAGGGCCTCAAGCCCAAGTACGAAGCGCACCACGGCGTGACCTATGCCGATGACGCGCTGCAGGCCGCCGTGGACCTGTCGGTCAAGCACATCAACGACCGCCTGCTGCCGGACAAGGCGATCGACGTGATCGACGAGGCCGGTGCCCGGCAGCGGCTGCTGCCGGACGGCGAGCGCAAGGAGCTGATCGACATCGAGGAGATCGAGACCATCGTCGCCAAGATGGCGCGGATCCCGGCCAAGCAGGTCAGCGCCACCGACAAGGACGTGCTCCAGCATCTGGAGCGCAACCTGAAGATGGTGATCTTCGGCCAGGACCCGGCCATCGAGACGCTGTCCTCGGCGATCAAGCTGGCCCGCTCGGGCCTGGCCAATCCGGAAAAGCCGATCGGCAACTTCCTGTTCTCCGGCCCGACCGGCGTGGGCAAGACCGAGGTGACCAAGCAGCTCGCGCTGCAGCTGGGCATCGAGCTGGTCCGCTTCGATATGAGCGAGTACATGGAGTCGCATTCGATCAGCCGCCTGATCGGCGCCCCTCCGGGCTATGTCGGCTTCGACCAGGGCGGCCTGCTGACCGAGAAGATCGTCAAGACCCCGCACTGCGTGCTGCTGCTGGACGAGGTGGAGAAAGCCCACCCGGACATCTTCAACATCCTGCTGCAGGTCATGGACCGCGGTGTGCTGACCGACACCAATGGCCGTGAGGCGAACTTCAAGAACGTGGTGCTGGTGATGACCACCAATGCCGGCGCGGCCCAGGCCTCGCGGCGTTCGATCGGCTTCACACGCCAGGACCATGCCACCGACGCGATGGAAGTGATCCGCAAGAGCTTCACGCCGGAGTTCCGCAACCGTCTGGATGCGATCGTGCAGTTCCAGGCGCTGGGCTTCGAGCACATCCTGCGCGTGGTGGACAAGTTCCTGATCGAGCTGGAAATGCTGCTGCAGGAAAAGCACGTCAGCCTGTCGGCCACGCCGACGGCGCGCGATTGGCTGGCCCACCATGGCTTCGATCCGCTGATGGGTGCCCGCCCGATGGCCCGCGTGATCCAGGACAAGATCAAGCGTCCGCTGGCCGACGAGCTGCTGTTCGGCAAGCTGGTCAACGGTGGCAAGGTCAGCATCGATGTGCGCGACGACCAGCTGTTCGTCGAGACCGAAGCCGAGCCGGAGCGTCTGCTGCCGGCCACGGTCTGACCGCGCGGTAGACGCCGCGCGGCAGATGCCTGCACCGTCATTGAAAAGCCCCCGCAAGGGGGCTTTTTTTTCGGGTGCGCGGCAGCCTTCGGTGCGGCTACTGGCGGGCGCGCGCCTTGCGGGTGAATTCTTCGGCGGTGATCGGCTCGACCGCACTGATCGTGCAGCTTTGTCCGTTCGTGCGCAGCCTGCTGGCTCCTGCGCCACAGAGTTGGCCGTCCCGGCCGGGAGTGACAAAGGCCAGTTTCGGGGACATGGCTGCGCTGCTGCACGAGCGCTCGAAACGGACCAGGTAGTGCTGGTCGCCATTGCGGAGCAGTACATCGCGGTCGGCCCCATTGCGCACCAGCTGCTGATCCGGGGACAGGGTGATGCAATCGCCGGCAGCGGCCGGTTCGGCGGCCTGGAGCGAGGCAGCGGTGGCCAGGCAGGCAGCAAGCAGGAGCAGGGAAGGCAGGCGTTTCATGGCGGGGGCCATCGGGTCGGGATCCGGATTGGATCGAGGCCCACACTGGGCGTTTTCGCGCCAGGGCGAATCTGCATCAAGGCATCCTGACCGACGTCAGGGTGCACAGGGTCAGGGTGACGCTTGGCAGGGGTAGGGTGATGGCTGAATGGCGCCCACGCGAAAAGGCCAGCACCTGGCTGGCCTTCTGGCGGGAACAACCCCCGGACCGCTTATTTCATGCGGTAGGTGATGCGACCCTTGGTGAGGTCGTACGGGGTCATTTCGACCTTGACGCGGTCGCCCGTCAGGATGCGGATGTAGTTCTTGCGCATGCGGCCGGAGATGTGGGCGATGATTTCATGCCCATTTTCCAGTCGTACGCGGAAAGTGGTGTTCGGCAGCGTCTCGCTGACGGTGCCTTCGAACTCGATGGAGTCGTCTTTCGACATGTAGTCCTGTGCAGTTCTGTAACCGGCCGAGCTGGCCTGAAGAGCGGGCATTTTACGCGCGTCGGGCGTTTGATGCAAAGTTTTGGTTAAGGCCGGGCCCGCGTGGCCAGATCGGCCGCCGCCAGCGTCCCGAACAAATCCCGCCAATCGCCCGCGGGAGCTGGCTGTTGGACCTGTTCACGGACAAGGGCCAGGAAGCGTTGGCGTGGCCAGTGCTCGGCGCCCATGCGCAGCAGATGGTCATTTTCGACCTGTGCGTCGATCAGCGGCCAGCCCCAGCCGTCCAGCCGATGGGCCAATCCGGCCAGGGCGACCTTGGAGCCGCCGGTGGCCGCACTGAACATGCTCTCGCCAAAAAACATCCGGCCGATCGCTACGCCATAGATGCCGCCGACCAGTTGTCCGCCATCGAACACCTCCACCGAGTGCGCGAAGCCCAGCCGGTGCAGTTCGATGTAGGCATCGCGCATGTCGCGGGTGATCCAGGTGCCGTCCTGCCCCGGCCGCGGGCTGGCCGCGCAGGCATCGATCACCTGCGCAAAGCAGCTGTCGGCGCGCAGCGTCCACGTGCTCTGCCGTAGCGAGCGGCGGAAACGGCTGGACAGGTGCACGCCGTCGGTGCGGAACACCATCCGCGGGTCCGGGGACCACCACAGCAGCGGCTGGCCCTCGGAGAACCACGGGAAGATGCCGCCGGCATAGGCATTGAGCAGGCGCACCGGCGAGAGGTCGCCACCGAGCGCGAGCAGGCCATCGGGATCGCGCAGGGCGGTCTCGGCGGGCGGGAAGGGGGCGTCGGGTGCCTCGTCCAGCCGCCAGGGCAGGCGGCGGGTCATGCCGCGTCCGCCTTGAACGGGCTGTGCGCGGCCAGCACCTGCCGATAACGGGCAGTCTCGGCGCGCTCCTGCGCGCACCACGCAGCCAGTGCCTCGGCAAAGGCCGGTTCGGCGATCCAGTGCCGGCTGCGCACGGTGTGTGGCAGGAAGCCGCGCGCCAGCTTGTGCTCGCCCTGGGCGCCGGGCTCGAAGCGGGTGAGTCCCTCGCGCAGGCAATACTCGATGCCCTGGTAATAGCAGGTTTCGAAATGCAGGCCGGGCAGGGTGGCGCCGCCCCAGTAGCGCCCGTACAGGGTGTCCGCGCCGCGCAGGCACAGCGCGCCGGCGACCGGCGCTCCGTCGCGCATGGCCAGGAAGATCACCAGCGCGCGCGGCATCGTGCGGGCGAGATGCTGCAGGAATGGCAGCGTCAGGGCGGGCGAATTGCCGTACTCGGCGAAGGTCTGCAGGTAGAAGCCGTGCATGGCGCGCAGATCGCCATCGGTCGCCTCGTCGCCGTGCACGATGCGATACGTGACGCCGCTGCGGGCGAGCTTGGCGCGTTCCTGGCGGATGTTCTTGCGGTGCTTGTGGTCCATCGCACCGAGGAAGTCGTCGAAGTGCTGCCAGCCGCCCGGGTTGTGCCACTGGAACTGGATGTCCTCGCGCAGCAGCCAGTCCGGGCTGAAGGCAGGGTCTTCGTCGGCAGGATGGAAGTTGATGTGCGCCGAGGACCAGCCCAGTCGCGCCACGTCGCCTGCCAGCAGTCCCAGCAGCGCGCCACGATCTTCCTTCGTGCGGGCGAGCACGCGTGGGCCGGTTACCGGGGAATATGGCACCGCGCCCAGCCATTTCGGGAAATAGTCCAGCCCGTACTGTGCATAGGCATGCGCCCAGGCGTGGTCGAAGACGAACTCGCCATGCGAGTTGTCCTTCAGATAGCCGGGGATGGCGGCGACCAGGGTTTCCCCGTCCCACAGCGTGAAGTGGCGTGGCCGCCAGCCCCACTCCGGGCGCAGGCAGCCATGCTCTTCAAGGCCGGCCAGGAAGGCGTGCGACAGGAACGGGTTGCGGCCGTCGTGCAGCGCGTCCCAGGCAGCGGCGGGAACATCGGACAGGCGGTGCAGAAAACGTGGATCGGGCATGGGCAGAGGATAGAGCAGGTAGAGGATCTCAAGCGCAGTGCGCAGGCCCGGCCAGCAAAAAGGCCGGTGAATCATTCACCGGCCTTCGGGTACTGCGCGATGCGGGTGGCCGATCAGCTCGCCTGGCCCTTCGCGTCCAGGTAGCGCTCGGCATCCAGTGCGGCCATGCAGCCGAAGCCGGCCGAGGTGATCGCCTGGCGGTAGTGCTGGTCGGCCACGTCGCCCGCGGCGAACACGCCTTCCACCGAGGTCTGGGTGGCGTTGCCGCCCAGGCCCGAGCGGATGTCCAGGTAGCCGTTGTTCATGGTCAGCTGGCCATCGAACAGGCTGGTGTTGGGGTGGTGGCCGATCGCCACGAAGAAGCCGTGCGCCTGGATGTCGCGGGTGCTGCCGTCCAGGGTGGACTTGACGCGCACGCCGGTCACGCCGGCCTCGTTGCCCAGCACTTCGTCGATCTGGTGGTGCCAGACGGTCTCGATCTTGCCGGCTTCGACCTTGGCGAACAGCTTGTCCTGCATGATCTTCTCTGCCTTGAGGGTGTCGCGGCGGTGGACCAGGTAGACCTTGCGGGCGATGTTGGACAGGTACAGGGCTTCTTCCACGGCGGTGTTGCCGCCGCCGACCACGACCACGTCCTGGTCGCGGTAGAAGAAGCCATCGCAGGTGGCGCAGGCGGACACGCCGCGGCCCTTGAAGGCTTCTTCGCTGGGAATGCCCAGGTACTTGGCGGTCGCGCCGGTGGCGATGATCAGGGCGTCGCAGGTGTACTCGGCGCTGTCACCGATCAGCTTGAACGGGCGCTGGGAGACATCGGCGGTGTGGATGTGGTCGAAGATGACCTCGGTTTCGAAGCGCTCGGCATGCGCCTGCATGCGGCTCATCAGGTCCGGGCCCATCAGGCCGTGCGCATCTCCAGGCCAGTTGTCCACCTCGGTGGTGGTCATCAGCTGGCCGCCCTGCTGCAGGCCGGTGATCACGACGGGCTTGAGGTTGGCGCGCGCGGCGTAGACGGCGGCGGTCCAGCCGGCCGGGCCGGAACCAAGGATCAACAGGCGGGAGTGCTTGGAGTTGCTCATGTAAGCTCGCAATAGAAGGTAGGGCGGGAGTACCGGCGCAGTGATTGCGCGGCATCCGAGCGAAGTCATAGAGTGGCGGCAGGGGCGGGGCGATTCAAGGCGCGCAGTGGAACGCGGCGACCCGCGCAGCACGACGCCCATTCCGGCGCCGGGGTTTTGACGCTGACCGTGCCGGCCAGCGGCCGGCACCTACCGGGGTGGGGTCCAGTCGTTTATTATCAAGCACTAACAGTGCATTCCCAAGGTGTGGTCTAAGGTGGCGAAACAGGTCCCGGAACGATCCAAGGCGTCCGACAGCAAGGCAGCGCCGCGCAAACCGGCCAGCGTGGACAACCCGCGCCGGCAGCGCCTGTGGCGCGACCTGGGCTTGCTCGCGGTCGCCCCGGCGCTGCTGTATCTGGTCGCCAGTCTGTTCACCTATTCGGCCACCGACCCGGGCTGGTCGCATACCGGCAGCGTGGTCGCGCCGGTCCACAACATGGGTGGCCGCGCCGGTGCCTGGATCGCCGACGTGCTGCTGCAGCTGTTCGGCTACATGGCCTTCGTACTGCCGATCGTGCTGGGCGCACTGGCGTGGATCGCGATGTTCGGCCTCAAGCGCGAGGCCAAGGGCGAGCATGACCTGGACCCGGCCCTGCGCCTGGTCGGTCTGGTCGGCTTCCTGATCGCCGGTACCGGCTTCCTGCACCTGCGCCTGTTCGTCGCCGATGTGGCCCACGCCGGCGGCATCCTCGGCAAGCTGGTGGGCAGTTCGCTCAGCGTCGGTTTCGGCGCCCTGGGCGCGAATCTGTTCGTGCTGGTACTGCTGCTGGCGTCGATCACCCTGGCCACGGGCATCTCCTGGTTCGTGGTGATGGAGAAGATCGGCAACTGGGTGCTGGCGCTGCCGCCGTTGTTCAACAAGAAGAAAGAGCAGGCCACCGAGTGGCAGCAGACCCGCGCCATGCGCGAGGAGCGCCAGGAAGTGCGCAAGGTCGACGCCGAGGTCCGCGCCAAGCGCGAGCCGGTCAAGATCGAGCCGCGCCCGGAGCCGGTGCTGGAGAAAAGCGACCGGGCCAAGCGCGAGACCCAGATTCCGATGTTCCGGGGCGTCAATGGCGATGGCTCGGACGTGCCGCCGCTGGCGCTGCTGGATGATCCCAAGCCGCAGCCCAAGGGCTACGACGAGGGCACGCTGGAGACGCTCTCGCGCCAGATCGAGTTCAAGCTCAAGGACTTCCGCATCGATGCGCAGGTGGTCGGTGCCTATCCCGGCCCGGTGATCACCCGCTTCGAGATTGAACCCGCGCCTGGCATCAAGGTCAGCCAGATCAGTTCGCTGGACAAGGACATCGCGCGCGGCCTGTCGGTCAAATCGGTGCGCGTGGTCGATGTGATCCCGGGCAAATCGGTGGTGGGTCTGGAGATCCCCAACGTCACCCGCGAGATGATCTACCTCTCCGAACTGCTGCGCTCCAAGGAATACGACAAGTCGGCCAGCGTGCTGACCCTGGCGCTGGGCAAGGACATCGCGGGCCGCCCGACCGTGGCCGACCTGGCGCGCATGCCCCACCTGCTGGTAGCCGGCACCACCGGCTCGGGCAAGTCGGTGGCGGTCAACGCGATGGTGCTGAGCCTGCTGTACAAGGCTTCGCCGAAAGACCTGCGGATGCTGATGATCGACCCGAAGATGCTCGAGCTGAGTGTCTACCAGGGCATCCCGCATCTGCTGGCGCCGGTGGTCACCGACATGAAGGAGGCCGCCAACGGCCTGCGCTGGTGCGTGGCCGAGATGGAACGCCGCTACAAGCTGATGAGCGCGGTGGGCGTGCGCAACCTGGCCGGCTTCAACAAGAAGGTCAAGGATGCCCAGGATGCCGGGCAGCCGATGATGGACCCGCTGTTCAAGCCCAATCCGGAACTCGGCGAGGCCCCGCGTCCGCTGGAGACGCTGCCGTTCATCGTCATCTTCATCGACGAATTCGCCGACATGATGATGATTGTCGGCAAGAAGGTGGAAGAGCTGATCGCGCGCTTGGCGCAGAAGGCGCGTGCGGCCGGCATCCACCTGATCCTGGCCACGCAGCGCCCCTCGGTGGATGTGATCACCGGCCTGATCAAGGCCAACATCCCGACCCGCATCGGCTTCCAGGTCAGCTCCAAGATCGATTCGCGCACCATCCTCGACCAGTCCGGCGCGGAAACGCTGCTGGGCCACGGCGACATGCTGTATCTGCCGCCGGGCACGGCATTGCCGGACCGCGTGCACGGCGCGTTCGTCTCCGATGAGGAAGTGCACCGCGTGGTCGAGCACCTCAAGGCCAGCGGCCCGACCGACTACATCACCGGCGTGCTGGACGAGGTGCAGATGATGGGCGATGGCGTGGTGGTCGGCCCCGGCGGACTGCCCGAGGCAGGCGGTGGTGGCGGCGACGAATCCGATCCGCTGTACGACGAGGCCCTGCGCATCGTCACCGAAACCCGTCGTGCGTCGATCTCCGGTGTGCAGCGTCGCCTGAAGATCGGCTACAACCGGGCCGCGCGCCTGATCGAAGCGATGGAGGCCGCCGGGGTGGTGAGCCCGCCGGAGCACAACGGCGATCGCAGCGTGCTGGCCCCGCCACCGCCCAAGTAAGGCCGGGCGCTCCCCGGCCGTCATTGATCGGCACCCGGCCGGCGACGTGCTCGCCGGCCGCTTCGCACAAGGAACCTGCAATGAAGCCGATGCGCTGGATGATGGTAGGTGCGCTGCTGGTCGCGCCCGTGGTGGCGCAGGCCCAAGCCCAAGCCCAAGCTGCGCCCCCGGCTGCCGCACCGGTCGCGCCGGGTGGGCAGGGTGCGGGCACTGAGGCGCAGGCCAGCAACAACTTCAGCTTCGTGCGCTATCGCGCCGACTACGTAGTGCGCCCCGATGCCGGCAACACCCAGACCGAAGAGTACGAGATCCTGCTCAAGACCAAATCGGCGGTCGAGCAGTTCAGCCAGGTGCGGCTGAGCTACAGCGAGAAAATGGAAACGCTGGAGGTGCTGCAGGCCTATACCCTGACCGCCGATGGCCAGCGCCGCGACGTGCCCGCCGACCGCATCTACACGCAGGAAAGCTACTCCAGCGCTGCCGCAGCGATGTATGCCGACCGCAAGGTGCGGGTGGTGGTGTTTCCGAACCTGGCGCCGGGCACGCGCGTGGTCTACCAGACCCGCCGGACCCAGAACACGCCGTACTTCCCCGGCTACTTCGGCCTGTGGGAAACCTTCAGCGTGTTCACGCCGTATGACGATGCGCGCGTGACCCTCACCGCCCCGGCCAGCCTGCCGATGCAGGTGGAGCAGCGGGGCGTGCGTGGCAGTGAGAGGCCCCGGATCCGCAATGGCCAGGCGCAGTGGGAGTGGACCTACCGCCGCAGTGAGCCGCTCAAGGCACAGAACTGGTCCGCCGCCGCCTGGGAGTACAGCCCGGGCATCATGGCCAGCACGTATCGTGACTGGTCGCAGGTGGCACAGGCCTATCAGCTCAAGGGTGGCGAGGCGGCCGCGGTCACCCCGCAGATCCAGGCGCTGGCGGACCAGCTGACCCGTGGCATCACCGACCGGCGCGAGCAGGCCGCCGTGCTGTACCGCTGGGTCGCCCAGAACATCCGCTACGTGGCGGTCTACCTGGGCAACGGTGGGCTGGAGCCGAACCCGGCGCAGAGCATCCTCGACAATCACTACGGCGACTGCAAAGACCATGTGGTGATCCTGGAGGCGCTGTTGGCTGCACGGGGCATCCAGAGCACCCCGGTGCTGATCGGCGCCGGTGGCGGGCCGACCCTGCCGACCATTCCGCTGCTGGGCCGCTTCAACCACGCGATCACCTATCTCCCCGAGTTCGACCTGTATCTGGACTCGACCACGTCCTATGCGCGCTTCGGCCAGCTGCCCGACGCTGATCTCGGCGCACCGGTGCTGCACACCCGCCAGGCCGTGGTGGCGCGCACCCCCGCCAACGATGCCAGCCGCAACGGCACCGGGCTGGAGGTTGATTTCCGCTTCGACGCGGCTGGCAACCTGGTCGGCCAGACCCTGCAGCAGCCCAGCGGCGTGGCCGAGATCGGCATGCGGGCCGCCTTCGCACGGCTCAACGCACAGAACCGGGCGCGGGCGGAAGAATCGATCATGGCCGCCTCCGGTTTCGATGGCAGTGGCGCGCTCACCCTGCTGGGGGATCCGCAGGACCTGACCCGTCCGTTCAACTTCCGCTACGACTTCCAGGCCAGTGACTACTTCGATTTCGCGGTTCTCGGCGGCATGGTGCTGCCCGATGCGCCGGGCGGTGAGTCGTTCCGTGACCTGTACGCCAGCACCTCGGCGCCGGACAACGCTACGCCGTTCTACTGCAACGACAGTCTGCGCGAGGAGCGCTATCGGCTCACCTTCCCGGCCAGCGTGCCGATCGTGGCGATTCCGCGCAGCCAGCAGTTCGACAATGCGGGTGGGCAGTACACGGTGGAGTGGACGCGCGAAGGGCAGGTGGTCACCGCGCGCCACCGGCTGCATCAACGCGCCGTGCGCGGGGCGGACGCGCTCTGCCAGCCGCAGGACTACGCGGCGTTCCGCGAGCTGTACCAGCAGGTCCGGCGCGGCTTCCGCGGGCAGGTGGTGTACGGCGATCTGAAGACGGTGCAGGCCGGGCCCTGAGTACGCTCGGTACACCCGCTTCCAGCGCATAATGCGCCCCTGATCGCCCATTCAGGATTGAATGGGCACACTGCCTTCCATCCTTCCCATTCGCCTGGATACCTCGCATGCACACCACCTTCCGCCGCTCCCTGCTTGCTGCCACTCTGGTTGTCGCCGGTGTCGGGTCGGCGTCGGCCTGGGCCGGCGCCCGTGATGAGCTCAATCGCTTCACCCAGGGCCTGAAGGGGCTGGATGGCCAGTTCAGTCAGCAGGTGTACGACAGCAAGGGCAAGGTCAAGGAAACCACCAGTGGCCGTGTCGCGTTGTCCGCACCGCGCCTGTTCCGCTGGGAATACATCAAGCCGCACGAGCAGCTGATCGTGGCCGATGGCAAGAAGGTCTGGGTCTACGAGCCCGACCTGGAGCAGGCCAGCGTGCGCCCGCAGGGCCAGGAAGAGCAGAACAGCCCGCTGACCGCGCTGATCAATCCGGCCCTGCTGGACAAGCAATACGACGTCAGCGAAGAGGCGGCCGTGCGCGATGGCCTGCAGTGGCTGGCACTGAGCCCCAAGCGCGAAACCGATACCGCCTTCCAGTACGCCGCGCTGGGCTTCAATGCCCAGGGCCTGGCACGCATGGAAGTGGTGGACGCGGTCGGCCAGCGCACGGTGATCAGCTTCACCGGCTGGAAGCGCAACCCGGGCTTTGCCTCGGGCACCTTCAGCTTCACCCCGGCCAAGGGCGTGGACGTCATCGGCGAATGACGGTGTAGATGCCGGCCGGGCCGCTGGCCGGCATCTACCCTGCAATCCGCCGCGATACACTAGGCACGTGGCCAGAAACCGAACGACTTTCAATGGGCCCGATCTGCTGACCGTGGATCGGGACAACATGCGTCCTCTCGCCGAGCGGATGCGTCCGCAGACGCTGGATGAGATGGTGGGGCAGAAGCGCCTGCTCGCCCCGGGCAGCGCACTGCGCCGCGCGGTCGAGTCCGGCCATGTGCACTCGATGATCCTGTGGGGCCCACCGGGCTGCGGCAAGACCACGCTTTCGCTGCTGCTGGCGCACTACGCCGACGCCGAGTTCCGCGCGATCTCCGCCGTGCTGTCCGGTCTGCCCGAGGTACGCCAGGTATTGGCCGAGGCTGCACAGCGCTTCGCCGAAGGCCGGCGCACGGTGCTGTTCGTGGACGAGGTGCACCGCTTCAACAAAGCCCAGCAGGATGCGTTCCTGCCGCACATCGAGCGCGGCACCATCGTGTTCGTTGGCGCCACCACCGAAAATCCGTCCTTCGAACTGAACTCGGCGCTGCTCTCGCGCTGCCGCGTGCACGTGCTGGAGTCGGTCTCGCCAAGCGACATCGTCGAGGCGCTGGAGCGGGCGCTGCAGGACACCGGGCGCGGCCTGGGCGCGGAGCATCTGCAGGTCGCGCCCGAGGCGCTGCTGGAGATCGCGACCGCCGCCGATGGCGATGTGCGGCGCGGGCTGACCCTGCTGGAGATCGCGGCCGAACTGGCCAGCGGCGATGGCGGGCGGATCAGCCCGGAGATGCTGGTGCAGGTGCTGGCCGACCGCACCCGCCGCTTCGACAAGGGCGGCGAGCAGTTCTACGACCAGATTTCGGCACTGCACAAGTCCGTGCGCAGCTCCAACCCGGATGCCGCGCTGTACTGGCTGACCCGGATGCTCGACGGCGGCTGTGATCCGTCCTACCTGGCCCGGCGGCTGACCCGCATGGCCATCGAGGATATCGGCCTGGCCGATCCGCGGGCGCAGTCGATGGCGCTGGAGGCGTGGGATATCTATGAGCGCCTGGGCAGTCCGGAAGGCGAGCTCGCCTTCGCGCAGCTGGTCCTGTACCTGGCCAGCACCGCCAAATCGAACGCCGGGTATGCCGCGTTCAACAAGGCCAAACAGGAAGTGCGCGAGACCGGCACCCAGGAGGTGCCGTTGCACCTGCGCAACGCGCCAACCAAGCTGATGAAAGAGCTGGGTTACGGCAAGACCTACCAGTACGACCATGATGCCGACGGCGGGATCGCGCTGGACCAGACCGGCTTCCCCGATGCGATGGGCGAGCGCGTGTATTACGAGCCGGTGCCGCGCGGGCTGGAGATCAAGCTGAAGGAAAAGCTGGACCGCCTGCGTGCCGCGCGCGAACAGGCACGCGCGGAGAAGGGCAGCGAGTGATGGACGGCATCGGCGTCTGGTGGCAGCAGCTGGGCCTGGTGATGGCGGGCGGCGCACTGGGCGCCGCACTGCGCTTCATGGTGGGCGATGCGATGCTGCGCCAGTTCGGCAACGGCTTTCCGTGGGGCACGCTGACGGTGAACCTGGCCGGTGCGTTCGTCGCCGGTTACGTGATGATCTGGCTGCAGAGTCGTGGCACGGCGGCGCTGTACTGGCGCGCGTTCCTGATCGTCGGGATCGTGGGCGGATTGACCACGTTCTCCTCGATGATGCTCGAATCGCTGGTGTTCACCCGCACCGACCGCAGCGTGATGGTGCCGCTGTACCTGGGCGTGAGCCTCGTCGGCGGGATGCTGCTGGTGTGGGCGGGCGCGCGTGTTGCAGAGGCGTGGCGCTGACGCTTGCGTCGCAAATGCAGAAATCCACGGAAAACGCTGGATTAAAGTGATGTCTCACGATATCGTGCGCGCCCCCGTTTGCATCCTCGTCCGTCATGCGCGATGAACAAGACCCCGGAACACTGGAACTGACGCTGCCGCGCAAGCGCGGCCGTCCGCCCACCTTCGGCTACGCGATGACCGATGCACAGCGCGCCGCCCGCTACCGGGCCCGCCGCGCCGGCCAGGCTGGCCACGCCGATGTGCGCAACTGCAGCGACATGGTGCTGCTGGACAAGATCCGCGCCTCGATCACCAGCAAGGACCCGGAACTGACCGGGTTCCTGGTGCACGTGCTCTGGCAGCGCTACCCGCTGCAGCTCAAGTAAGGACAGCCTGCCACTGGCGATACAGCCTGGCGTCGTGGTCGATCCACTGGTGCGTGATCCGGATCGACTGCATGCTCAGGCCGGCGTGACGTCCTTGCTGGCGCGCTCGTGGTTGAGAAGTTCGCCAAGGCGCATCGCCAGCATCTTGACCAGCGGGTCGGCGGTGGCGCGATGGAGCAGGGCGATCTCGAACGTATCGATCGGTGGCAGGCCTTGTTCGGCACCCAGCACGGTGTGCTCGCGGCTCAAGGCACGCGCCGGCAGCAGGCTGATGCCCATGCCATCGGCCACCGCGCCCTGGATCCCGCTCAGACTGGAACTGGTGAAGCTGATCCGCCAGCGGCGCCCGAGCGCTTCGATCGCGTCGATGATGTCATCGCGGTAGAGTCCGCGCGGCGGAAAGGTGACCAGGGGCACCGGATCCAGGCCGATGCAGCCATTGCGGGCACTGTCGATCCAGACCATGGTCTCGGGCCAGCAGGCCACCGCGGCGCGGCTGTTGCGGCGCTGCTTGACCAGGATCAGGTCGAGTTCGCCGTGATCGTAGCCGTGGGCCAGATCGCGGCTGAGGCCGCTGGTGACCTCCAGCTTCACCTGGGGATGTTCGCGGTTGAAGGCGCCGAGCAGCTGGGTGGTCGCGGCGCTGACAAAGTCCTCCGGTACGCCCAGCCGCACGGTGACGGCCACCGTGGTACCGGCCAGGGCCTCCAGCAGCTGATCGTTGAGCGCCAGCAGTTGGCGCGCGTGACCCAGGACGATCTCGCCGGCATCGGTGGGATGCACATCACGGTTGCCGCGCACCAGCAGCGGATGGCCGGCCATTTCCTCCAGCCGGCGGATCTTCTGGCTGATGGTGGATTGGGTGGAATGCAGACGGGCGGCCGCCGTGGTAAAGCTGGCGCAATCGGCCACCATCACCATGGCGCGCAACAGGTCCAGGTCGAACAGGGCCCGATTCGGTTTTTCACTGGCAGTCATGGCGCCATTGTGAAGTGCAATGACCACGGCCGCCATGGCCATGCCCGGTGGCTACACGTCCGCGGGCGTCGGCACGGCGTCGGCGGTGCCTGGGGCCAGGCTGCGTGCCACCCGCTCGCCAGCAGCCCGTAGCCGCTCGATCAGTGCGGGTGGCCCCAGTACCTCGAACTCCAGGTCCATGGCCAGCAACCAGTAGATCACCGAGCCCATCGGGTTGGCGCCACAGCGCAGCAGGCAGCGTTGGTCATCCACACCCTCGAGCACCCCGGCCGACGCAGGGATGCGCTGGCGCAGGGCAGCCAGGGGTGCGTGCAGGATGATCCGCGCCTCATCGGGGTACTGCCCGAGCGAGAGCGATCGCGCCACCCACTGGCGCAGGTCGCCGTCGCCGGGCCCGGCGCGGGGCGCGAAATGCGCGCCCACCACGGGCGTACTGGTGATCCGGTCGATGCGGAAGGTGCGCCAGTCGTCGCGTGCGGGGTCCCAGGCAACCAGATACCAGCGCCGATCAGTGTGCACCACGCCTTGTGGCTCCACCTGGCGAGAACTCGGCTGACCTGTGCGGTCGATGTACTCGAAGGCCAGTTGCAGTTGGTCGCGGCAGGCAGCGGCCAGGGCGGTCAGCCGACCGGCATCGACCAACGGTCCGATCTGATCGGTGGGCAGGATCGCTGAGCGCAGTGCCTCCAGCCGGGGCCGCAGGCGCGGTGGCATTGCCTGTTCAATCTTGACCAACGCAGTGATCGCGGTCTGCTCGATCCCGCTGATGGTGCCGGTCACCGCGGTGCGCAGCGCGATTGCGGCCGCCAGCGCTTCATCGTCGTCCAGCAGCAGTGGTGGCAGGGCCCGGCCCGGACGGAACGCGTACCCTCCGGCGACACCGGTGCTGGCGTGGATGGGGTAGCCCAGCTGGCGCAGCCGGTCGATGTCGCGGCGGAGCGTGCGTGGGTGGATGCCCATGCGCTCGGCCAGCATGCCGCCGCCCCAATGCGGGCGCGATTGCAGCAGGGACAGCAGGCTCAGCAGGCGGGCGGAGGCGGTCAGCATCGGGGAAGCGTAGCAGCCATTGCGGGCGGGTTCTGTCCGCAAGGGTGGCTAGCCTTGTGGCCACGGTGCAGGACCGCTTCGGTCGCACCCCTGACCACCCTCAAGGAGTTCCAGATGTCCCTCGTCTTCTATTGGCACCCGATGTCCAGCGCCACCCCGATCGCCTGCGCCCTGGCCGAACTGGCCGTCCCTCATGAGCGGGTCAGGATCGACATCCGCGCCGGCGAGCAGCGCACGGCCGACTACCTGGCCATCAATCCCAACGGCAAGGTGCCGTGCCTGGTGGTGGATGGCACGCCGATCTTCGAAGCCCTGGCGATCCACCTGTGGCTGGGCGAGCACTACGGCGTGGCCAAGGGGCTCTGGCCGCAGGACGGCACACCGGCGCGGCTGGAGGCGATGTCGTGGTGCACCTGGGCATATGTCACCTATGGCGCGGTGATCGGGCGCGTGTGGCTGGCCACCACGGACGATGCGCTGCGCCATGCCGACCATGCCGCAGCCGGCATCCGCGCGGCCAATGAACTGCTGGACGTGCTGGAGGCGCGCCTGTCGCAGCAGCCCTGGATGCTGGGTGAGGCCTACTCGCTGGCAGATCTCGTGGTGGGCAAGGTGGTCGGCTACGGGACCTTCGTGGGCGCTGCCGTGGACGCGCACCCGGCCGTGGCGGCGTGGCTGGCGCAGCTGCAGGGACGGCCGGCGATGCAGGGCGAGATGTGAAGCAGCATGCTCATCTGCAATGCGCATGACGCGCATTCCAAAATTTAACTGGTGAATGGACCGGGCCCGACCGTAAGGTGGCCCGGTTCTCCATTTTGCGGTGCACTGCCCATGTCCCTGCGTCTTGCCCTTCCGGTGCTGCTTGCACTGGCCCCTTCTGCATTCGCGGCCGAGCAGGCCGACCTGATGATCCGGCATGCGACCGTGGTCGATGTGGAGCATGCCTCCACCGTGCCGGACCAGACCGTCGTGGTACGCGGCCAGGACATCGTGGCGATGGGCAGTGATCGTGCGATGCGCAAGGCGTGGAAGGCCCGCGAGGAGGTCAACGGCAAGGGGCGCTATCTGATCCCGGGCCTGTGGGACATGCACGTGCATTTCGGGGGCGGCCCGGAGCTCATTGAGGAGAACAAGGCGCTGCTGCCGCTGTACATCGCCCATGGCATCACCACCATCCGCGACGCCTCCGGCGATCTGCCCGGCCAGGTGCTGCAGTGGCGCGGCGAGATCGCCAGCGGCCGGTTGGCCGGCCCGCAGCTGTTCACCTCGGGCGCCAAGATCGAAGGCATCAAGCCGGTCTGGAAGGGCACCATCGAAGTCGGCTCGCAGGCCGACCTGGATGCGGCGTTCGTGCGCTTGAAGCGCGACCGCGTCGACTTCGTCAAGATTACCGACAGCACCCTGACCCCGGAATTGTTCCTGGCGGCCGTGCGCGGTGCACGCGCCAACGGTCTGCGTGCATCCGGGCATATTCCGATGGCACTGACCGTGCAGCAGGCGGTTGATGCGGGCATCAGCTCGATCGAACACCTGGACTACGCCTACAAGGCAGGCGTCAAGGATGAGGCCGCGATCGCCGCGGACTTCGGCGCCAAGCGCATCGATCGCGCGCAGGCCAACGCGCGCTTGGATGCGGGCTTCGACCGTGACACCGCCATGGCCGCCTATCGCGGTTTCGCGGCCAAGGGCGTGTTCGTGACGCCGACCCTCAATGGCGGGCGCATCCTGGACTTCCTGGACCAGGACGACCATCGCAACGATCCCTACCTGGCCTACATCGGCCCGAAGTTGCAGGCCACCTACGCCTGGCGCGTCGAGCGCGCGGCGAAGGCGACCCCGGCACAGATCGACGCCCGCCATCGCGAGTACCACCAGGTCGCCGCGGTGCTGCCGATGCTGCAGCAGGCCGGCGTGACGATCATGGCCGGTACCGATGCGGGCTTCCTCAACTCGTTCAACTATCCCGGTATCGGCCTGCATGACGAGCTGTCGCTGTTCGTCAAGGAAGGGCTGACCCCGGCGCAGGCCCTGTCCGCGGCCACGCGCGCGGGGCCGGCCTGGTTCGGCACCCTGGATCGTTACGGTGCGGTCGCGCCCGGCAAGGCGGCCGACCTGGTGTTGCTGGAACGCAATCCGCTGGAGGATATCGAGGCCACGCGCGGCATCCAGTACGTCGTGCTGCGCGGCCAGGGCTATGACCGCACGGCGCTGGATGCGCTGCTGACGCAGACCAGGGCGAAGGTCGCTGCGTGGAAGGCGGAAGCGGCGAAGGAGTGACGCCTTGGCGCGCTCACCCGAGTGGTGGGCGCGCCCGCGTCCGGGGGATACGGGTCCGCGGGCGCACAGCTCGGGTGTCGTGCCGGCCTACGGCCCCGCCGGCGAATTGAACTCCAGCGTACGGCCGTCGGCCAGGTGGGCGGTGGCGCTGCGCGCCGGAAGCGGACGGCCATCCACCTGTCGTGGTTGATCGGAGAAATTCGCCACGATCACGCTGCCATCGGCAAATGTGGTCTGCTGCACCTGCCCGGCGGCATCGCGCCAGCGGAAGTCGGTCAGCGCCTGGTCGAACAAGTGCTCATGCACGGGACGGAAGAACGCGTCCAGCTGGCGCAGGTAGGCGATCCGTGACGGGGCGGTCGCCACGCTGAGGTTGAGCAGGGGCGGTACGTTGTACAGCTGCTGAAGCAGCTCGGTGGTGCTGCGGCTCTCGCGGAACTTGAGGCTGTCCAGGGTCCAGTGATGGGTGCTGACCACGCTGTCGTGGAAGGCTGCCTGCAGCAAGGGCAGGCGACGGGCCGGGTTGAAGTAGAGCTGCTGGTAGCGGGGCTTGAGCCGGCTCTGTTTGAAGAAGAAGGCAGGCTGGTGCTCCGGCGCCCACGCCCCGAGGTAGTACGGCGAGTCGCGCTCGCGGCGCATCTGCGGGTCGCGCCAGCCAAACCCGGCGGTCTGCGCGCCGTGTGCGAAGACGATATGCCGGTTGACCACGGCCGAGCCTACTTCCGAGCCGACCACCAGTGCCTGGGTGTCGGCCAGCCAGGCGAGGGCCGCGTTGCGGTTGGCCGCATCCTGCGCCTGCGGGGTGGGCTTGGCCGGGTCGCTGTCATCGAACAGCATGCCGGTCGCTGCGACATCCAGGAACCAGCTGTTGTAGGGCGTGGTGGCGCGCAGGTCCCGCACCCGACGTTCCATCAATGGCCGGATACAGGCTGCGTTGGTATACACCCCGCTGCCCTGGAACCCTTTGATCCGCTGGCCATCGGGTTTCATGATTCCGCAGCGCTCGAACGCGTCCTGCCCAAGCTGGGCTGACAGCCAGGACGGATTGTCGTTGCCGTCGGGCAGGGCGGTGTCATAGGAATCGTACGGCGCCACCAGGTAGCCCGCTTGTACGCCTGCTTCCACGCCACCCGGGCTCGCCCAGCCCGCCGTCCAGTCCGGCAGCCCCAGCCACAGCCGCGGCAGGCCCGCGGCCTGCAGGGCGCGGATCATCCGCGGCGACGCGCTGTCGCCCCGCATCGCCTCGGGCTGCAGCGCCGTGCCCAGGGTGGCATCCAGCTGGTGCCGGCGCTGCTGCATGGCCTGGGCGGTGTCACCGGGAAACTGTTCCGCCAGCGCGGCATTGATCGCGGCCACCAACACCTGTTGCACATAGGGGCCGCTGTGTGCGGCGGCCAACGCCTCCAACGCCTCGTCATCCTTCTGGATCCACGCGCGTGGCAGCAGCGCCTTCAGCGTCGCCCAGTCGCGCACGTCCTGTTCCACCAGCAGGCGGTCACCCCACAGATACAGGTGGCTGGCACCGATGAGCTTCTCACCGTCCGGCAACGCGGCGAGTTTGTCCTTCAGCGGCACGAAACCGCCCTGCGCCTGCAGCCACGCCCGGTAGCGTTTGGCCGGCGCCAGCCAATCCGGCGCATCCAGGCTGACGATGACGGTATACGGCTCAGACACGTTGAGCGCATTGAAATGGTGCTCGGCGGCGACCGCGACGCCTGGCCCATCGGCGCTGAAGTGAACGGTGTTGTTGAACGGTGTCGCGAACAGGATCGACAGCACGCGATCCGGCCACGCCAGGCCGATCACGGGCAGGGTAAGGTCTTCGGTGGTGTTGATCTCGCCGTAGGCATCAAGCAGTTCATCCCGCCAGACGGTGTCATCGGCGGGAAGGTAGTAGCCCTCGTGCAGCGGCAGCAGCAGGGCGTGCGGACCGGCGGGCAGTCGCGGCCAGTGCACGCTGCCCTCGGTGGTCCGGTTGAAGTGCATCTGCAGCGTATCGCCGACCAGCTCGGCCCGTACCTGCGTTGCATCGCCCCATCGCCATCGACCGGTAGCGGCGGTCTGCTTCAGCGCCGACACCGTGCCGGCGCCGCCCGCCGAAGAGATGCGGGTGGTGGTGCCGTCGGCCTGGGTGGCGGTCACCGCCAGCGTTGCAGGATCGATCTCGACGCGCCACGCCGGGTTGGTCAAGGTCAGGGCGTGGCTTTGCGTTGCGGGCAGCAACAGCAACAGAACAAGGAAGTACTTCATGCAGGGTCCGGGCGAAGGTGGCGTGCGGGGCGAGGCGGTCGCCGGAGAGTAAAGCGCCGGCGGTCGCCGGCGCCTGCTGCACGTCACAGTTGATGCGCGGGGTGCTGTCGCGATTCATGAAGCGTGCGGCGCATCATGCTCGTGTCGGTGCTTCAGCCTCGTCGCACGGCGTGCTGCCTTCTCCGCTACCGCTCACCGCTCACCGCGCTGCCGTCGCTGCCGTTGCAATCCGCTCGCCCAGCGCGAACGCACTGTGCAGGTGGGCCTGAGCGTCACCCGTGTCGGTCTCCAGCAGCAGGGTGGACGAGAGCACCGGCGCGCCGCAGTAATCGAAGATGCCGGTATCGATCTGGGTCTTCATAGCCTCGGTGTAGCCGCGCTTGTGCCAAGTGCGCGCATCGGCGCCCCCCAGGCCGACCAGATGGACGGACAGGTGCCCCAGTTTCTTGAGCACGCCTTGGCCGCTGCTGTCGTCATAGGCCCAGCCGCCCGTGAAGACGCGGTCGATCCAGCCCTTCATCAGCGCCGGCATGCTCCACCAGTAAACGGGAAACACCAGCACGAGTGCGTCGGCGCGGTCCAGGCGGGCCTGTTCGGCCAGTACATCGGCCGGGAACGCGCTCAGGCGGTGGTGGCCGTCCAGGTCGTGCCGGGTGTAGCGGGGGTCGAAGCCCTCGGCATGGAGGTCGGCCAGTTCCACGGTCGCGCCGGGGGCGGTGGATAGGCCGTCCGCGATGCGGCGGGCGACGGCCTGGGTCAGGGCGTCGGGATGGGGGTGAGAGGTGACGATCAGGGTGTGCATGGGCGTCCAAGGAGAGGAGGTTGTATACTTTCGGTAAGTTACGAACTGTAAGTTACGATTGGTATATAGCGATGTCAAGCCCGCTCGACTCTGCCGTTCCGGGGGCGCCTCGCCGCCGCATGACCCGCGACGATCGCCTGCGCCAGTTGCTGGAGGAAGCGTGGCGGCTGGTGCGCGAGGAAGGCACCGACGCGCTGACCCTGGGGCGGCTGGCCGAGCAGGCCGGGGTGACCAAGCCGGTGGTGTATGACCATTTCGGTACGCGGGCCGGTCTGCTCGCGGCGCTGTACCAGGATTTCGATGCGCGCCAGGGCGTGGTGATGGAAGCGCGCTTTGCAGACAGCGGTCCGACGCTCGCCGAGAAGGCGCAGGTCATTGCCGATGCCTACGTCGCCTGCGTCATGAAGCAGGGGCGTGAGATTCCCGGCGTGATCGCGGCGTTGGCCGGTTCGCCCGAACTGGCACGGATCAAGCGCGATTACGACGTCGTGTTTCTCGAGCAGTGCCGCGCGCTGCTGTCACCGTTCGCACCCTCGGGCGTGCTGGCCCAGGCGGGATTGTGGGGCATGCTGGGCGCGGCCGAAGGGCTCTCCTATGCCGCCACCACGGGCGATATCACCGCGCAGCAGGCCGTGCAGGAGCTGGCGGCGACGATCACCGCGATGGTGACGCGTAGCTGAGCGCTTTGTGCGGTGCAGGGCCATGGGCGTGCGAGTGAGCGATGGCCGGACGCGTATGATGTCCCGCCCTCTTGGACTGGATCCCATGCGCGTTTTCCTGCCTGTGCTTGTACTTGCTGCCGCGATCGGTGCAGCGCTGCCCGCTGCTGCCACGACGATCTCGTTGAACGAGCGTCTCAAGGCGGCGTCGCGTATCGAGGTGAACCAGGTGCCGCCGAGCGGTGCGTCATTGCTGGCCCATGTGCAGCAGTTCCGCAACGGCGACAG
Organism: Stenotrophomonas sp. RIT-551; assembly: GCF_026241915.1. NCBI lineage: Bacteria > Pseudomonadati > Pseudomonadota > Gammaproteobacteria > Lysobacterales > Lysobacteraceae > Stenotrophomonas > Stenotrophomonas sp. RIT-551. Next base: position 38,979 of record NZ_JAPJIU010000011.1, on the reverse strand, counting down.
CCTGATCAGCCTGGGCGAAGGCGAGGGCACGCCGGTGGTGCTGACGCTGTGCAACGGCAAGGCGCATTTCAATCTGGAGGCGAACTGGCCAGGCGCGCCCGAGGCGAAGACGCAGGAAGAGAAGCAGATGCGTGCGTACGGGATGTACATGGCGGTGATGGGCGGCATGGCGATGGTGCAGGCGGCCGCGGGCGATGCGCTGGCACTGCCTGCCCCAGGACAGACCGCTACCGTGCAGCACGAAACGCCGTGGGCCTATGGCGAGGAGCACTACGCGGTGGCGGTGACCAGTGCGACCAGTGGCGAACTGCGGGTCAGGGCCACCAAGACCGGGACTACCGCCAAGGCGCCCTCCGGGGCGGATGACGTAATCAGTACCGATGACGACCAGGCCGCGCGGCTGGCCGAGCTGGAGCCGGTGGGTACCTGGCGGGAGCTGGTGATCGGCTCGGCGCCGATGGCAGCGTCGCTGCCGGACACTTTCCCGCTGAAGGGCTGGATGTCCGTCCCCGGCAAGGGCGGTGCGACCGTGGGTGCGGCACGCAAGGCGTCGGGCGATTGCGCGCGCTGAGCCCGTGCATGGCGAGCGCGATGGCAGGGCGCTCAGCGCAACGTCAGTGATACCCATTCTCATTTGAGTTACACTGGCGGGATAGCACTGTCTCTCGCTTCGGGTTGTCATGATCGTTTCTTCCTCCCTGATCTCTTCCGTATCGCCGTGGCTGCGCACGCTGGGCGTGGCCACCGCCATCGGCATGGCCGCGTTGTCGCCCGCGGCGGCGCAGCAGCGCAATCCCGAACAGAAGGTTGGCGAGACGGTGTTGGACCAGCCGGCGCAGAGCTATCGCTTTGAACATTTCGTGCTGGACAGCCCCGACAAGGCCCGCCGCTGGCGCGTGAACATCGGTGTCCCGGCCAAGGCGACCGCTGCGCCCGCCCCGGTGCTGTACATGCTGGATGGCAATGCCGCGGCGATGGTGCTGGACCAGGCCATGTTGGCCGACCTGGCCGCGCACGCCGCGCCGGTGCTGGTGTTCATCGGTTACGACAACGACCTGCGCATCGATTCGCCCGCCCGTACCCGCGATTACACCGCATGGATCGACACCGCCGACGATGAGAACGGCACGTCGCAGTCCAGCGGTGGCGGTGCCTATGCGTTTCTGGATCTGATCGAACGCCGGATCAAGCCGGAAGTGCAGCGCCGCGCGAGCATCGATCTGCAGCGGCAGTCGCTGTGGGGCCACTCGCTCGGCGGTCTGTTCGTGGTCAGTACGCTGTATACCCGGCCGGCCGCCTTCCAGCATTACGTGTCGGCCAGCCCGTCACTGTGGTGGAGCCAGGGCGCACCGCTGGGCGACATGGAACGCCAGTTCATCGCCAACAACCAGAGCCAGCCGGCGCAGGTGACGGTGATGCTCGGCGGTGACGAGCGCACCGGCAACCGCGGTGTGCGCGACATGACCAATCCGCGCGTGGTCGCGCACCTGCGCCGCATCGGCGGCGCGACCCCGGATGCCGCGCAGCAGCTGGCGAGCCGGTTGGCGAAAGTGCCCGGTCTGACGGTGCAGTACCGCGAGTTCCCCGGCCTTGGCCATGGGCCGATGCTGCCGGCCTCGCTCAAGGCCACGCTGAGCCAGCTGTACGGCATCGCCGATCGCAGCGGCACGCCCGCGCCGGCGCCCTGATTTTTCGATACCCAGGCAGTTCCGTGGCCTTGTGCCACCGCCGCAACGGACCGCGGCCACGCCAAGGCAAGCACTGTGACAACGCGCCAACCGGCGCGCCCCCAACAGAAGGAGTCTGCTGATGTACACCCTGAAATCCCTCCCGCGTGTCGCCACCCTGGCCCTCGCGCTGTCCCTGGCCAGCCCGTCGCTGTTCGCCCAGCCTGTTTTCGATGCCCCGGCCAACGGCTTCCGCGGTGAAGTGGTCAGCCGCGGCCAGAACGTGGTGCCGGGCAGCGATGCCGAGGTGATCGGCCGTCAGTTCGTGCCGGGCCAGCAGGTCACCCTGCTGCGTGGCGAGACGGTGCTCAATGCCACCCCGTACGTGGTCGATGCCGAGGGCAACTTCAAGGGCAAGGTTGCGATTCCCTCCGATGCCGTGCCCGGCCAGCAGCCGGTGATCGTGCGTGCCAGCCAGCCGTCCGCGGCAACGGTGTTGTCGCTGCGCGTCTCGCCGAACCTGCCGCTGAGCGGCCAGCAGAACTTCAACCAGACCTCGGCCAAGCTGGTCCAGGGGCTGTATCAGTCCGCGTACAGCGCGGCCAGCAACGCGGTGTTCGTCACTGCCGCCGTCGGTCGCCCGCCGGTGACCCAGTCGCAGCTGCTCAAGCTGGACCCGAAGAGCCTGAAGGTCACCGCCAGGATCACCCCGGCTGAAGTTCCGGGTGGCAAGGGCGGTGCGGTGTTCGCGGTGTATGGCGTGGGCGTGGATGATGCCAACGGCAACGTGTGGGTCACCAACACCCGCCAGGACACCGTGGCCGTGTATCGCCAGAAGGATCTGTCGCTGGTGCGCCAGTTCGATGTCGGCGCCGTACCGCATGCCCGCGACATCGTGGTCGATGGACGTCATGGCAAGGTGTTCGCTTCGGCCGCCGGTGAAGATCATCTCTCGGTGTTCGATGCCCGTACCCTGCAGCCGCTGGAGCCGATCACCCTGGCCTCGGGCGTGGACGACAAGAAGTTCGTGCCGATGAGCCTGGTGCTGGATGAAGCGTCCGGCAAGCTGTTCACCGTCAGCATCGGCACGCCCGAAGCGGCCGTGATCGACACCACCACCGGCAAGGTGGAGAAGGTGATCGATCTGGGTAACTCGATCAGCGCCTCCGGCGTTGCCTATGATGCCGCGGCGGGTCGCCTGTACGTGGCCTCGCAGGGCACCGACAACCTGTTGATCGTCGATGTCGCCAGCGGCAAGGTGCTGCACGACGTGCCGGTCGGCGCGGGTGCGCTGAACGTGGCCTTCGAGCCCGTCTCCAAGCTGGCCTACGTGACCAATCGCGGCGCCGGCACGGTGACGGTGGTCGATGGCAACGGCAAGGTGGTCGGCAACCTGGATGGCGGCACCTTCCCGAACCATGTGCGTGAGGATGGCAAGGGCAACGTGTTTGCCGTCAACAAGTCGCGTGATGCCCAGGACCCCAAGGGCGACCGCATCACCCGCATCAGCACCCGCGCGAACTGAGTTCAGCGCACTGCGTTGCTTTGACGGCGGGGCGGACAGCCCCGCCGTTCTGATTGAAGAGGAACTGCCATGAAGTCCAATGATGTCCGCCGCAGCCTGCTGGCCCTGTCCCTGGTCGCGGTGATCGCCGGTTGCTCGAAAGAGCCCGCCGCCCCTGCCACCGACACCGCTGCGACACCCATCGCGCAGTCCGCCGAAGCACTGCCGGAGGGTTGGCAGCGCGTGGTGGGCGTGGACGTGCCGGACATCGAGGGCGCCACCCAGCAGTTGCCGGCGCAGGTCACCTCCGACGATGGCGTGGCCACGACGGTGACCGATACCTCGAAGATCATCGCCGGTGGGGATGACATCATCGCCGTGCTCGAAGCCCTTGGCCTGGATGATCAGGTGTACGCCGCGCCGCTGCGCTCGGCCACCGAGTCCGGCCGCAAGGCCCCCAAACAATTCCTGTTCAACCGCACCACCGGCGTGGAAGGCGTGTTGAGCCTGCAGGGCACCCTGTTCCTGGGCAACAGCCTGCGTCGCCATTCCGATCTGGCCGCCAAGCTGCGTGGCGCGGGCGAGGCGGCGGTGATCGTGGACGATCTGCAGCCGGCGGCCGACAAGGTGCGCAAGGTCGCCGCGGCGGTGGGCATGGCCGAGCAGGGTGAAGCGCTGGCCTCGAAGGTGCAGTCTCAGCTGGATGCGGCCAAGGCGAGTGGTGCCGCGCTGGCGTGGCATCCGCGCGTGATCCATGTTTCCGCGACCGGTGCCGGCGGGGCGCCGACGGTGGCCGGCTCGGACAGCGCCTCGGGCAAGCTGATCACGCTGGCCGGTGGCATCAACATCGGCGATGAAGCCGGCGTGGCCAACTATTCCGCATTGAGCAATGAAGGCGTGGTGGCGGCAGCGCCCGACGTGATCCTGGTGACCGAGAACGATCTGGCCCTGTTCGGTGGCCAGGCGGGTCTGTGGCGCGCGTATCCGACGCTGCGCCAGACGCCGGCCGGTGCGGCCAACCGCGTGTGGGTGATGCCGGATGTGGAACTGAAATCGGCCAGCGTCGCTTCCGGCAGTGGCGCGGTCGCGCTGGCGGCCGCCTTCGCCACGGTGCCGCGCCCGTGAGGGCGTAAGGCATGGTGGTGTCGAGTCCTGCGCGTCGCCGTGGCGCGACGGTGCTGATATGGGCCGCGGTCGGTCTGCTGATTGCGGTGATCGCATCCTTCGCGGTGGGTCCGTTGCGGCTCCCACCGATGGAGGTGCTGCAGGCGATCGGGGTGAAGCTGGGGCTGGTCGATCCGGCCAGCGTCAGCACCCGCGATCTGGCCGTGGTGTGGCAGCTGCGGATTCCGCGTGCCTTGCTGGGCGCGATGGTGGGCGCTGCACTGGCGATGGCCGGTGCGAGCCTGCAGGGCCTGTTCGGTAATCCGCTGGCCGACCCCGGCATTGTCGGCGTGACCCAGGGCGCCGCCCTGGGTGCGGTCTCGGCCATCGTGCTGGGTGCCGGTGCGTTCGGCGCGTGGACGTTGCCGCTGGCGGCGTTTGCCGGTGCCGGTGGCGCGATCACGCTGACCTACCTGCTGGCACGGCCGGGGCAGGGCAGCGGCACGGCGACCTTGCTGCTGGTCGGCATCGCGATCGCCGCGTTCTGCTCGGCCGTGATCGGCTTCCTGACCTATATCGCCAGCGAGAGCGAACTGCAGTCGCTGGTGTTCTGGCAGATGGGCTCGCTGGCCCAGGCCGACTGGATGGATGTGATCGCGGTGGCGCCGGTGTTCGTGCTCGGCACGATCGCCCTGTTGCGCCTGGCGACGCCGCTGGACATGCTCGCCCTCGGTGAGCGCCAGGCCCAGCACCTGGGCCTGGATGTAAAGCGCACCCGGCTCAAGCTGATTGCCTTCAGTGCATTGCTGGTGGGCGCTGCGGTGGCCTTCGCCGGCTCGATCGGTTTCGTGGGCCTGGTCGTGCCGCACGTGGTACGTCTGCTGGTCGGTCCGGGCCATCGCTGGCTGCTGCCGGTCTCGGCCGTGGCCGGTGCCCTGCTGATCGTGGTCGCCGATACCGCCGCGCGCACGCTCGATCCGCCGTCGGAGATTCCGCTGGGGCTGTTCTCGGCCGCGCTCGGCGCGCCGTTCTTCCTGTGGCTGGTGATGCGCCAGCGCCACCGGAGCGGCTCATGAGCGCGCTGCTGCAGCTGCAGTCGGTGCAGTTGAGCCGCGGCGCGCGGCGCATCCTGGATGACATCACGCTGGACTTCCTGCCCGGCTCGGTGACGGCACTGGTCGGTCCCAACGGTGCGGGCAAATCGACGCTGCTGGCGGTGGCTGCAGGTGATCTGGCGGCCGAGCAGGGTGAGGTGCTGCTGCAGGGGCAGCCGTTGGCCGCGTGGAAGGCCAAAGCGCTGGCCCGCGAGCGCGCGGTGATGCCGCAGGAGCATGCGGTCCGTTTTGCCTTCCGTGTGCACGAAGTGGTCGCGATGGGCCGCCTGCCGCATCCGCCGGATCCGGTGAAAGACGCAGCCTGCATCGCCGACGCGCTGGCGCGTGCGGACCTGCATGCATTGATCGAGCGGGAAGTGGAGCATCTGTCCGGTGGCGAGGCGGCGCGCACGACCTTCGCCCGCGTGCTGACCCAGGACACGCCGGTGCTGCTGCTGGACGAACCCACCGCCGCACTGGATCTGCGCCATCAGGAACGCACGCTGCGCGCGGTCCGTGAACTGGCCGATGCCGGCGCCTGCGTGATCGTGGTGCTGCATGATCTGAATCTGGCCGCCGCCTATGCCGACCGGATCGTGCTGCTGGAACAGGGCCGCGTGGCGGCCGATGGCACACCGACCGAGGTGCTGACACGTGAGCATATCGAACGGGTCTACCAGCAACCGGTGCTGGTGCTGCGTCACCCACAGCGTGATGTCCCGCTGGTCGTGGTGACCGATCCCTAGCGTCGGGTATTTCTCCCGGCGCGTTGAAGGTATGACGGGCGCCGGCCAGCGGCCGGCACTACCGTTGTCGGGAGGGTCGGTTACCAGCCGAAGCGCGCGGTTGCCATCACGGTGCGGCCGCTGCCGTAGTAGCACGACGACACGCCGGTGCAGGTCGACACGAAACGCTTGTCGGACAGATTGCTGGCATTGAGTGCCAGCTGCACCTGGGTGCCACCGATCTGGCCCACGTCATAGCGGATCGCCGCATCGAACAGGGTGTAGGACGGAATCCGGTACAGGTTGGCGCTGTCGCCGTAGCTCACGCCGTTGTAGCGCGCGCCCGCCGCCAGGCTCAGGCCCTGCAGTGCACCGGCCTGGAAGGTGTAGTCCGCCCAGAACGAGGCACTGTAATCGGGCACCATCGCCAGTTCCTTGCCCTTGTAAGGCGCCGAGCGGGTCATCTCCGAGTCCATCCGCGAGGCGGCGCCGATCAGGCTGAAGCCCTCGATCGGGGTGATCCGGCCTTCCAGTTCAATGCCGCGCACCCGTCCTTCGTCGCCCTGGATCGAGCAGGTCGCCGTGCCCGTGGCGCCGCAGTTGCGATGCGACGCCACCGGATCGTCCACGATCATGTTCTGCTGGCGCAGGTCGTACAGCGACAGCGTCACCAGGCCGTCCACCGAGGCGGGCTGGTACTTCAACCCCGCCTCCCACTGCGAACCGGTCACCGGCTCGAACGCGGTCTGGGTGAAGCTGTCCAACGGCGACTTGGTCGAGGGCTGGAACGATTCGGCGTAGCTCACATACGGGGTCAGCCCGTTCTCGAATACGTACAGCACGCCCGCGCGACCGGTGAAGGCCTCGTTCTTGATCACATTGCGCCCGCCCGGCGTGGAGATGCCGGTGGCGATATTGCGGTTGGCGCTGCTGCTGTCGTCCTTGGTCCAGTCGTAGCGGCCGCCCAGGGTCATGCGCCAGTTGCCGAGCGCCAGCTGGTCCTGCAGATACACGCCGCTCTGCCGGTTGATGCCGGCGGTCGGGGTTTCCGTGGTCACTGTCGGCCGGTAGGTCGAATAGACCGGATTGAAGATGTCGATCGGGCGCGGGCTGCTCATGGCACTACGCACGCCCTCCCAGTCCGCACGTTGCCAGTCCCAACCGAGCAGTACGGTGTGATCCACCGCGCCGGTACTGAAACGGGCCTGCAGGCGGGTGTCGAAGGTGTCGCCATCGGAGTCGCCGGTGCCCATCACGCCGCGACGGTTCTGGGTGCGGCCATCGGCGTTGAGTGCGCCGAAGGTGACCACGCTGCGGAACAGCGAATCGACATGGGTGCGCCGCGCGCTCTGGGTCAGCGTGAGGTGGTCGTTGAACTGGTGCTCGAACATCCAGCCGGCGGTCCACAGGGTGCGGTCGAAGGTATTCCAGTCCGGCTCGCCAATGAAGGTGCTGTTCTTCATGTAGCCCGACGCCGTCGGGTTGAGCGTGCCGGCAGCCGGCAGGAACTGGTAGGTCGAGCCGCCATCGTCCTTCTGGTACATGCCCAGCAGGGTCAGGCGGGTACGTTCGGCAAGCTGCCAGGTGTAGCTGGGGGCGAGGAACCAGTGCTGCTGTTCGGTGCGCTTGATCTGGGTCTGGCCGTCGCGATACAGGCCGACCAGGCGGAACAGGTGATCCTCGCCCGCGGTGCCGGCACCGACGTCGAAGGCGGCGCTGTACTGGCCATTCGCATCCACGCCCAGACGCAACTGCTGCGCCTGGTCCGGCATCGGCGTTTTGCTGACCTGGTTGACCATGCCGCCGGGGGCGACCTGGCCATACATCACGGCGGATGGACCCTTGAGTACTTCCACGCGTTCCAGATTCCAGCTGTCGAACATGCTGCGGTTCCACTGGCTGCCCTGCGGCGCACGCATCCCGTCCAGGGTGACGTTGTTGGACCAGCTGCCGGCATCGAAGCCGCGGATGCGGAAGTCGTCCACGCGGTTGTCGATGCCCGAGCTTTCCAGGCTGACGCCAGCGACGTAGCGCATCGCATCGTTGAGCGACTGCACGCCGCGGGCGTCGAGCTCGGCGCGCTCGATCACTGATACCGATTGCGGGGTTTCCGCCAGGGCGGTACTGGTCTTGGTCGCGCCGCTGGTGCTGTTGGCGGCGCGATAGGCGTTGACGCGCACGGCATCCAGATCGGTGGCGGTCTGGGCGTGCGCGACGGGGACCAGGGCGGCGGCCAGGCAGGCCAGGGCCAGCAGGTTGGGGCGCAACCGGCGCGGATTCAGGGGCAGAGAGCAGGACATGGGCAACAACTCGACAACGCGGAGGAAGGGGCGCGGGCGCCGGCTCGATGCCTCATCGGCAGTGCCGGCCTCGCGGGAGTCGCCGAAGCGACGCATAGGCCGCCATTCTAAGGATTTGCGCCGCATACGCAATTGCGACACATTCGCATGTTCGAACGGGCAGGGGCCATTGCCGTCCCATCCATGACAGGCATGTCGCTCGACTGGACTTCATTGTTGCGCAGATGCATCCAATGAGGGCTTGTGGCGGCCCGTCAGAGGTCTACAATGCCGGCTACACCCCAGGTGACCCCATGACTTCGATGCCGCTTCTGACGTTTTTTACCCTGACCCGCGTTTACGCGGCACGGGCGCGTCTGCCAATCGGAGTGCGAGGCTGCTGACCGGAACACCGGTCACCCTGGACCCCAAGCAGAGCGCCCACCGGGCGCTCTTTTCGTTTCCACGTACCAGAACTGTTTGAAGGAGAACGTGCCATGCACCAGATCGCCGAGCCCCAAACCTGGCCGCACGCCCGTTAGCCAACGGCGGCGTGCGGCTCCTCGATGTTGGCAGCGAGACCCATTCCATGAACACCCATACCCCGCACCAGACCCTTTCCCTCCGGCGCAACCTCGGCATCATTGCCCACATCGACGCCGGCAAGACCACGCTTACCGAACGCCTGCTGTGGAAAACCGGCGAGATCCATCGCGTCGGCGAAGTCCACGACGGCGCGGCGACCACCGATTTTTCGACGATCGAGCGCGAGCGCGGCATCACCATCGGCGCGGCCGCCGTGCAGGCGCATTGGGCGCCACGCGATGAGCCGATCCATCACCTGACCCTGATCGACACCCCGGGCCATATCGATTTCGCGATCGAAGTGGAACGCTCCCTGCGCGTGCTGGACGGCGCGGTGGCGGTGTTCTCCGCAGTGGACGGCGTGCAGCCCCAGTCCGAATCGGTCTGGCGCCAGGCGCGTCGCCACGGGGTGCCGCTGATCGCCTTCGTCAACAAGATGGACCGCACCGGTGCCTCCTTCGAGCGCGTGCTCACGCAGCTGCGCGAGAAGCTGCGCGCCACCCCATGGGCGCTGGGCGTACCGGTCGGCACCGAAAGCCAGTTCAGCGGCTGGGTGGACCTGGTTGACCGCAGCACCGTGCAGTGGGACGACAAGGGCGGCGCCTTGCGTCACGCCTGGACGGCCGATGAGGCTGCCCAGTGGCTGCCGCAGCGCGAGGCCCTGATCGAAGCCGTGGCCGATGCCGATGACGTGCTGGCACAGGCCTGGCTGGAAGGCGAGGCGATCGACAACGCACAACTGCGCGCGGCGATCCGTCGCGGCGCGCTGGCGGGTGCGGGCGTGCCGGTACTGGCGGGCTCGGCGTTCAAGAGCAAGGGCGTGGAGACGCTGCTGGACGCGGTGGTCGACTACCTGCCTTCGCCAGTGGATCGGCCAGCGGTGGTCGCCACGGAGAACGGCACCGACGTGCGGCTGCCGCCCGACCCGGATGGCCCGCTGGCGGCGCTGCTGTTCAAGATCACGCACCAGAACCACGGTGCGCTGAGCTTCGTGCGGGTGTACTCGGGCACGCTGAAGGTGGGCGACGCACTGGCCAGCTCGCAGCACGCACACGGGCGACGCGTCAGCCGCCTGGTGCGGGTGCAGGCCGACCAGACCCACGACATCAAGCAGGCCGTGGCCGGTGACATCGTGGCGGTGCTGGGCTGGAAGGATGCGGTCAGCGGTGAAACGCTGAGTGCGCCCTCGCGCCCGCTGCTGCTCGATACGATCCAGGCGCAGCAGGCCGTGCTGGCGTGGCGGTTGACCGCGGAAAAGGCGTCCGACCTGATCCGCATCAGCCAAGGCCTGGCCAGCCTGGCGCAGGAGGATCCGTCGTTCCGCGTCGAGACCGATGCGGACAGCGGTGAAACCCTGATCTGGGGCATGGGCGAGCTGCATCTGGAGGTCATGGTCGAGCGCCTGCGCACGGAGTGGGGCGTCAACATCCGCACCGGCGAGCCGCGCGTGGCCTACCAGGAAACGCCTAAGCGCGCCGTGCAGCGGGTGGAAGGCAAGGTGGCCAAGCAGACCGGTGGCCAGGGCCAGTTCGCCCAGGTGTTGATCGACCTCGCCCCGCGCGAGGATGGCGAGGTGACCTTCGTCGATCGCACCGTGGGCGGCGCGATTCCGCGTGGGTTCGTCAATGCGGTGGAGAAGGGCGTGCGTGCCGCACTGGGCGAAGGTCCGCTGGGCCATCCGGTGGTCGGTGTCGAGGTGACGCTGGTGGACGGACAGACCCACGTCAAGGACTCTTCGGACATGGCCTTCCATCGCGCCGGCAGTGAAGCGGTGAAAGCGGCGCTGGCCCAGGCGGACACGCAGCTGCTGGAACCGGTGATGGAGATTGCCATCCACGCACCGTCGGGCAACGTCGGCGATGTGGTCGGCGACCTCAACCGCCGCAGTGGGCGGGTGGCCTCGATCGAGGACCAGGACGGGCAGGCCGAGGTGCTGGGGTATGCCCCGCTGGCGCGGCTTGGTGGCTATACCACGTCGCTGCGCTCGCTGACCCAGGGGCGCGCGTCCAGCGACATGCGCTTGAACGGGTATGAAGCGGCGCAGACGGCCTGACGGCCAAAGCGGAACGGAAAGGGAGCCGGGCAACCGGCTCCCTTTACCTGTCAGCGTTGGGAGTCCGCACAGCCGGATGCACACGGCCACAGATAGAATATCCAGTGCAGTGTCGCTGACAGCGTGAGCTGTCCGGCGACCGGATGACATCCTTGGAGTACCACCATGAGCAATACGTATTTCTATCCCATCGGCACGCCGGGCCAGCCCTGGGGTGACACCGAACGCGCCCGGTGGCGCGCAGGCCAACAGCGCCAGCGCAGCTACCACGACGATGTCGTGGCCGCGCTCGAGCGCCTGGGCGAGCGTTTCGATGTGGTGCAGTACGGGCAGCTGGACTACGCGCCGGATCATTACCCGCTGTTTGCGGTGGTCAGCCATGAGTGGGATCCGGCACTGCCGACCGCGCTGGTGACCGGAGGCGTGCACGGCTACGAAACCAGCGGCGTGCATGGCGCGCTGCAGTTCCTGGATCAGAACGCCGAGGCGTATGCAGGCCGTATCAATCTGATCGTGGCGCCCTGCGTCAGCCCGTGGGGCTATGAGCGCATCCAGCGCTGGAATCCCGATGCGATCGATCCCAACCGCAGCTTCCGTGGTGATGGCCAGATCGAAGAAGCGGCGTCGCTGATGCGCTGGATGGCCGCGCGTGGCGATGACCTGCTGGTGCACCTGGACCTGCACGAAACGACCGACAGCGACCTGCATGAGTTCGATCCGGCGCGCTGCGCCCGCGATGGCATCGCCCTGGTGCCGGACATCATTCCCGATGGCTTCTACGTGATCGGCAACAGCGAAGATCCCCAGCCGGCGTTCCAGCAGGCGTTGATCGCCGCAGTGGAGAAGATCACGCACATCGCCCCGGCCGATGCCAATGGCGAGCTGATCGGCATGCCGCTGCAGTCGCCGGGCGTGGTCTGGGGCGAATCGCGTTCGATCGGCGCCTGCGCCGGCTTCACCGACGCGCTGTACGCCACCACCACCGAGGTCTACCCGGACAGCCCGCGGACGTCGCCGCAGGAATGCAACGATGCGCAGGTCGCGGCGGTATGCGCCGGCCTGGACTTTGCGCTGGCGCATCCGCGCCGCTGATGCTCTCGTTGGAGGTCGCCGCCCAACGACGGGCGGCGCCTTGCTCCTCACGAAGGGTTGACCTGCCGGGTCAGCTTTTCAGCCACCGCTCGCAGCCTGCGCTGCTGTCGGTCGAGCTGGCGGCCTTCGCGCAGGTTTCGGTCATCCGTGCCTGCAGCCGGGCCAGGCTTTCCGCGCCGTGATGGTCGCGGCTCCACGCCTGCAATGCACCGCCCAACCGTTCAAACCGCTGGCGGGTGCGCTGGTGGTAGCCGGCTGGCTGGGCAGCCAGATCGGCGATGACCTCGGTGGTGGCCGTCTCGATCGCCGGCGCATCGTCCGGGCTCAAGCGCAGCAGCCCCTCAACGTAGAGAACGCCCCACTGCACGCGCGTGGCCGGTCCCTGCGCACCCTGGTAGGCCTTGTGCAGCCAGGAGATGGCAGAGGCCTTGTCGCCACGTTCTTCAGCCAGTTCGGCCAGTTCGGGCATGTAGTAATAGGGCGTCTGGCTGCGGTCCAGCTCGGCCAGCAGGAGCTTCTCGGCCGCGGCATCGTCCTTGATCTGGCGGAGTACATAGACGGCGGTACTGATCGTGGCCTGGCGTTCGTGTGGTGTGGTCGCGGCGGCATCGGCGGCCGCGACACGCTGCTGCGCCTTGGCCTTCAGCGCCGCTGGAATGTCCTGGTCGGGATGCTGCTGGCGCTGCAGGGCAAGCTCGGTGATGACGGTGCCGAGCCGCGCATCGGCTTTGTCGCCGAGGGCATGATCGGCAGCATCCAGCGCGCCCAGCAGCTGCGTTCCCAGTTGCTGGGCCTGGTCCGGGGTGGCACTGGCGCGGGCCACCAGGGCAGGGCCCTGATAGCCGAGCAGGTCCCGATTGGCCCGCACTTCCGCAGGGGAGGCGAGAACGGCATCCAGCAGGGCGCGGGTGCTGTCGCGCTGCGCGGCGGTCGGCGCGTTGTCCGGCTTGCCTGCACCGCGCGCCAGCAACGCGAACCGCCGCTGCAGCGCCGGTTCGGGCGCAGCAGTGGCCAGTTGCTGCAGCAGTGACGCTGCATCGCGCTCGCCCGCCAGGCGATTGGCATCCACTTCCCAGCCGTAATCGCCGAGCACGCGCCAGTCCTCCGCGCTGACATCCTGTGGTGCCGTCAAGGCATGCTGCAGCACCTCGCTCACGGCGGTGCGACGGCTGGCAGCCAGGGTGAGGGCGCGGGTCAGGGCCTCACTGTCGTTGCCACCGGCCAGGCGGGTGAGCTCGTTGCGCTGCGGGTCAAGCACGATCAGGGTCGGGTAGCCGCGCACGCCGAAGCGCTCGCCCCAGGCCTGTGCGCCTTCCTCGTCCCCGTCCAGATAGACGGGCACGTACTGACGGGTCAGCGCGATGAAGGCCGGATCCTTGAACAGCGTGGCCTTGAGCTGGTTGCAGGGCGGGCACCACACCGCGCCCCAGTACAGCAGCACGGGCTTGCCGCTGTCGCGCGCCTCGGCGAAGGCGTCGTCGACGTCGCCATGGCGCCAGGCGATCTCCGCAGGTGCCGGCGCGGTAGCCGCGGGCGCCGCAGCGTCAGCGGGAGAGGGGGCCGGCGTGCAGGCCGGCAGCAGGGCAACCACGCCCAGCAGACCAAGGGACAGAGCAAGGCGCATCAGGACATCCAGGCAGTTGGAGAGGGCAGCAGACAGGCTCGATTGTAGGAAGCCGCGCGGCCGCGGGTGAGCTGACACTGATGCAGATTGCTCATGACGGCAGACCCAGCAGTGATGAGTCACGCGCCGCACACCTGCGCCCGCTACGCGTAACCACGCAGAACCTGCCTGCGCGGTGACCCGTGTCATGGTTTCGTCGCTGTCGATATCGCCATCGGCAAACACCACATAACCCCTGCGCATTTCTGCATTGGGGCGCGAGCGGGGTTAATGAATGTGCGATGTCCAATCCGCCCCGAGGCGGTCACAGACATGGCTTCCCCCACTACCCGTACGACCTTCGATGACGACAGCTCGTTTTTCCCTGCGCCCGCGATTGCTGGCGTTGGCGGTGTTGCTTGCCACCGCCTCCCCGACCCTGCATGCACAGTCCACCACCGGTGCGATCGCCGGCCAGGCGCCGCCATCGGCGCAGCGCATTTTCGTTCGCAGCGATACCGGCCTCACCCGCGAAGTGACCGTCGACGCGCGCGGTCGCTATACCATCAGCCAGCTTCCGCTCGGCCGGTATTTGGTCGAGGCGCGCGACGCCGACGGCAAGGTGCTGCAGACCCGCCAGGACGTCGCACTGACGGTTGGTACCAGTACCGAAGTATCGTTCGGCGATGTCACCCGCCTGGATGGCATCCAGGTCAGCGCGGACCGTGCCGCCGCCGCGATCGATGTGAGCAGCGTGGATTCGCGTACGGTCATCACCGCAGAGCAACTGCAGCGGCTGCCGCTGGGCCGTTCGGCCGAGGCCATCGCCCAGCTCGCACCCGGCGTGATCGGCAACAGCGGCAACGGCACCTACGCTGGCCCAACCGGCGCCCAGCTGGTCAGCTTTGGCGGTTCATCCGCAGCGGAGAACGCCTACTACATCAACGGCTTCAACAGCACCGATCCGCTGCGCGGTCTGGGCGGGCTGACCTTGCCGTACGGAAGCATCGACCAGCAGGAGATCTACACCGGTGGCTACAGCGCCAAGTACGGCCGCTCCGATGGTGGCGTGATCAATGCGGTCGGCAAGCGCGGAACGAATCAGTGGCACTTTGGCGGCCAGGCCACCTGGGAGCCGGCATCCACGCGTGCTGACAAGGACGATGTGCGTTATCCCGGCGATGGCGCGCTGTATGCGCCGGAGAGCAAGGACCGCGAATGGGTCAGCACGCAGAGCATCTATGCCGGCGGCCCGTTGATCGAAGACCGGCTGTTCTTCTTCGGCTCCTACGAGCTGGAGCGCCGTGAGGGCACGGATGTCAAGAACGTGGAGGCGACGAATTCCTATTCCCGCTACGAGTACGAGCGCCCCCGCTGGTACGCCAAGGCGGATTGGAACATCACCGACAATCACCTGCTGGAGCTGACCGGCGCCTCCAGCCGCAACGTATACCGTGGCGACATCTTCGCCTATGACTACGACACGCTCACCCGTGGCGCCCAACGTGGCAAGGACGACACCACCAAGACCGGTGGCGACCTGTGGACAGCCAAGTACACCGGCTACCTGACCGACCGGCTCACCGTCAGCGCGCAATACGGCGAAATGCGCACGGATGACTACATCGGCAACCCGGCCTACGATGGCAGCCTGACCTACCTCAACAGCCCCAACCTGCAGAATCCGGCGTTGACCGGTGGCACGCCGATCACCAACGCGCAGACCACGTCGCTGCTGGTCAATCCGGATCGCGGCAACCGCAGCAACAACCTGCGCCTGGATGCGAACTACGTGTGGGGCGACCACAGCATCACACTCGGCATCGACAACCAGAACGCCCGCGCGTTGAACCGCGGTTCGGTCGCCTCGGCCGATGGCTACTACTGGATCTACGGGCAGTCCAACCCGAACGTGCCGATCAATACCGGCCTGGGCGTGCCGGCGACAGGTGGCATCCGCAATGGCGAGGACGGCTATTACGTACGCCAGTATGTCTACAGCGCGCTGGCTTCGGTACGGGCGTCGCAGCGGGCGCAGTACATTGAAGACAACTGGCAGGTCACCGACCGGCTGCTGCTCAATCTTGGCCTGCGCCTGG
The DNA here is from genome assembly GCF_026241915.1 of Stenotrophomonas sp. RIT-551. NCBI lineage: Bacteria > Pseudomonadati > Pseudomonadota > Gammaproteobacteria > Lysobacterales > Lysobacteraceae > Stenotrophomonas > Stenotrophomonas sp. RIT-551. The sequence goes on along the minus strand of NZ_JAPJIU010000011.1, from coordinate 23,174 downwards.
ACCAGTTCACGAATTTCAACCGCGATGGCGACGCGTACATCAAGCAGACCAGCGGGCAGTGGGCGCCACGCCTGGGCTTCAGCTGGGATGTCGACGGTGACGGCCGCTTCAAGGTGTTCGGCAACGTGGGGCGCTATTACCTGGCGCTGCCGCTGAACCCGGCGTTCAACGCCGCTGGCGCGACGCTGGCCACCTCGACCTACTACACCTACGGCGGCATCGACAGCAACGGCTATCCGACAGACCTCACCCGGTTCTCCGATCCTGTTTCGGCCAACAACAACTATGGCCTGCTGCCGGATGCGAAGACCGTGGCCACCTCCGGCATCGAGCCGTCCTACCAGGATGAATTCATCCTCGGCTTCAGCAAGGCGCTCGGCCAGGACTGGGTGTACGGGGCCAAAGCGACCTACCGCGTGCTGCGCAGCGGCGTGGACGACTACTGCGATATCGATGCGGTACTCGGCAAGGCCAGCAGCCTGGGCTACAACGTGACCAAGGACAGCAACCCGGTCAGCTGCTGGCTGATCAATCCGGGGCGCGCCAATACCTTCAACCTGGTCGATACCGGCGGCAATTACGTGACGGTTCCGCTGAGCAACGCGGAAATGGGCTTCCCGCAGTTCAAGCGCAGCTACTACGCGGTGAACCTCTCGCTGGAACATCCGTTCGATGGCCGCTGGTACGCCCGCGGCGACTACACCTGGTCACGCAGTTACGGGACCACTGAAGGCCAGTTGCTCTCGGGGATCGGCCAGACGGCGGTGTCCACCACGCAGGCGTGGGACTACGCCCAGCTGATGGAGCACACCAACGGGCCGCAGAGCAACGACCACACCCACCAGTTCAAGCTGCACGGCTACTACCAGCTCACCCCGGAATGGTTGGTGTCGGCCAACCTGAAGGTACTCTCGGGTTCGCCGTTCAGTGCGCTGGGCTCGTACGGGCCGGACTTCGAAGACCCATCCGGCTACGGCATCGCGTATCACTTCTACAACGGCCAGCCGGCGCCTCCCGGGAGCCAGGGGCGCCTGCCGTGGCTGAAGCAGCTTGACCTGGGGGTGTCCTACCGCCCGGCAGTGGCCGATGGTCGGCTGGGCTTCAACCTGGACGTGTTCAATGTGTTCAACAGCCAGGTGGCGCTGTGGAAATCGCCGTACGCCGAGCTGGATCCGGGACAGCCGGATCCGCTGTATGGCGCGGCAACCGTGCGTCAGGCGCCCCGTTCGCTGCGGGTCAGCGTGAGTTACGACTACTGAGGGACAGGGCCAGGCGGGTGGGGGAGGGAGCCCCTGCCCGCCGGCAGCCGCACCAACGCGAGCGCCCCAGGGCGTGGCACGTCGTTCACGGATCACGAGGCAGTCTGGGGCCATTGCCAGAGGAGCCTCTCATGCAGACGCAGATCCGAAACAGGGCAGGGTGGATGGCGGCGGGTTTGACGGCGCTGCTGTGTGCCTGCTCGCCGCAGGGCGAGGGCGGTGCCGCACCCGTGGCGCTGCCGAGCGGCGCCGATCCGGGCGCGGCGAAGGCCGCTGATCCAGTGCCCGCCGCGGCAGCGGACGAGCGGCCGTTACCTGTCTATGAAGAAGCGAAGCCGGGCATTGCGGTGGGTCCGGTGGCGGGAGTGCGGGTTGCGCTCGATTTCCAGCGTGACTACCTGGCCTCGCCCAGTTGGAAGCTGTTTGCACCGCCGGACAGCAAGGGGACGCCGCTGGTGGCGCTGGTGCTGGAGGGATCGGATCGGGTCACGGCGGGCGAGCTGCGGATCGGCCGCAGTGCTGAGGCAAAGCAGGTCACGTCCTGCCTGGAACCGCCGGCCGAAGCAACGGGCCCTGCGGCATCGGCCTCGGTCGATATCAGCGGCGTGCCGTTCACCCACTTCACGGCTGGTGATGCCGCCATGAGCCATTACGTCAGCGCCGAGAGCTACCGCGCAGTCCACAACGGTGCCTGCTATGCGATCGATCTGGTCGTCGCCGGCACGCGCCCGGAGGTGTATGACCCGCCGCGCACGCCACCCTTCAGCCAGCAGGAAGCGGCATCCCGCTTGGCCGAGGCGCTCAAGGCCGTGTACTGGACGCAGTAACGTCGTTCACCCAGGACGCGACGGAAAGGCGAGCGTGACCTGGGCGCCTCCCAGCGCCGAGTGGCCGATGCCCAGCGTGGCCCGATGCCGTTCGGCGATCTCGGCCACGATGGCCAGGCCCAGGCCACACCCATCGCCGCTGGCATCGCCCCGCCAGAACCGTTCGGTGACCTGGCTGCGCAAAGACGGATCGATGCCGGGACCATCGTCGTTGACGCTCAGGCGCGTCTGGCCCCGTGTGGTTTCCACGCTGACCGTGATCATCCCTTCCAGTGCGCCGTAGCGCAGCGCGTTGTCGACCAGGTTGCTGATCGTCTCGCGCAGCAGCTGAGGCTCGCCCATCACCATGACGCCGGCATCGGGGCCCTCGTAGCCAAGGTCGACACCGGCGACCACGGCGCGGTCCATCAGCCGTTCCAGTTCATCGCGGGCGAGCACGGCAAGGTCCACCGGGCGCATCGCCAGCATCGCGCCGGCGCTGTCTTCGGAGCGGCTCAGGATCAGCAACTGATGGGTGAGATGGCGCAGTCGGGTCAGCCCACGCAACAGGCCGGCCAGCGCATCGCGCTGTGCTGCGCGATCCTGCTCACGCAGCGCGCTTTCCAGCTCGATCTGGAGGCCGGCCAGCGGCGTGCGCAGCTGATGCGCTGCGTTGCTGATGAAGCGCTGCTGTGCGTCCTGCATCGCCGAGAGCCGGTTCACCAGCTGGTTGAAGGCATCCACCGCCGGCCACAGCTCGCGCGGCGCGGCCTCCCGTGGATCCAGTGGCGCCAGCGCATCCAGCGGCGCGCTGGCCAGCCGTCGCGCGGCACCGTTGGTGTGCCGCGCCGCTGCGCCCGTGCCCGACCACGCCAGCCATGCCGCCAGCAGCAGGATCGTGCCCTGCAGCGGGATGCTCGCCAACAGCAGGCGATGCTCCAGGCGCAGCCGCTTGGTGCGGGTCTCGGCCACGCGGATCAGGATCGGGGCGGCAGCGCCGGGGGGTGTCATCGCGACCTGCACAACGCGCACGTCCTGCCCATCGATCACGGCATCGTAGTAAGTGCGGGCCGGGCTGTCGTCGGCGCCTTCGGCCTGCAGCGCCGTGCCGCCAGGCAGGACGGCTGCACCATACAGGCGCGTGCCGTCGGCACGGGTTACCTCGCCGTAGATCCGGTCCACGGTGTCCCAGGTGAACATGCGCGAGACGGCGGGGGAGATCTCCATGTGGACGGTGTCGCCGCGGACCTCGGTCAGCTGCGCCAGCGACATGGCCGAGTCCAGCAACCAGCGGTCGTAAACCTGCTCGGCGTAGTGCCTGGCCAATACGAACGAGCCCACGGCACTGGCCAGCAGCAGCACCAGCAGCGGCAGCCACAGGCGCCGCAGCAGCACGCCACGCAGGCTGTAGGGCGCCTCAGTCATCGCAGGCTTCCAGCCGATAGCCCAGGCCACGCAGCATGCGGATGCCAACCTTGGCGCCGGCTGCCTGCAGCTTGCGGCGCAACCGGCTGACGTGGACCTCGATTACCGACAGGCTGGCGTCGTGATCCCAGCTGTAGACCGCATCGAACAGGCGCTGCTTGGCCACGATCCGGCCCGGCTGCTGCAGCAGGATTTCCATGAGCGCGAGTTCACGTGCGGTGAGTTCCAACGGCTCATCGCCAACGCGCAGTTCGCGGGTCCCGGTGTCCAAGCGCAGCGCGCCGAGCTGACGCAGGGCGGGGGCGGTGGACTGGCGGCGCGCAAGCGCGCGCAGACGGGCTTCAAGTTCCCCGAGCGCGAATGGCTTGGCCAGGTAATCATCGCCGCCGCTGTCCAGGCCGCGGATGCGGTCCTCCACGCCGTCGCGTGCGGTGAGAATCAGCACCGGCACGCTGAAGCCGTCCTGCCGCAGCCGCGCCAGGAGCTCCAGGCCATCGATGTCCGGCAGTGACAGGTCCAGCACGACCAGGTCGTAGCTGACGCTGGCCAGCGCCGACGGCGCGGCCAGGCCGCGCGCGAGAGGGTCGCAGGCGTGACCGGCGCGGGTCAGGGCGCGCACCAGGCCATCGGCCAGTGCGGCGTCGTCTTCAATCAGCAGAATGCGCATTGCAAGGTTGACGCAAGGTTCGGGAAAGTTTGACGAAAGCGCTGCACCTTACCGTGTCGGCAATGAATACCACCACCCGATGTGCCGCGCTGATCGCGGCATTGCTGATCGCGCCTGCCACGGTCTCCGCGCTTACCCTGGCCGAGGCGGAGCGCGTCATGGCGCAGCACAATCCCGACCTGCTGGCCGCTGCGATCGAACTGCGCGGCACGCAGGGCGATGCGCAGAGCGCCGCGCGCCGGCCCAGCCCCGAGCTGAGCGTGGGCACCTCCAAGATCAGCCGCCAGGAGGGGATCGGCCCGGGCCGTTGGAAGGACAAGCGCGTGGATTCCACGCTCGGCCTGGGCTGGACGTGGGAGCGCGGCGGCAAGCGGGGCTGGCGCATGCGCCAGGCCGATGCCCTGGTCGAGGCGGCCCAGCTGGGCCTGCTCGATGGCCGCCGCCAGCAGCAGGTGGCGCTGCGGGAAGCGTACTTCGGGTTGAAGGCCGCACAGGAACTGAGCCGCATCGCCGAGGAAGATCGCCGTGCCTCGGCCGAGAGCCTGTCCGCTGCCGACCGGCAGGTCGCCACCGGCGCCATGGCGCCGATCGAGCGCGCGCGGCTTGCGGTGGATGATCTGAAAGTGGCCGATGCCGCCCGCGAGGCCGCACTGGGCCTGCGCGAGGCACGGCATGTCCTTGCGCTGCTGCTGGGCAGCGATGCGGACGAGGCACTGCATGCCGACGACGAGTGGCCACGCCCGGCCTCGGCGGCAACCGCTGCGATGGCCACGCTGGACGAGCGCGTTGACCTGCGTGCGGCCGAGGCGCGGGTGATCGCCGCCAATGCCGCGCGAGCCCTGGCGCGCAGCGAGCGGCGGCGCGACGTGCAGTTCGGGATCGAAGCCGAGCGCGAGCCGGCCGACATCGGCGGCGTGACATGGGGACTGTCGATGAGTGTGCCGCTGGGCGGCGCCACGCGCTGGCGCGGCGAACAGCAACGGGCGGAGGCGGACTACGACGCCGCCGTGCTGGAACGGCAACAGCTGCGCCGCGAAGCCGCCGCTGAACTTGACCAGCTGCGGCACGCACTGGCGGCGGCCGCACAACGCCGCGCTGCGTACGAACAGCTTCAGGGACCCGCGGCGCGCAAGAGTCTGGAGGGCCTGGAACTGGCTTATCGCCGCGGTGCCGCCACGTTGACCGACCTGCTGGATGCGCGGCGCAGCTGGCGCGAATTCGAATCCGACCTGATCGATGCGCGCCTGGCGCATGCCTCCGCCCTGGCGCGCTGGAACGCGGCCATCTCCGTTTCCGAAGGACATACCCCATGACGTTTTCGCGCACAGCCGGCTCGGCCCGTCTGCTTTCCTTGATCGTCGCCACTGTGCTGGCGGGTGGCTGCGCGCGCGATGCGGGCCCCGAAGCAGCGGCGGCGCCCGCGGTGGACGGCGCAACGATCCACTTTGCCGCCGACAGCCCCCAACTGAGGGTGCTGCGCAGCGAGACCGTGACCGATGGGTCGGCGTCGGTGCTGCAGCTGCCGGCGCGCGTCACCTGGGATGACACCCGCTCAAGCATGCTGCGCTCGCCGCTGCCGGGGCAGATCGCACGCATCGAGGCGGCGCCGGGCGAGAAGATCAAGGCAGGCCAGGTCCTGGCGTGGGTGACCTCCCCCGAATTCGGGCAGGTGCAGGCGGAAGGTGCGCGAGGTGCGGCCGAGCTGCGGCAAGCGCGCAATGAACTGTCACGGGTACGTGAGCTGCATGAGGCCGGGGTTGCCTCCGGCCGCGAACTGGGCGAGGCCGAATCCGCGCTGGCCGCCAGCGAAGCCGAGCACGCGCGGCTGCAGGCACTGACCCGTGGCTTCGGCAGCCGCCGCGGCATCGACCAGCGCATGCCGCTGCGTTCGCCGATCGATGGGGTCCTGGTCGAGCGCCGGATGAGCCCCGGCATGAGCGTCTCCGCCGATGCCGAGGTGCCGCTGGCCGTGGTGAGCGATCCGGACCGGCTGTGGCTGATCATCGATGTTCCCGAAGCGCTGGCCGGCCGTCTCGCGCCGGGTCTGAAGGTACGTGTGGCGCCTGGTACCGGTGACCCCACACAGGGGGTGTTGGGCCACGTCGATGATTACATCGACACCGAGCGCCACGTGGTGCAGGCGCGTGCCGAACTGGACAACCGTGAGCGTCGCTTCAAGGCCGGGCAGTACGTGCGTGCCGAGATCACCGTGCCGATGGACGGTGGAGTGTCGGTGCCGGAAGGTGCGGTGCTGCTGCTCGGGCGCGAGCAGGTGGTGTTCGTGGACGAGGGCAACGGGCAGTTCGCACGACGCACCGTGCAGGCCGAGGAGTTGGGCCAGGGCCGCCTGTGGGTAGGGCAGGGGCTGCCCGCGGGGGCCCGCGTGGTGGTGGACGGCGGTCTGCTGCTGCAACAGGTGCTCGACCAGAACGTTGGCACTGCTGACCGATCTGCCGGCACTGCCGCGGCAGGCAGGGGCGCCCCATGATCGATCGCCTGATTGCGTACTGCCTGCGCCAGCCGCTGATGGTCATGCTGGCGCTGCTGATCTTCATCGGCGCCTCGTTCGCGGCATTCCGCGAGCTGCCCGTGGAAGCCTTCCCGGATGTCTCCGATACCCAGGTCACCGTGGTGACCCTGCATCCGGGGCGCGCGGCCGAAGAGGTCGAGCGTGAGGTCACCATGCCGCTGGAAGTGGCGCTGTCGGGCATTCCGCACTCGGTGCGCGTGTTTTCGCATACCCAGTTCGGGTTGTCGATGATCATCCTGACCTTCGACGATGGCGCGGATGACTACTTCGCGCGTGCCCAGGTGATGGAGCGACTGCAGGGCGTGGATCTGCCCGAGGGCGTGCAGCCGGAGATGGAGGCGATGAGCTCGGCGGTGGGCGAGATCTACCGCTACGTGCTGCACGCGCCGCACATGAGTTCCACCGAACTGCGCACCGTGCAGGAATGGGTGATGGAGCGGCGTCTACGCACGGTGCCGGGCGTGGCCGACGTGGTCAGCTTCGGGGGGTTCGCCAGGACGTTCCAGGTCGAACCGGACCTGGGCAGGCTGCGTGATCGCGGGATCAGCCTGGAGGCATTCGCCGAGGCGCTCGAACGTGGCAGCGCCAATGCCGGTGGCGGCTACGTGGAGCGCGGCCAGCAGCAGTACCTGATTCGCGGCGTCGGGCTGATGCGCTCGCCCGCCGATATCGGCACGGTGGTCGTGGCAGAGCGACAGGGTACGCCAGTGCTGGTACGCGACCTGGCCCGCATCGTCGACACCGGGCTGCCCCGGCAGGGCCTGGTCGGCCAGGACGACAACGATGATGCCGTGTTCGGCATGGTGCTGATGCGCAAGGGGGAGAACCCGTCGCTGGTGCTGGATGCGCTGCACGCGCGCGTGGCCGAGATAGAGGCCAACCACCTGCCCGAGGGCGTCACGCTGGAGCCGTTCTACGATCGCTCGTGGTTGGTGTCCACCACGCTGAAAACGGTGTTCCGCAACCTGGTGGAGGGCGCGGTACTGGTGTTCCTGGTGCTGTGGCTGTTCCTCTACAACGCCCGCGCGGCGCTGATCGTGGCGGCGATGATGCCGTTGGCGCTGCTGTCCACCTTCCTCGGCCTGCACTTGTGGGGCGTGCCGGCCAACCTGCTCTCGTTGGGCGCGATGGACTTCGGCATCATCATCGATGGTGCGGTGATCGTGACCGAGCACATCGTCTCCCGCATGTCGAAAATGCCGGCCGGCAGCACCCGGCGCGAGCGCATGGCCACCGTGCTGTCCGCGGCGTCGGAGGTCGGGCGGCCGACCTTCTTCTCGATGCTGATCATCATTGCCGCGCACATCCCGATCTTCACCCTGCAGCGGCAGGAAGGCCGGATGTTCGCACCGATGGCCTATTCGGTGACGTCGGCCCTGATCGGCGCGTTGATCCTGGCGCTCACCGTGGTGCCACTGCTGTGTTTCTGGTGGCTGCGCCGCGAGCGCCTGAAAGGCGAGAACCCGGTGATGAACCGGCTGGTCGGCTGGTACCGCCCCTGGCTGGAAGGCGCGATGGCGCGCCCCCGGGCGGTCGTGCTGGCCGCAGTGGCGATGCTCGTGGTGACACTGGCACTGGGCACGCGGCTGGGCTCGGAGTTCCTGCCCGAACTGGATGAAGGCTCGATCTGGCTGACCGCCACGCTGGACCCCAGCACCAGCCTGGCCGAGGCGCAGGCGCAGTCCCGACGCATCCGCGACCTGGTGCGGACGCTGCCGGAGGTCTCCACCGTGGTGGCCAAGCTCGGCCGCCCGGAGGATGGCTCCGATGCCAAGGGTGCCAACCAGATCGAAGCACTGGTGGCGCTGAAGCCCGACTCCGAGTGGACCCGGAAGATCGACAAACGCGAGCTGGTGGCGCAGATGCAGCGCCTCCTGGAAGAGCGCATTCCCGGCCCCGAATTCTCGATCTCGCAGCCGGTGCGCGACAACATCCTGGAGAGCATTTCCCAGATCAAAGGCCAGGTGGTGATCAAGGTCAGCGGCGAGAACCTGGAGGTGCTGACCGACCAGGCCCAGGCGATCCTGGCGCAGGTCAAGCACGTAGACGGCGTGGAGAGCGCCTTCATCGACCGCGACGGCAGCCTGCCGCAGCTGCGCATCGATATCGATCGCGACCGTGCGGCGCGCTACGGCCTGAACGTGCAGGACATCGATGCCGTGATCGAGACCGCCATCGGCGGCCGCGAGGTCGGCCAGCTGTGGGAAGGCGAGCGCCAGTTCCCGATCAGCCTGCGCCTGTCCGACGCCGACCGCGACCTGCAGCGCCTGCGCACCGTGCCGGTGGGCACGGCCTCCGGCCAGACCGTGACGCTGGGGGATGTGGCGGAGTTCACCATGGCCAGCGGCGCGATCAACATCTCGCGTGAGAACGCCCAGCGCGTCAAAGCCGTGAGCATCTTCATCGCCGGGCGCGACATGGGCAGCGTGGTGGCCGACATGCGCCGGCAGGTCGACACGACCATCGATCTGCCGGAGGGCTACCGGATCGACTGGTCCGGCGAGTTCGAGAACCAGCAGCGCGCCATGGCCCGCCTGGGTTGGGTCGTGCCGCTCTCGGTGCTGATCATCTTCGTGCTGCTGTTCGATGCCTTCAAGGACGTCACCAGTGCCGCCCTGATCCTGGCGAACGTACCGCTGGCGATGATCGGCGGCATCCTGGCGCTGTGGCTGACCGGTATTCCGCTGTCGGTCTCGGCGGCGATCGGCTTCATCGCCTTGTTCGGGCAAGCGGTGCTCAACGGCGTGATCATGCTGACCCGGTTCGGCCAGCTGCGCGAGCAGGGCATGGCGCTCTACGACGCCGTGGTGCAGGGGGCACTGCAGCGCCTGCGCACGGTGCTGATGACGGCACTGTTGGCGATGTTCGGCTTGTTGCCCATGGCCACTTCGCACGCGATCGGCGCCGAAACCCAGAAGCCACTCGCGGTGGTGGTGATTGGTGGACTGCTGTCGGCGATGCTGCTGACCCTGCTGGTGCTGCCGACGCTGTACTACTGGGTGCATCGCCGGCGTGAACAGCGGCGGGGTGGGGCAGCGATGGAGGTCGAGGCGGTGTAGGGGGCGCTGAGTGGCTGGGCAGTGTGGCGAGGCGCCATTGCCCGGCCGATGGCGCTGGAAGGGCGGCAATGTGGCGACGCCATCCGACGGGGCGCCGTGATCGTTCGCGCCATCACGCTCCCGGCGTCCCCGGCGGGAGCGTGTCGTCCCGCTGGTGCCAGGACGGGAGATCCAGTGCGTGGCGTTCGAGCATGGCCTGTATACATACACGCGCGTGGTCCCTCTCCGTGTTCGCGCATTGGTCGAGGATCTCGCCAGTCAGCTGCTCAAACTGCGGCCAGAACTGCGCCGGGTGGCGCACGCGCGCCACCCAGTGGTCCAGTTGGTCGGCCAGCGCATCAAGCTGCACCTGGATTTCGGCGCGCACGTTCATCCCGGGGGCGCGCCCAGGTCGAGCACGACGCGGTAGTAATGGCCGTCGTCGCGGAGCAGGACGGTTAGGTCCGGCTGCAGGACGCCATCCACTTGCAGGGTGGGTTCACCCTGCGCCGTGCGGGTCACCTCGAACTCATACAGGCTGCGGCCGAAGCGGTAGCTCAGTTCGAATGACGGCCAATGATCGGGCAGGCACGGCGCCAGCGACAGACGATCGCCTTCGCGACGAATGCCAAGCAGGGATTCCACCAGCAGGCGGTACATCCACCCGGCCGACCCGGTGTACCACGTCCAGCCGCCGCGCCCGACGTGCGGCGACACGGCGTATACATCGGCGGCCAATACGTAAGGTTCGACGCGGTAGGTCTGGACCGCCGCCGGGTCCAGCGTGTGGTTGAGGGGATTGATCATGCCGGCCAGCTCCCAGGCACGCACCGCATCTCCCTGCTGCGCGAATGCCATCGCCGCCCACACGGCCGCGTGGGTGTACTGACCGCCATTCTCGCGCACCCCCGGTACGTAACCCCGAATGTAACCGGGGTCTTCCGTGGTCTGGTCGAAGGGCGGATCGAGGAGCTGGATCAGCTTGGCGTCCTTGCGCACCAGATGCGTGTACAGCGAATCCAGCGCCTGCGAGGCACGCTCCGGCGCGGCGACGCCTGACAGCACCGACCAGCTCTGCGAGATGGAATCGATGCGGCACTCGTCGTTCTGTGACGAGCCCAAGGTGGCGCCGTTGTCGAACCAGGCGCGGCGATACCACGCCCCATCCCAGGCGTGGTGTTCCAGGTTCTGGCGCAGGCGGTCGGCCTGCTCCTGGCACCACTGCGCACGGGCGTCATCGCCGCGCGCGTTCGCCAGCACGATGAAGCGGCGCAGCGTGTCATGCAGGAAGAATCCCAGCCACACACTTTCACCGCCCTGCTGGTCGCCGACGCGGTTCATGCCGTCGTTCCAGTCGCCGGTACCCATCAACGGAAGGCCGCGCTCGCCCAGCAAGCGGCAGCCGCGCTCGAGCGCGACGATGCAGTGCGCATACAGTGTGCCGCGCTGCACCGATGGGGTAGGCATGTCGTAATACCCTTCCTCTTCCGGTGTCACCGCGCGCCCTTCGATGAAACCGACCACTTCGTCCAGCACGCTGGCGTCGCCGGTGACCTCCAGGTAGCGGCATGCGCCCTGGGGCAGCCAGAGGTAATCGTCGGAGCAGCGGGTACGCACGCCGCGACCTTGCGGGGGGTGCCACCAGTGCATCACATCGCCTTCGGCGAACTGGTGTGCCGCGCAAAGCAGCAGGTGCTCGCGGGTCAGGTCCGGGCGCGTGTGGATCAGGGCCAGCGCGTCCTGCAGCTGGTCGCGGAAGCCGAACGCGCCGCCCGACTGGTAGTACCCACTGCGCGCCAGGTAGCGGCAGCCCAGGGTCTGATACACGAGCCAGCCATTGGCCAGTGCGTCCAGCGCCGGGTCTGGCGTACGTACCTGCACCGTGGCCAGCACATTGCGCCAGTGGATGCGCACCGCGTCCAGTGCATCGATGGCCTCATGATTGCCCTGGCGGCTTCGTGCCAGCGCGAGCGTTTCCTCGCGGTCGCGCCCCGCGCCGAGGCGGAACGTCGTTTCACTGCGGTCGCCCGGTGCCAGTTCCAGTGGCACCTGGATCGCCGCGCAGGGATCCAGGCCCGCGCCGATCCGTCCATCCAGACGTTCGCGCCGCAGCGCCGCCGGTGCGTGCAGGCCGCCGTTGCGCCCGATGAACTCCAGGCGATCACAGGTCCAGCCGCAGCCTTCGGCATCGGTGTCGAAGAAGGCCATGCGGCCGCCGAAGTCGGTGTTGTAGGTGTTGCGCGCCAGCAGCGCGCCGCTCTGCGGGTCGCGTTCGGTGAGCACATGCATGCGTGATTTTGGACGCAGGTCACCCATGACCCACTCAACGTAGCCGATGGCCGACAGCCGCCGTGTCCTGCCCGACAGGTTGTGCAATCGCAGGACCGAGAACTTCAGTGGGGCGGTGACGTCGACGAATACCCACAACTCGCTGACGATGCCGTCCTCGATATGCTCATAGACCGTGTAGCCGAATCCATGGCGCGTACGGTACGCGCCGGTGCCCCGGCATGGGAGCGGCATCGGCGACCAGACGCGGCCGGTGTCCTCGTCGCGCACGTAGAAGGCTTCACCGCCGGTGTCGGACACCGGATCGTTGAGCCAGGGTGTCAGGCGGAATTCGTGTGCGTTCTCGAACCACGTGTAGCCCGGCGCGCTCTCGCTGACGACGGTGCCCAGGCGGGCGTTGGCGATCACGTTGGCCCAGGGCGCGGGCGTCGGGGCACCTTCGCGCACCACCACGACGTATTCGCGGCCGTCCTCGCTGAAGCTGCCGGTTCCGTTGTCGAATCGGCCGGTGCCGCGGTACGGAAGGAAGGGCCACGGGTCGTCCAGCTCTTCGTCGTGCCCGGCGCCGGGGGGCATGCCCGGTTCGGGCCCGAGGTCGGCAACCACGGGCAGCCCGGGCGTTGCCTCCATCGACAGTGTCAGCTCCTGCTGCTCCACCTGTGGCACCAGGGCCGGGATCCGGCGGACGGGCAGGGGCTGGCGCCCCACCTGGGCGGCCAGCGTACCGTCCTCGTCGCTGATCACCACCCGTGCCACTGCCTGCAACAGAACGCGGTCTTCGTGACTCATGTTCTGCACGGGCCGTACGAAGATGCCGCCAGGGCGATCAAGCAGGCCGGTCTCCGAGCTGGCGGCGACCATGCCCAGAATCTGGTCCTGCAGTTCCTGGCGATAGCCGGCCTTGCTGTCGTTCCAGATCACCAGGTCGGTGTTGAGCCCCTTCTGGCGCCAATAGGCATGGGCCTGCACCAGTTGCCTGACCAGTTCAACGTTCTCCGCGTCGGTGACCTTGAGCAGGACGATCGGCAGATCGCCCGAGATGGCATGCCCCCACAGACCGGATTGGCCTCGCTGGTTCTGCTGCAGGACGCTGGCACCTGCGCGCAGCAGCGCATTGGAATACAGCACGTGGCTGGCCAGGCGCTCGTACAGCGACGCCTCGGCCTGGCTCGCATTGATCTGCCGGCGCACCACCTGGCTGTGCGTCCAGGCCAGATCGAAGACGCGGTCGGCCAGCCGGCGATCACGGTATTTGTCTACGAGTGCCTCGCAACCGGCGCGGTCGGCGCCGATGCCATAGACCATGTCCAGCTGGACGGTCTGTTCGGGCTCAAGCACGACGCGGACGCGGATGGCCACGATCGGGTCGAGCACGGAGCCGTCCGTACCGGAGAGGTCGGTATCGATGGTCAAGGCCTGCGGCGTCCGCGGCGTGTTGCCACGACCCAGGAAGCGCGCACGGTCGGTTTCGTAGGAGATCGACACTACCTCTGCGTCATGCACCGCAACCAGATGGAACATCCACGGCGGCACTTCGTCGTACGAACGTGGGCGGCGCGTGCATAGCAGGGCCTGCTTGGCAGCCAGGATCTCGCTCTGGACGAAGAGATTGCTGAAGGCCGGGTGTGCGTCGTCGGAGGCTGCAGGTGCCAGCACCACCTCCGCGTAGGTGGTGATCTCCACCGTGCGCTGGCGACGGCTGCGGTTGGTCAGGCGCAGGCGCCTGAGTTCGATGTCGTCCTCGGCGGAGATGGCCACCTGCAGGTGGCTCTCGCAACCGCGGCGCGCACCGCGGAATTCGGCCTTGGCGTCAGAGAAGATCGCCTCGTAATTGTCCACCGGCACGCAGGTGGGCTGATAGGCGGCAGACCAGTACTCGCCGCTGTCCACGTCGCGCAGGTAGCAGAACGACCCCCAGGCATCGGTGGTGCCGTCTTCGCGCCAACGGGTGAGCGAGAGGTCGCCATGGCGGCTGTAGCCGCCGCCGGCATGGGTCAGCATGCCGTGGTAGCGCCCGTTGGAGAGCAGCTGCACCTCCGGGCGCGGGCCACCCGGGTCGCGCAGGACGCGCAGGGCCGTCTCGTGCTCGGCCATGGCCGAGTGCTCGCCCAGGGCTTCCACCTCATGGGGATGGAACACGCCGATGCGCGGTATGCGCTCCTGCAGCAGCAACAAGGTCGCCTGGAACTCGACATCGGCCACGAAGCGGCGCTGCATCGGCTGGTCGCGCAACAGGTAATCCAGCGAGAGCAGGCCCATGCCCTGGTGGTGGGCCATGAACGAACGCAGCAGAACGTGATCCTGCCCCGGTGGCACGCGGGCGGGGGTGTAGTCGACTGCTTCGTACATGCCAAAGCGCCCGGAGAAGCCCAGTTCTTCCATGGCCTGGAGGTTCTGGCACGCCGCCTCCGGCGCCACCATCAGCGCCATCATGCTGGCATAGGGCGCGATGACCCGATCCTGGCCCAGGCCGCGCTTGAGACCCAGCCCCGGCACGCCGAACGCGCGGTACTGGTAGTTCAGGCGTGCATCGACGGCGTTGTAGCCGGACTCGGACACGCCCCACGGCAGGTTCAACGTACGGCCGTAGACGATCTGCGCCTCCACCGCATGCCGCGCGGTCTGGTCGAGCAGCGTGTCCGGATAGCTGGGCATCACCAGTTGCGGCATGAGGTACTCGAACATCGAGCCACTCCATGACAGCAGCGTCGGGGTGCCGTTGACCTCGGTGAGCATCCGGCCGAGCGCGAACCAGCTCTCCTGCGCCAGCTGGCCCTGGGCGATGGCGACGAAGGCGCACAGACGCGCTTCGGAGGCCAGCAGGTCGTAGAAGCTGTTGTCGAGGCGGTGGTCGTCGACGTTGTACCCGATCGAGAGCAGGTTGCGGGTACGGTAGAACAGGAACCCGTATTCCATCAGCGAGAACTGCCCGGCGCGGTGCGCGAGGGCCTGCAGCTGCTCGATGCGTGCGCGCGCCTCCGCTCCGGCCGTGCCGGGCAGCTCGGCGAGCTGGCGCAGGCTGGGTACCGGCGCCTCGTCGGCTGCGTTGGCATCGGAAGGGATGCTGGCGAGCGATGCCCGGGCAGCATGGCATTCGGCGGCAAACAGCGCCGGCCAGTGCAGCTCACCCTGCTCGGGCGATGGCGGTGCCGGCCACTGTGCCAGTACGGCATCGGCCAGGCCGGCCAGCTCCTGCAACCGGGCGAGCAGCTGGGCCGTGCCACGTGGGCGGTCGGTACGCGTTGATGCCAGGCGCTGGCGAAGGTGGTTGAGTGCCTGGCCCACGTGCGCGTCGTCGGGACGATGGCGCTGGCGTTCTTCTTCCAGCACGCCCAGCGTATCGGCCAGGCCATCGAACGTGTGCGGCGCCAGCACCGGCGCGTCCACCAGCGCGAGCAGGCCCTGGCGCAGCGTCAGCAGGTGGCCGGCAAGGTTGCCGCTGTCCACGGTGGAGACGTAGCGCGGCGGCAGCGGCGCCAGGGTTTCGGTGTCATACCAGTTCAGGAAGTGGCCGCGGTGGCGCGGCAGCTTGTCCAGCGTATCGAACGTGAGGGCGGTACGTTCGGCGACCGCATCCTGCTGCAGCCAGCCGAAATCCCACGCCGACAGGTTGGCCAACAGGGACAGGCCGATGTTGGTCGGCGAGGTGCGCCGCGCCACCACCAGCGAGGGATGCTCCTGGATGTTGTCCGGCGGCAGCCAATGATCCTGCTCGCGTACCCAGGCCTGGAAGAAGGACCAGGTACGCCGGGCCAGCCGGCCCAGGAAGGCCCGCTGCGTCACGGAAAGCTCGGCCACGCTCGCGGCCGGCGGCCGGCCCAGCCATGCCATCAATGCCGGCGCGAAGGTCCACGCCAGCAGCAAGGGCAGGGCGACAGGCAGTGCCTGCGGATGCACGCTGGCCACGAGCCCCACCAGCACGAGCGCCAGCAGCGACCCCGGTGCCATCACCCGCCATTCCGCGCCGCGGTCGCCGCCGAGGCGGCGCTCGACTTCGCTGGAGGGGTTCCATTGCAGCAGGTGGCGGCGGGTGACGGCCATGCGCCAGAGCGTGCGCAGTATCGCGCCACCGGCCAGCAGCGCCTCGTAGGGCAGGCAGGCGATCTGGGTGGACGCGCGCAGCAACGACTGCAGCGTGCCACGGCCGACCATGATGTAGTGCGCCTCGAGCGGTGTGTCATCCGGAACGCTCAGGGCATCGCGCAGCATGCCGATCAGCGGCGGCGCGAACCACAGCGCGAGCACCCACGCCGTCCATGCCGCCGGGTTTTCGGCATACAGCCAGCCTGCGACCAGCAAGGCCAAGGCGGCGACCGGCACCAGGCTCCGGCGCAGATTGTCCAGCAACTTGCCGCGCGACAGCAGGCTCAGCCGGTTGCGTTCCCATGTGGAGCCCGGGCGCGGTGTCCACGGCAGCAACCACGGCAGCAGCTGCCAGTCGCCGCGGATCCAGCGCGCACGGCGCTTGGCGTCGGCGACGTAACGCTCGGGGTAATCCTCGTACAGACGCACATCGCTGACCAGGCCAGCGCGTGCATAGCACCCTTCCAGCAGGTCATGGCTGAGGATGCGGTTCTCGGGCAGGCGTCCCTCGAGCGCATGCTCGAAGGCTTCAACGTCATAGATGCCTTTGCCCACGAACGAGCCTTCGTCGAACAGGTCCTGATAGACGTCCGACACCATGCGCGTGTACGGATCGATGCCCGGCTCGCTGCCGAACATCCTGGCAAAGCGCGAGGTGCGGCGCGTGCCGAGGCTGGTGCCGACGCTGGGCTGCAGGATGCCGTAGCCCTCCACGACGCGTTGCAGCGCCGGATCGAAGCGCGGGCGGTTGAGCGGGTGCGCCAGCGTGGCGACAAACGCGCGTGCCGCATCCCGCGGCAGTTGGGTGTCCGCATCCAGGGTAATGACGTAGCGGACGCCGATCAGGGCCGCAACGTCACCGACGGTGCGCACGAACGCGGCCGCATCGCCATGGCGGAGCAGGGCATTGAGCGCGGCCAGCTTGCCGCGCTTGCGCTCGTGGCCCATCCACACCCCTTCGCCCGGATTCCAGTGCCGGGGGCGATGCAGCAGGTAGAAGCGATCGCCGCGTTCGGACGCGTAGCGGGCGTTCAATTCCTCGATCCGCTCGACTGCGTGCGCAACCAGAGTATGGTCCGTCGGCATCTCGGCTTCTGCGGCGTCGAGGAAGTCCGTCAGCAGCACAAAGCGCAGCTGGGGATCGCGGTTGGCCTGGAAGCGGACCTCCAGCGCTTCGACCAGCACGTCGATTCCATCGATGCTGGAGAGCATGGACGGAACCGCGACGACCGTGGCGCAGGCGGCCGGGATGCCTTCGCTGAAATCGAGCTTGGGCAGTGGCCTGGGCGTGACCAGCACTGTCGCGGTCCAGTTCACCAGGACGATGCCCAGCTCACTGAACACCAGCAGCCCGAGCAGCGCGGCCAGCCACACCGGCGCCGAGCCAACGCCGGTGGCCAGCAGGCCACCCGTGGCCAGTACTGCCAGCAGGATGATCGGCAGCAGGTACAGCGCAAGCGGTACGCGATGCGCCAGTTGCCGTGCCTTGCGGTGCCGCGGCGCTGCCAGAGCCACGGCGTCAACGGTGGCGGGCAGGCCTTCGCCGACCAGCCAGTAGCCTACGTGCGTGCGCGGCCCTTCAACCGGCGCAGCCGCCCGTGCCAGGTCCAGCGCAATCGTGGCAACGCGCTCTTCCGCGACACGGCTGCCGCGGGCGATCTTCTCCACGACGTGGCGGTAGGCGTCGCGGGTGCCGAAATCCATCTGCGCATAGACCCCCATGGGGTCTTCCCGCAGCCGCTGCTCGACCACACTCATCTCTTCGACGAACGTGCGCCAGTCCATGGTGGAGAGGAAGCGCAGGCTGCCGATGCTGTTGCCGATGGAGACCTGGTCGGCCGCCTGCTGCTGCCCCTCGGCGGCGACCAGTTCATCGATGCGCTGGCCAGCCGCGGCGGCCCACTGTTCCAGCCAGGCGACCGGCATCGCCCATGCGCCGCCGCGTCCCTGCAGCGAGCGGGTAAGCTCGGCGATGAACGCACCGGTCAACGGCGGCTCGGACCGCGCCATGTCGGCCACCACCAGGACCACCTCGGTCGGGGTGTCGGACGCCGCGCGATTGAGGTTCTCAGCCCATTGCGCCGCCAGGCTGCGGTCCGTGCCATCGCGCATCACCCGGGCGGCCATGCGCCGCAGATTCTCGAGCAGGGCCAGGCGCAGCATGATGGGGACGGCCCAGAGTTCGCCCAGGCTCAGGGGAGCAAGCGACTGGTAGGAAGCGATGAAACGGCCCAGGGTATCGGCATCGATGCGACCGTCGCCGTGTGCGATGGCCTGCATCGAGAGTTCATACACACGGGGCAGGCCGGCCGAGGGGCCGGCGACAAGTGAAGGCAACTGACGGCTGTAGCCGCGCGGCAGATGGCGTCGCGCGGTCTGGATCTGTTCTTCGATCAGGTAGTAGTTGTCGAGCAGCCATTCCCCGGCGGGGGTGACCGGCCGCTGTTCACGCACCACGCTGCTGAGCAGCGTGTTGGCGTCTTCCAGGACACGCTCGTTGGCCTGCAGGCGATCGAGCAGGCGCTCTGCGCCAGGCCGCATCCGCACCCGGTGCTGGCGCGCAAGGGCGCGGCCGTACACCTCCATCTGTTCAACGCTGTACAGCGCGGCGCGCAGGGGGCCCTCGGTGGCCTCGATGGCCGGCGCCGAGGCCTGGCGCTCACGCCAGCGCCAACGGACAAGACGACGCAGACGCAGCCAACGGCCAAAAAGACGACGAAGGTGGGGCATAGGTTACCGATGGGGGGCAGGTCGCGGCCCTCATAGTTGCATTGGGGGTGCCGTGGTAGCTGTGAAGGCCACGCTTCCCACAGGAGTCGGCAGCGCGGTGGGGTGACCGCCCAGGCGTCAACGCCGTCCTGACACGCATCGGCTATGCTCGCCCGCCATCGCGTGCAGGAACCCAGCGCATGCCCTCCGCCCAAAAGCGTACCCAATGTGCGCTGTGTCGTGACGCCGAGCCGCTGTCGTTCGCGTTCAGCTATGCGTTCCAGCCCATCGTCAATATGCGCACAAGGCAGGTCTTCGCCCATGAGGCCTTGGTGCGCGGCCCGGCAGGCGAGCCGGCCAACTCGGTGCTGTCCCGGGTGACCGCCGATAACTGTTACGTGTTCGACCAGGCCTGCCGTGCCAAGGCTATCGAGATCGCCGCCCGGTTGAAGATGCCCTCGCATCTGTCGATCAACTTCCTGCCCAACGCCATTTACCGGCCCGAACTGTGCATCCGCTCCACCCTGGAGGCTGCGCGACGACACGACTTTCCGGTCGAGCGGATCATCTTCGAAACCGTTGAAGGCGAGCAGATCAACGACGGCAAGTGGCTGGCCGAGATCCTCACCGAGTACAAACGGATCGGCTTCAAGACGGCCATCGATGATTTTGGCGCCGGCTTTGCCGGCCTGAACCTGCTGGCCGACTTCCAGCCCGACATGGTCAAGCTGGACATGGGCTTGATCCGCGGCATCGACCAGAGCGCCTCACGGCGCGCCATCGTTGCCGGTGTGGTGTCCATGTGTGCAGCGCTGGCAATTGACGTGATCGCCGAGGGGATAGAAACCGCTGACGAGGCGCGCTGCCTTTCCGATCTCGGCATCGAGCTGATGCAGGGATACTGGTTTGCTCGTCCGCGCTTTGAAGGGGTAGTGACCGAGGATGAGCTTCCCGGGGCGATTGCGGCCCCGATTGCCGGCTCTCATGGACGGCCTGCTGGATCGTGATGTGGGCGATTCGGTCAGCGGCCGTTTGGTGGGCCCGTGCCACAAGGCGGGCAGGGGACTGGCGACCGTACCGCGTCGCGGGATGACTACTTGTTGAGCTGCGGAATCTCTGCGAACGCCTGTCCAAGGGATTAGGGGGTCAGGCACATTGCCGATCAAGCCGGTCGCGGGACGGACGGGGCTGTCGGACGAACAGCCACTTCGTCGTGCCTTCCTTCGTCTGCTGGGAGTGGCGCCGGGCGACTACCGGGAGCGCTTCCGCGGCAGCGCTCCTGTCCAGGCACAATGGTCTGCCTGGCCATCACTCTGACGCGGGTTCTGCACAGTGTTCGCTCACCCTGGCACCGTCAATGAAGCTGTCGACAGCCGCTACAAAGCAACGTGGAGCCACCAATGCGAGCAGATGGGCGCCGCGGTCCACCGTGTGGAACGTGACAGGCCCCGACCCGGCCAGCGTGGCCGCGTGTTCTACGGCGCCGGCGTACGCAGTATTCGGGTCAAGGCTCCCCTGCATCACCAGAGTTCGCGGAAGGGTGCGCGGACTCTTTCCGAACCATGCATCACGTGGGTAGCGCGGAACACTTCCATTCACCAGCAGGCCGGGAATGGGGCTGACGAACAGCGCGTGCTTGGCCTCTTCATTGACAGTGGCCAGGCTCAGCTCCGGACGAGCGTTGTTCTCCGAGGCGGCTATGAGCATCACCAGCGGCAAGGCCGGTTGGTTGTTTCCACCCTGTCCCAGTTGCGCCAGCGCAATGTTCCAGTCTTTTGCCGTGGCAACCAGCGAGCGGTCGTCACCAGCGGAAAGATCCTGCACGATCCTCGGGATTCGATCGCGCAGCGAAGGGAAGCTCAGCAGCGCGGCGAAAAATCGACGCACATCGCCGCCCGGCACCTCTTTCTGCCAAGCAGCATCCTTCGCCGCCAGCAGCGTTCGATAGCGCTCGAGGCTACCTTCATCCATGCTCTCCCGGCCTACCTGGTCAACAAGCGCTGTGCGCCGGCTGAGATCGAACCTTTCAGTGGTTTCCGGCGGCACCAATCCGTCAAGAATGAGGCCATCCACCTGAAGGTCGTTGACCTGGAGCGCGCGCAGCGCCAGTTGGGTGCCGTAAGAAACGCCATACAGCAGCACCTGGCCGCCGCGATCCGCGTCTGACATCAGGACGCCAAGGTCCTGCGCGGCCTCGGTAATGGAGAAGGCCGACGTCCGCTGCAGGTTGGCGTACATAGTGCCGATGCAGGGTCCCCATTCCGTTCCTGCCAGCCCCCTGCCTTCCGGGCTTTCAGGTGATTCCTGGACGGGACAGATCCGCGAAGATCGGCCTGTGCCCCGGTGGTCGGGAATCACAAGATCGAATCCGGGAAACGCACGCTGGTAGGTCTGGATCAAGGGATACAGGGATGCCCCTGACTCACCAGGACCGCCGGAGAGCAGCCAGACTTCGCCTCGTCTGGCATGATCGGCGCTGGCCGGTATGCGCCGCAGAAACAACGATATGTGCTCGCCTGATGGGTCAGCATGGCGCAGTGGCACATCGACAGAGGCGCACTGCGATCCGCGTAAAGCGGGTGATGCGTCGTCCTCGCAGGCCTGCGCCTTCGGTGCAGACGCGTAGGCACCCAACGGTGCGACCAGAAGCAACACCGCCCACAGCGCACTGCGACACATCGGCCATCCTCTAGCGTGATTGAGCAGCTAGGATGATCCGGCTGCGGAGTCGAGACGAATGCCGGAAGTAATCCCAGGCTGCCGTCTTTGTCTGCTTGTGGCTGGAAGCGGATATGGCGTAACCAGGCCAGTCCAGGGTCGCCGAAAGGCGCGGGAAGAGAGTGCCCCGCGCGGAACTGTTCCAAATCAGGAAACCCTGATCACCCGCTTCCCGAAAGCGCCCAAGGAAACCAATCTGGGCGATCTTGCCCCCAGCCTTCGTGGGGAGCACGGACCGGTTGATGCCGTCACCGCCAGCCACGTCCAGCGTGAAGTCGACGCCTTGGTCCCTGTGAGCTTGAGGAGTTCGTCTTCCCAGTTGGGATGGGTGCGGTAGTTCACACCGGCCGCCGCTCTCAGCTTTTTCAAAAGCGGACACCACGGGCGACGACTCAGCGCCATTTCGTCGGCGATCCGGGAGATTCGTCGGCGGCTTCTGTGGCTTGGTCGCAAACCGGTTGCCACGCCCGCGCGCGGACGGCACCTTGCAGCGACGATCACGTCGACCTGGTGCCCTGCATGACCCCCGTTGCGCTGTATTCGCCCGATCCGGCCCGCGGCTGGCTGCCCTGGGCCTGGCTGACGCCGATCCTGATGATCCTGTTCAACGCGGTGCCGGTGATCGCGCTGGACGGGTGGATGCAGTCACAGCATTGGTCGACGCCGGGCGGCGATCCGATCGGTCTCGCTGGCTTGTATGCGCTGCTGTGGATCGGCTTCGCGCCGACGCTGGCGGCCGTGCTCGCCTGGGTACGCTTCGTTGAAGGGCGCTCGCTGGCGAGTATCGGACTGACCGGTCCGGCACCGCTGAAAACCTTCCTGCGCGGACTGGCCGTTGGATTCGGCACGATCGCGCTGGTCGTAGTCGCGATCTGGATGGCTGGCGGCATGCAGGCGGCGGGCTTGGGGCAGGCCTGGCGGTCGCCCGTCAGCCTGCTGCACATCGGTCTGCTGCTATTGAGTTTCACGTTCCAGGCGAGCGTGGAGGAAGTCATCTTCCGCGGCTGGATGCTATCCGTGGTGGCGCGCAAGACCAATGTCACGGTGGCAGTGCTGCTGTTGTCGCTCGTTTTCTGCTTCCTGCATTTCAGTCCGCACCAGCCACCCCGGGTCATGCTCGGCACGTTCCTGTTCTCGCTGTTTGCCTGCGCCTGGGCGCTGCGGACCGGCAATATCTGGGGCGTGATGGGCTGGCACGCGGGGTGGAACTGGTTGCTCGCCACCGGCTTCGAACTGCCCGTCACCGGCATCGATACGCACTTGCCGGCGCTGCTGGTGGCGCTGCGCCCGCAAGGCCTCGACACCCTGACCGGTGGCGCGCAAGGGCCGGAAGGCAGTTACCTGTGCAGCGTCTTCTTCGTCGCCGCGATCGCGTGGATCCAGTGGCGAAAGACGCGCGGAGCTCAGAACTTCTCGCCGACCAGCAGGTAACGCCACTGCCCGGGCGGTATCGCCGGAAGCAGCGGGTGCCCGCTTTGCATTTTGCTACTGGTGCGGATTCCGCTCCAGATATTCAGCGAACTAGAGGCAGCTTAGGTTCGGGATGCGAGTGCCACTACCGGCTGTACCCGAGACTGCCATTGCTGAAGTGTCAAAGGGTGATCTGGCTCCCTCGACAAAGCTCGACTAGGCCCACCTTCGGTTTACGTT
>NZ_JAPJIU010000010.1:0-170689 GCF_026241915.1 Stenotrophomonas sp. RIT-551 | reverse complement strand
TGGCCGGTTCGCTGCTTGCCATCCTGCTGTCCCGCCAGGGCTGGCAGATCACCTTGTATGAGCGCCGCGGCGACCCACGCGTGAGCGATTACGAGTCCGGTCGCTCGATCAACCTGGCGCTCGCCGAGCGTGGCCGCCATGCGCTGCGCCAAGCTGGTGTCGAAGACGCGGTCATGGCCAAGGCGGTGATGATGCGCGGGCGCATGATCCACCCGCGCGAGGGCGAACCGCAGCTGCAGCGCTACGGCCGCGATGACAGCGAAGTGATCTGGTCGATCCACCGCAAGGACCTCAACACCACCCTGCTGCAGCTGGCCGAGGATGCGGGCGCGACCGTGCATTTCCACCGTCGCCTGCATACGGTGGATTTCGATGCCGGCTACGCGCGCTTCATCGATGACCGCGACGACCAGCCGCACGATATCCGCTTCGATACCCTGATCGGCGCCGACGGTGCCGGCTCGGCGCTGCGCGCGGCGATGAACCGCAAGCAGCCGCTGGACGAGCGCATCGCCTTCCTGGATCACTCCTACAAGGAACTGGAGATCCCGCCGACCGACGATGGTGGTTTCCGGATCGAGGCCAATGCTTTGCACATCTGGCCGCGCGGGCACTACATGTGCATTGCGCTGCCCAACGACGAAGGCACCTTCACGGTCACGCTGTTCCTGCCCAACGAGGGCGACCCGAGCTTTGCCACCACCAACAGCGGGGCCGAGGCCGAGGCGCTGTTCGCGCGCGACTTCCCCGATGCACTGGCGCTGATCCCGAACCTGCGCCGCGACTGGGAGCAGCACCCGCCGGGCCTGCTCGGCACGCTGCACCTCAAGCATTGGCATATGAAGGGCCGCGCGGTGCTGATCGGCGATGCCGCGCACGCGATGGTCCCGTTCCACGGCCAGGGCATGAACTGCGCCTTCGAAGACTGCATCGCACTGGCCGCGCATCTGCTGGAGCAGGACTCGCTGGCCGAGGCCTTCGCCGCCTTCGAAACCGACCGCAAACCGAACGCCGAAGCGATCCAGCAGATGGCGCTGGAAAACTACCTGGAGATGCGCGACCGCGTGGCCGATCCGCAGTTCCTGCTGCAGCGCGAACTGGAACAGGCGCTGCAGGCGCGGTGGCCGACCCGCTTCGTGCCGCATTACACGATGGTCACCTTCCTGCGCACCCCGTATGCCGTAGCGCTGGCCCGCACCGAGCTGCAGCGGCGCATGCTGGAGGACGCCACCGCCGGGCACGACAGCCTGGCACATATCGACTGGGCCGCCCTTGAGCGCCTGGTCCACGAACAACTGTCAGTCCTGGAGGGCGCGCACTGATGGCCGACAGCTTCCTGTTCTATGACCTGGAAACCTTCGGCCAGGACCCGCGCCGCACGCGCATCGCGCAGTTTGCCGGTATCCGCACCGATGCCGATCTGAACACCATCGACGAGCCGGTCAGCTTCTACGTCAAACCGGCCGACGACCTGTTGCCCTCGCCGGTCGCCACGCTGATCACCGGCATCACCCCGCAGCATGCCCTCACCGCCGGGGTCACCGAGGCCGAGGCATTCGCGCGCATCAACGACCTGATGTCGCGGCCGGGGACCTGCACGCTGGGTTACAACACCCTGCGCTTCGACGATGAGTTCGTCCGCCACGGTCTGTTCCGCAACTTCTACGACCCCTACGAGCGCGAATGGCGCAACGGCAATTCGCGCTGGGACCTGCTGGACATGATGCGGCTGCTGCACGCGCTGCGCCCGGACGGCATTGTCTGGCCGCAACGCGAGGATGGCGCGACCTCCTTCAAGCTGGAACATCTGGCCGTGGCCAACAACGTCCGCCAGGGCGATGCGCACGAAGCATTGTCCGATGTGTACGCGACGATCGGGCTGGCGAAGCTGTTCAAGCAGGCGCAGCCACGGCTGTGGGACTACGCGCTGAAGCTGCGTGACAAGCGTTTCGTCGGCGGCCTGCTGGATGTGGACGCGATGCAGCCGGTGCTGCACATCTCGATGCGCTATCCGGCCCAGCGCATGTGCGCCGCGCCGGTGCTGCCACTGGCGCGCCATCCCTTCATCAACAACCGCATCATCGCGCTCGACCTGGACGGTGATATCGAACCGTTGCTCGAGCTGCCGCCGGAAACCATCGCCGCGCGCCTGTACACCCGCGCGGCCGACATGGCCGAGGGCGAGCAGCGCGTGCCGCTCAAGGAAGTGCACCTCAACAAGGTGCCGGCGCTGGTCGCATGGAACCATCTGCGCCCGGCCGACCATGCACGCCTGGGGATCGACCCGGCCGCGATCGAGGCCAAGGCCGAGCGGCTGCGCCAGATCGGACCGGCGCTGGCCGAGAAGGTCCGCCAGGTGTATTCGGGCGAGCGCAGCCTGGCGCCCAGCGATGTCGATGCCTCGCTGTACGACGGCTTCCTGGCCGACGGCGACAAATCCCTGATGTCGCGGATCCGCACCAGCCCGCCGGCCGAGCTGGCCAGCTTCGCCGAGCGCCTGCGTGACCCGCGCATGCCCGAACTGCTGTTCCGGTACCGCGCCCGCAACCATCTGGACACCCTGGACACCACCGAGCGCTCACGCTGGAACGATTATCGTCGCCAGCGCCTGCTCGGCGATGCGTCGCTGGGCGAACAGACCCTGCCGCAGTTCACCGCGCAGCTGGATGCACTGGCCGCAGAGCATGCCGACGATGCCGGCAAGCTCGCCCTGCTGCAGCAGCTGCGCGACTGGGGCACCCACCTGCAGAGCAGCCTATGAGCAAGTATTTCAGCCCGGCCACCTTCACGTTCCTGCGTGGCCTGGCCCGCAACAACGACAAGACCTGGTTCAACGAACACAAGCCGAAGTACGAAGAACATGTCCGCCAGCCGTTCCTGCGGTTGATCACCGATCTGCAGCCGGACCTGGCCGCGGTCAGCGAGCACTTCCGCGCCGACCCGCGCACCGTGGGTGGCTCGTTGTTCCGCATCTACCGCGATGCGCGCTTCTCCAACGATAAATCGCCCTACAAAAGCTGGCAGGGCGCGCGCCTGTTCCATGAGCGGCGCAAGCAGGTGCCGGCCCCGTCGTTCTACATCCACCTGCAGCCAGGCGAGAGCTTCGTCGGCGCGGGGCTATGGCATCCCGAGCCGGCCACCCAGCGCAAGGTACGCCACTTCATCGTAGACAATCCCGGCAGCTGGAAGGCGGCCGCGCATTCCCCGGTGCTGCGCAAAAAGTTCGATTTCGAGGAAAGCGAAAAGCTGGTCCGTGCCCCGCGGGGTTTCGAGCCGGATTTCGAGTTCATCGACGATCTGAAGCACCGCAACTGGGTGTTCTGGCGCTCGCTGGACGATGCCACGATGACCGGCCCGCGGCTGCGCCAGACCATCGCGGCCGACCTGGTCACGCTGGCGCCATTCGTGGACTACCTGTGCGCGGCGCTGGACCTGGAATTCTGAGCTTCACGTGCGCTGACGTCCGCTGCGGCAAGCTGGGCACCATGACGACAAGGCAGACCCGATGAAGAAACTGCTCTGGTTGCTGGTCACCGTGCTGCTGGTGCTGGCCGGCATTGTGTTCAGCGGGCCCTACGTGACCGTGCACGGCCTCAGCCGCGCGATCGAACAGCGTGATACCGCCAGGCTCGACCGTTACGTGGATTTCCCGATGCTGCGCGCCAACCTGCGCGCCCAGCTCAGCGACTACGTGGTCCGTCGCGCCGGTCCGGACATGCAGTCCAGCCTGTTTGGCGCGTTGCTGCTCTCGGCCGGCGACCGGCTCAGCGCGACCGCCGTGGATGCGCTGGTGACGCCGACCGGCATCGGCGCGCTGCTGGAGGGCCATACCCTGTGGAAGCGGGCCAGCAATGACCTGGACAGCCCGAGCAACGATGCCTACGCGGCGCCACGGCCGGCGCGCCCGCTGAAGGGGGCGACCCACCATTTCGACTCGCTGTCGCGCTTTACCGCCACCACCTACACGCCGCAGGGCGCACCGGTGGTGTTCATCCTGCAGCGTTCGGGCCTGCGCTGGCGGCTGGTGGACATCCGCCTGCCGCTGAATCCTGACACCACCGCCCCGTCGGTCCTGCCGATCCGGTAGGTACCCACCGTTGGTGGGTACATCGGCGCCACCGTTGGTAAGTACATGGGCGCCACCGTTGGCGGATACCTGGGGCCCCAGGTGCATCCGGGCGCCGCATCAACCGCCGTTGGCGACCCCGTGCGGCACATGCCCGGCCGCCACGCTCTGGTGCTGCAGCGCGCTGTCGATGTTGTGCTGGGAATCATCGAAGAAGATGTCCGCGCCGAACGCTTCCAGGAACGGCCCCTTGTGGCGGCCGCCAAGGAACAGCGCTTCGTCCAGACGCACGCCCCACTCGCGCAGGGTGCGGATCACGCGCTCGTGCGCCGGCGCCGAGCGCGCCGTCACCAGGGCGGTGCGGATCGGCGCATCCTCGCCTGAGGGAAACACGGCCTGCAGCGTATGCAGGGCCGAGAGGAAATTGCGGAACGGGCCACCACTGAGCGGCTCGCGGGCGTTTTCCCGCTCGTGGCGACCGAACGCTTCCACGCCCTGCTCGCGCGAAATGCGCTCGCTTTCATCGCCGAAGATCACCGCATCGCCATCGAAGGCGATGCGCAGCTGGCCCAGCGGACGGCCCAGATCGACCTGCTCGGCCGCGGCAATCGTCTCGCCCGGCGGCTTGGGCAGGATGGTGGCCGCGGCGATCCCGTGCAGCAATGCGCGGCGCACCGATTCCGGGTTGGCCGACAGGAACAGATCGGTGCCGAACGGCTTCACGTACGGCCAGGTCGGCTCACCTGCGGTGAAGGTCGCGCGGATGATGCCCAGGTCGTAGTGCTGGATCGAATTGAAAATGCGCAGGCCGGTGTCGGCCGAGTTGCGCGAGAGCAGGATCACTTCCACCCGCGGCTGTTCCGGCGACTGGCCCTGGTTGAGCGCCAGCAGCTTGCGCACCACCGGGAAGGCCACGCCGGGGCGCAGCACATCGTCTTCGTGCTTGCGCTGGTACTCGGCATAGGCATCGACGCCTTCGGCCTCGAACAGCGCATGGCCCTCTTCCAGATCGAACAGGGCCCGCGAGGTCACGGCAACGGTCAGCAAACGGGGGGTGTTGTCGCCCATGGCAATCAGCAATCCAATGCGGCCGCAGCGGCCGGCCATCCATTCTCCCACAGAGCATGGCCGCCACGGCCAAGCGCCCTCAGAACATGAACTGCTCGCTCAGGATCCGGTCTTCCAGATTGTGCTCCGGGTCGAACAGCATGGTGACGCGGCGCTCGCGCGATTCGCGGATGGTGACTTCCACCACATCGCGGGTTTCGTGCGAATCGGCGGTGACGCTGACCGGGCGCTTGTATGGGTCGAGCACGCGGAAACGCACTTCCGTGTCGGCCTTGAGGATCGCACCGCGCCAGCGGCGTGGGCGGTACGGGGCCAGCGGGGTCAATGCGATGGTGTGCGAGCCCAGCGGCAGGATCGGGCCGTGCGCGGAATAGTTGTAGGCGGTGCTGCCGGCCGGGGTGGCCACCAGCACGCCGTCGCCGATCAGCTCGGCCACGCGTTCCTGGCCATTGAGGTCGATGCCGATGTGCGCGGCCTGGCGGGTCTGGCGCAGCAGCGAGACATCGTTGTAGGCCAGCGAGCCGGTGGTGGTGCCCGACTCGGTCAGCGCCAGCATCTCCAGCGGGCGCAGGTTGGCCGGCTCGGCCGCAGCCAAGCGTGCCGGCAGGTCGTCATCACGGAACTGGTTCATCAGGAACCCGACCGTGCCCAGCTTCATGCCGAACACCGGTTTGCCCAGCGCGCCATAGCGATGCAGGGTCTGCAGCAGGAAACCATCACCGCCCAGCGGGCACAGCACCTCGGCCTGCTCGGGCGCGAAGTCGCCATAACGCGCCCGCATCTGTGCCAGCGCAAGCTGCGCCGCTTCGGTGGAGCTGGCCAGGAAGGCGATACGGGGGGTGTCGCTCATCGGTGAATCCGGGTGGGGTATGCCGGCAAGAGCATAACCGTTCGTGCCGGTCGCGGGCCTGCACGAACGGAAACAAAAACGGCCCCGCCGAAGCGGAGCCGTGTGTTTCTCATGCAATGCAGTTACCAGACCCCGCCCATCCCTCTGGAGCAGAGCCCCCCTGAGTCAGGGGGGCGCGCCGAAGGCGCGGGGGTCTGGACGCAGGGTTTGCATGGGGCCCACGGTCTGCAGAGCAAACCGTGGGGCGTCAGCGCGAATGCGCTTACGCACCATGCGAAGCCAGCTGGCCCAGGCGCTGCACCGCGACCGAAACGGTCGGGTAGTCCAAGGTCTTCTGCTCGGCCAGTTCGGCCAGCATCGCCAGGGTGAAGCGCAGGCTGCTGTCATCGCGGCCCATCCAGGCGGCGACCTTGGCTTCGGCGCTGCTGCCCTTCATCGACAGGACCTGGGCAGCCAGGTTGCGATGGTGGGCGGCCAGCTCGTCGCGCAGTACGCCACGGGCCACCGCGTGCCAGCGGCCATTGACCTCCAGCGCGTCGATCTGCTCGAACAGCCACGGCAGCTGCAGGGCATCGCCCAGGCGGAAGTGGACCTTGGAGACGTCCACCGGCTTGAGCTTGCGGGTGCGGGCCAGTTCGATGATGTCGAACGCCGGCTCCAGGAACTGCAGTTCCGAGAGCTGCTGCGACAACGCCGGCGGCAGACCCTTGTCCTTCCACTCCTGCACGCTCGCCTCGTAGGCCGGGCGCTGCGAATCCGGCAGCACGCCCGAGGCGTCGCGGATGTCGTTGAACGCGGCCTGGTAGCGGTTGACGGCTTCGGTGATGCCCGGCATGGCGCCCGGACGCGACAGCAGCCAACGCACGAACGAGCGCTGCAGCTTCCAGATCACTTCCAGTGCGTCGATCTGCACCGACTCCGGCAGCGTGCCATCGAGGGCGTCGATCTGTGCCCACAGGGCGCGCGCGTCCAGCGTTTCACGGCTGATCGTGTACGCCTTGGCGACCTCGGCCACGGTGCGGCCGGTGTCTTCCTGCATGCGCATCAGGAAGGTGGCGCCCATGCGGTTGATGGTCTGGTTGGTCACGGCCGTGGCGATGATTTCGCGCTTCAGGCGGTGACGCTCCATCGCGTCGGCGTACTTCTTCTGCAGGGGCGTGGGGAAGTAACGCTGCAGTTCCTTGGACAGGTACGGGTCTTCCGGGATGTCCGACTCGAGCAGCTGCTGGAAGGCCACCAGCTTGGAGTAGGACAACAGCACCGACAGCTCCGGACGGGTCAGGCCCTGGCCACGCGCCTTGCGCGCGGACAGCTCCGCATCCGAGGGCAGGTACTCGATCTGGCGATCCAGCAGCCCCTGCTGTTCCAGCGTGCGGATGAAGTGCTGCTTGGAGCCCAGGCGCTTGACCGCCATGCGTTCCATCAGGCTCAGCGCCTGGTTCTGACGGTAGTTGTCCATCAGCACCAGCGCGGCCACTTCGTCGGTCATCGAGGCCAGCAGCTTGTTGCGCTGCTCGACGGTCAACTTCTTGGCCCGCACCACATCATTGAGCAGGATCTTGATGTTGACTTCGTGGTCGGAGGTGTCCACACCGGCCGAGTTGTCGATGAAGTCGGTGTTGAGCAGCACGCCGGCCTGGGCAGCTTCGATACGGCCCAGCTGGGTCATGCCCAGGTTGCCGCCCTCGCCCACCACCTTGCAGCGCAGCTCGCCGCCATTGACGCGCAGCGCGTTGTTGGCGCGGTCGCCGACATCGCTGTGCTGCTCGCTGGCCGCCTTGACGTAGGTACCGATGCCGCCGTTCCACAGCAGATCGACCGGTGCCTTCAGGATCGCGCTCATCAGATCGTTCGGGGCCATCGACTTGATGCCCTCGTCCAGGCCCAGCACGTCACGGACCTGCGGGGTGATCTCGATCGACTTCAGCGTACGCGGGTACACGCCGCCGCCCTTGCTGATCAGCTTGGCATCGTAATCGGCCCAGCTGGAACGCGGCACGGTGAACAGACGCTCGCGCTCGACGAAGGTCGTGGCCGCATCCGGGTTCGGGTCCAGGAAGATGTGGCGGTGATCGAACGCGGCGACCAGGCGGATGTGGCGCGACAGCAGCATGCCGTTGCCGAACACGTCGCCGGACATGTCGCCCACGCCGACCGCGGTGAAGTCCTGGCTCTGGCTGTCACGGCCCAGCGCACGGAAGTGGCGCTTGACCGACTCCCACGCACCGCGCGCGGTGATGCCCATGCCCTTGTGGTCGTAACCGACCGAGCCACCGGAGGCGAAGGCATCGCCCATCCAGAAGCCGTGCGCCACGGCCAGGCCGTTGGCGATGTCGGAGAACGTCGCAGTGCCCTTGTCGGCGGCCACCACCAGGTACGGGTCGTCCATGTCATGGCGCACGACATCCACCGGCGGCACGATCTTGTTGTTGACGATGTTGTCGGTGATGTCCAGCAGGCCCTGGATGAACAGCTTGTAGCAGGCCACGCCGTTGGCGAAGATCGCATCGCGGTCGCCGTTCACCGGCGGGGTCTTGGCGAAGAAGCCACCCTTCGCACCGACCGGCACAATCACGGTGTTCTTGACCATCTGCGCCTTGACCAGGCCCAGCACCTCGGTACGGAAGTCTTCGCGACGGTCCGACCAGCGCAGGCCACCACGGGCCACCGCGCCGAAGCGCAGGTGGGTACCTTCCACGCGCGGGCCGTACACGAAGATTTCACGGTACGGGCGCGGCTTAGGCAGGTCCGGCACCAGCGCCGAATCGAACTTGAAGCTGATGACGTGGCCCGGGCGGCCCTCGGCATCGGTCTGGTAGTAGCTGGTGCGCAGGGTCGCATCGATCACGCCCATGAAGCTGCGCAGGATGCGGTCTTCATCCAGGCTGGAGACGCGGTCCATCAGCTTCAGCAGCGCATCGCGCGCGGCATCCATCTGCACGGTGCGGTCGCCCTTGCGTGCATCGACCACGGTCTTGAGCACTTTCAGGGTGGCTTCGTCACCACCGGCAAGCACGGTCAGGTGTGCGCGCAGCTGGGCCTGGCCCTCGGCGATCGCATCCTTGCTCTCGTTGCCGGTGGCCGGGTCGAAGCGGGCTTCGAACAGCTCCACCAGCAGGCGGGCCAGCAGCGGGTAACGGGTGAAGGTGCCTTCCACGTAGGCCTGCGAGAACGGCACGCCGGTCTGCAGCAGGTACTTGCAGTAGCCGCGCAGCATCGCCACCTGGCGCCAGTGCAGGCCGGCAGCGAGCACGAGGCGGTTGAAGCCGTCGTTCTCGGCATCGCCATGCCACACGCGGGCGAAGGTCTCGCCGAAGGCTTCATCGACGCTCGGTGCATCGATCGCACCGGCCACCGATTCCACTTCGAAGTCCTGCACGTACACCGGCGCGTTGTCGACCGTCAGGCGGTACGGACGCTCGGCAATCACGCGCAGGCCCATGTTTTCCATCATCGGCAGGGCGTCGGACAGCGGGATGTCATCCAGCTGGCGATACAGCTTCAGGCGCAGGCCTTCACCACCTTCGCGCTGCACGGCCTGCAGGCTCAGGCGCAGATCGTCCGGGCCGGTCAGCGCATCCAGCTGGCTGACGTCGTTGGCGGCGATCTCGGTGCTGGAGTCTTCGATGTAACCGGCCGGCAGTGCCTTGCCGATACGCGCGGCGATGCGCAGGCCTTCGCTTTCACCATGACGGGCGACCAGCGCTTCGCGCAGATCGTCCTGCCAGTTGCGCAGCACCTGGGCAAGCTTCTGCTCCAGTTCGCTGGTGTCCACTTCCAGGGTCTGGCCAGCCTTCGGGCGCACGATCAGATGCACCTGGGCCAGCGGCGATTCGCCGAGCACCACGGAGCTGTCCACGTACTCACCCTGCAGGGCGTCCTTGAGCATGGCTTCGATGCGCAGGCGCACATCGGTGTTGAAGCGTTCGCGCGGCAGGTACACCAGCGCGGAGATGAAACGGCTGTACTTGTCACGGCGCAGGAACAGGCGGCTGCGCACGCGCTCCTGCAGGCCCAGCACGCCCATGGCGGTGCGGAACAGTTCGTCCTCGCTGGACTGGAACAGTTCTTCGCGCGGCAGGGTTTCCAGGATGTGGCGCAGGGCCTTGCCGCTGTGGCTGCTCGGCGCCAGGCCGGACTTGCTCATCACATATTCGTGGCGCTGGCGCACCAGCGGGATTTCCCACGGGCGGCGGTTGTAGGCGCTGGAGGTGAACAGGCCCAGGAAGCGCTGCTCGCCGATGATCTTGCCCTTGGCGTCGAACTCCAGCACGCCGATGTAATCCATGTAACCGGCGCGATGCACGCGCGAACGGGCATTGGTCTTGGTCAGGATCAGTGCGTCCTTCAAACCGGAGGTGGCATTGAGCCCCTGCGCGGCGAGGGTCTTGACCGGGCGCGCGGCGGACTTGTCCTGCCCGCGCATCAGGCCCAGGCCGGTGTCGTTCAACGGCGCCAGCACCTCTTCCTTGCCCTGCTTCTCGACGCGGTACTCGCGGTAACCGAAGAAGGTGAAGTGATTGTCGGCGGCCCAGCGCAGGAATTCCTGTGCTTCGGCGCGCGAGGCGGCATCGACCGGCAGCTGGCGGCTGCCGAGATCGTCGGCCAGGCTCTGCGCCTTGGCACGCATCGCGTCCCAATCGCGGACGATGGCACGCACCTCGTCCAGCGCCTTGATGATCGCCTTCTCGACGTCGGCCATGGCTTCGGCCGGCTGACGGTCGATTTCCAGCAGCATCACCGATTCGGCGGTGCCGTCGCTGACGGTGGTCAGCTTGCCGGCCTTGTCACGCGCGAAGCGGATCACCGGGTGACCCAGCACGTGCACGCCAACGCCGTGTTCGGCCAGCGACATCGTGACGGTGTCGACCAGGAACGGCATGTCGTCATTGACGATCTGCAGCACCGTATGCGGCGACTCCCACCCGTTGCCCTTCAGCGTCGGGTTGAACACGCGGACGTTGGCCTTGCCGGGCTTGCGCACACGCGCGAATTCCAGCGTGTCCGCTGCCAGTGCGGCCCACTCCTCGGCGCTGTGGTGCGGGAACTCGTCCGCCTCCATGCGCTTGTAGAAGTCGGCGGCAAAAGCCACTGCCTCGGCCTGCCCGGCCGACGGGTAGCGCTTGCGCAAGGCCGTGTACACCGGCTCCAGCGAGAAGCCCACTGGCGAAACAGTCTGCGTATCGGCTGGTTTGGATTTGTTTTTCACGGTCTTGGCTGCTGGTTTTTGCGGTTTCATGACGGAGCGGTGCGTGTTGCTCAGTTGGGAAAATGAAATTGTAGGCCTACCGCACAGAAATACCTTGCTGCAGGACGGAATAAGGTGATTCGGGTTGGGTCCCGTTTACATCGGCGATGTCAATTCGGCGACGTACGGATCAGCGCATCGGCGCTTCCTCCGTCGCAGCATCGGCCGCTTCGGTTGCAACTTGACGTTGGTCATCAAAACGCACCGAAAGACAAGGCTTCTACAATTCTGAACTGGACGGTATAGTCCACCGCGTGACTCCCCCACACCCCGCCGCCAGCACGATGGACGCGCGCGATCATCGCGTGTTCGATGCCGTGCGCGAGTTGCTGGCCAGCCAGGGGATGCAGCTGAGCATGGACGCGGTGGCCCAGCACGCCGGCTGCTCCAAGCAGACCCTCTACAGCCGCTATGGAAGCAAGCAGGAACTCCTGCGCCGGGTGATGCAGCGGCATGTGTGCCGCGCGACCGCCGGGCTGCGCTCACTGGATGGTGATGACCTGCGTGGCAGCCTGCTGCAGTTCGCCAACGATTACCTGGATCACTTCAATCAGCCCCACGTGGTCCAGGCCCGGAGGCTGATCGCAACAGAATCCAGCCAGT
Source organism: Stenotrophomonas sp. RIT-551 (assembly GCF_026241915.1). NCBI lineage: Bacteria > Pseudomonadati > Pseudomonadota > Gammaproteobacteria > Lysobacterales > Lysobacteraceae > Stenotrophomonas > Stenotrophomonas sp. RIT-551. The sequence continues at coordinate 158,854 of NZ_JAPJIU010000010.1, read as the reverse complement.
TCCCCCAGGAAGCCCGCACCCTTTACCAGGACGGCGCCGGGGCACTGGCACTTCATGTTTCTGAATGGATGGCAACCCGGTCCGCGCAAGGCCAATTGAGGCATGACGACCCGCACTTCATGGCTGAACTGCTATTGAGCATGATCGCCGGCTTGGATTTCGAAAAACAGCGCTTCCACATCCCCCATCGCGCTGACGCCACCGTGCGGCGCCGCTGGGCAGAATTCTCCGTCGACAGCTTCCTGCGCGCGTTCGCTGCGCCCGAAGCCGCCACGGCTTCGCATTCAAACCAACACCGGAGCTTCTCCTGATGATCGCCCCACTCCGCACCCTTGCCCTGACGTGCGCAGTCGCCCTTGCGTTGACCGCCTGCAAGAAGGAAGAGCAGCAGGCCCCGCCGCCGCCGGAAGTGGGCGTGATCGAGGCCAAGCCCCAGACCCTGCCCCTGCAGCGTGAGCTGGTCGGCCGTCTGTCGCCGTACCGCAGTGCCGATGTCCGGGCCCGTGTGCCGGGCGTGCTGCTCAAGCGCGTCTACCAGGAAGGCTCGGATGTGAAGGAAGGCCAGGTGCTGTTCCTGATCGATCCGGCACCGCTGCGCGCCGCGCTCAACGCCGCGCAGGCCGAGCTGACCTCGGCCCAGGCCACCGCCGCGAACGCCAAGGCCGCGGCCAACCGCGCCCGCTCGCTGGCCCCGCAGGCCTATGTCTCCAAGTCCGATCTGGACGCGGCCGAAGCGACCGAGCGTACCGCCGCCGCGGCGGTGCAGCAGGCCCAGGCCTCGCTGGCCAGCGCGAAGATCAACCTCGGCTATGCCGAAGTGCGTTCGCCGATCAGCGGCCGCGCCGGCAAGCAGCAGGTCACCGAAGGCGCACTGGTCGGCCAGGGCGATGTCACCCTGCTGACCACCGTGGACCAGCTCGACCCGCTGTACGTGAACTTCTCCATGAGCGTGGATGAGCTGACCCAGATGCGCGCGGCCCAGGCCAAGGGCGCACTGGCCCTGAGCGGGGACGGCAAGTCCACCGTGCAGGTGAAGCTGGCCGACGGCACCGTCTACGACCAGCCGGGCACGCTGGACTTCTCCTCGACCACGGTCGACCCGGCCACCGGCGCGGTCTCGCTGCGCGCGGTGCTGCCCAACCCGCAGCAGATCCTGCTGCCGGGCGCCTTCGTCAGCTTCCAGGCGACCCTGGGTGAGCGCAACAACGCCTACCTGGTGCCGCTGCAGGCGCTGCAGCGCGACACCACCGGCGGCTACGTGCTGGTGGTCGGCAAGGATGGCAAGGTCATCCGCAAGAACGTGAAGAGCGAAGGCCAGCAGGGCAGCAACTGGCTGGTCAGCGGTGGCCTGGATGCCGGCGACCAGGTGATCGTGGCCGGCGTGCAGAAGGTCAAGGAAGGCGCCCCGGCCAAGGCCGCCCCGTGGAACCCGGCCGCCGGCAACGGCAATGGCCAGGCTCCGGCGGGTGCTGCTCCGGCAGGCGCCGCTCCGGCCGATGCCGCCCAGCCTGACGCCGCTGCCGCCCCGGCCGATGCCGCCGCCACGAAGTCCGACGCCGCTCCGGCTGCCGAACCGAACAAGCAATAACGGGAATCCTCCGTCATGCCTAAATTTTTCATTGAACACCCGGTATTCGCCTGGGTGGTCGCGATCCTGATCTCGCTTGCGGGCGTGATCTCGATCCTGGGTCTGGGCGTGGAGTCCTACCCGAGCATCGCACCGCCCCAGGTGACGGTGAGCGCCACCTACCCCGGCGCCAGCGCCGACACCGCCGAAAAGTCGGTCACCCAGGTGATCGAGCAGCAGCTGACCGGCATCGATCACCTGCTGTACTTCAGCTCCTCCTCGGCCTCCAACGGCCGCGTCACCATCACCTTGACCTTCGAGACCGGCACCGATGCCGATATCGCCCAGGTCCAGGTGCAGAACAAGGTCTCGCTGGCGACCCCTCGCCTGCCGACCGAGGTGACCCAGCAGGGCGTGGTGGTGGCCAAGGCCAACGCCGGCTTCCTGATGGTGGTGGCCCTGCAGTCCGACAGCGCCTCGATCGACCGCGATGCCTTGAACGACATCGTCGGCTCGCGCGTGCTCGACCAGATCTCGCGTATTCCCGGCGTGGGCAGCACCCAGCAGTTCGGTTCCGAGTACGCCATGAACATCTGGCTCAACCCGGAAAAGATGCAGGGTTACGGCCTGTCGGCCACCCAGGTGCTGGCCGCGATCAAGGACCAGAACGTGCAGTTCGCAGCCGGTTCGCTGGGCTCGGATCCCTCGCCTGAAGGCCACTACTTCACCGCGACGGTCTCGGCCGAAGGCCGCTTCAGTTCGCCGGAAGAGTTCGAGAACATCATCCTGCGCGCCAACACCGATGGCTCGCGCGTGCTGCTCAAGGACATCGCCCGGATCGCCTTCGGTGCGAACAACTACGGCTTTGATACCCAGTACAACGGCAAGCCGACCGGTGCCTTCGCGATCCAGCTGCTGCCGGGCGCCAACGCACTGAACGTGGCCAACGCGGTCACCGCCAAGATGGACGAACTGGCCCCGAGCTTCCCGGCCGGTGTGAGCTGGTTCTCGCCGTACGACAGCACCACCTTCGTGAAGATCTCGATCGAGGAAGTGGTCAAGACCCTGATCGAAGCGGTCGCGCTGGTCTTCCTGGTGATGCTGATCTTCCTGCAGAACTTCCGCGCCACGCTGATCCCGACCCTGGTCATCCCGGTCGCGCTGCTGGGCACGTTCCTGGGCATGAGCATCATCGGCTTCACCATCAACCAGCTGACGCTGTTTGCGATGGTGCTCGCGATCGGCATCGTGGTCGATGACGCGATCGTGGTGATCGAGAACGTCGAACGCATCATGACCGAGGAAAAGCTGCCGCCCAAGGCCGCCACCCAGAAGGCCATGACCCAGATCACCGGTGCCGTGGTCGCCATTACCGTGGTGCTGGCGGCGGTGTTCATTCCGTCGGCCCTGCAGGGCGGCGCCGCCGGTGAGATCTACAAGCAGTTCGCGCTGACGATCGCCATCGCGATGGCCTTCTCGGCGTTCCTGGCGCTGGGCTTCACCCCGGCGCTGTGCGCGACGTTCCTCAAGCCGACGCACAACGACAACCCGAACATCGTCTACCGCACCTTCAACAAGTACTACGACAAGGTCAGCAACACCTACGTGGGCCACATCACCTCGGCGGTGAAGCATGCCCCGCGCTGGATGATCCTGTTCGTGGTGCTGACCGTGCTGTGCGGCTTCCTGTTCACGCGCATGCCGGGCAGCTTCCTGCCCGAAGAAGACCAGGGCTATGCGCTGGCGATCGTGCAGCTGCCGCCGGGCTCGACCAAGTCGCAGACCAACCACGCCTTCGCCCAGATGCGCGGCATCCTGGAAAAGCAGGATGGCTTCGAAGGCATGCTGCAGGTGGCCGGTTTCAGCTTCGTCGGTTCCGGTGAAAACGTGGGCATGGGCTTCATCCGCCTCAAGCCCTGGGCGGACCGCGACATCACCGTGCCCGAGTTCATCAACAACATGAACGGCGCGTTCTTCGGCATCAAGGAAGCGCAGATCTTCGTGGTCAACCTGCCGACCGTGCAGGGCCTGGGCCAGTTCGGCGGCTTCGACATGTGGCTGCAGGACCGTGGCGGCGTGGGCTATGAGCAGTTGACGCAGGCCCGCAACATCCTGCTCGGCAAGGCGGCGCAGGAAAGCGACCTGCTGACCGGCGTGCGCCCGAACGGCCTGGAAAACGCGCCGCAGCTGCAGTTGCACGTGGACCGCGTGCAGGCGCAGACCATGGGGCTGTCGGTGTCGGACGTGTACAGCACCATCCAGCTGATGCTGGCCCCGGTGTACGTCAACGACTTCTTCTATGAAGGCCGCATCAAGCGCGTGACCCTGCAGGCCGATGGTCCGTACCGCACCGGTGCGGAGTCGTTGAACAGCTTCTACACGCCCAGCACGCTGCAGACCAACGCCGACGGTACGCAGGCGATGATTCCGCTGAGCACCGTGGTGAAGTCCGAGTGGGTGTCCGCCCCGCCGTCGCTGAGCCGCTACAACGGTTACTCGGCGGTCAACATCGTCGGTTCGCAGGCGGAAGGCCGCAGCTCGGGCGAGGCGATGCAGGCGATGGAACGGATCGTCAACGACGACCTGCCGGCCGGCTTCGGCTACGACTGGTCGGGCATGTCCTACCAGGAAATCCTGGCCGGCAACGCCGCGACCCTGCTGCTGGTGCTGTCCATCGTGGTGGTGTTCCTCTGCCTGGCCGCGCTGTATGAAAGCTGGTCGATTCCGGTGGCGGTGCTGCTGGTGGTGCCGCTGGGTGTCCTGGGCGCGCTGGCCTTCTCGCTCGCACGTGGCCTGCCGAACGATCTGTACTTCAAGATCGGCCTGATCACCGTGATCGGCCTGGCCGCGAAGAACGCGATCCTGATCGTGGAGTTCGCGGTGGAACAGCGGGCCGCAGGCAAGAACCTGCGCGAGGCGACCATCGAAGCCTCCCGCCTGCGTTTCCGCCCGATCCTGATGACCTCCTTCGCCTTCATCATGGGCGTGGTGCCGATGGCCATCTCCACCGGTGCCGGCGCCAACGCACGTCACGCGATCGGTACCGGCGTGATCGGCGGCATGGTGTTCGCCACCTTCCTGGGTCTGCTGATGATCCCGGTGTTCTTCGTGGTGGTCCGCCGCATGCTGGGCGACAAGCTGGACGAACCGTCCAAGGAGTTCCTGGAACGCCAGGGCGAAGCCAATACGGCGCACCGTCCGGATCGTTAAGGGACAGGGGCAGCCACGGTTGCCCCACCGCAGGTGACCACCGTGGGTGGTCACGCTGACACGAAAAAGCCCCGGCGCGAGCCGGGGCTTTTTCGTGTGTGATGCATGACGGGTCACACCATGTGTGGCTGACCGGAACCGATCCCGGTAGTGCCGGCCGCTGGCCGGCTCCTCCGGTTGCCCGGGAAGGGCCGCCTGGTTGCCGGCCAGCGGCCGGCACTACCTGGCGCTCTCAGCGCAGCAGCGCCACCGCCGCGCAGACGATCACGATGGCCAACGACGGCCATTGCATCGGCAGGTAGAAGAAATGATGGCGGGCATGCTCGCCCGCCGCGCGCGGGCCACGATTGAGCACCAGGCCCAGCACCACATTGATTGCCGCGCCGATGCCGAATCCGATCAACAGCTGCGCCAGCGAGGTGTTGCCTTTGGCAACGCTCGGATCCGGCCACAGCCACATCAACAGCAGCAGGGCCGCGATGGGCGTGAGCAGCGTCAGGAACCCTGCGCCTCGATAGATCACCATGGAATCTCCTGCAGAACGGAACCGCATATTCTGCACTACCGCGCGTGCCGACCAACGGTCGGCACCTGCCCGGCTGGCGGCCGCGAGGCGACGGCCGCCGCCAGCAGGCCACGACCGTGGGTCGTGGCCGTCGAACCTCAGCGCAATCCCGTCTCGTTGCGCGCGATCACCAACCGCTGGATCTCCGAGGTGCCCTCGTAGATTTCGGTGATCTTGGCATCACGGAAGTAACGCTCCAGCGGCATTTCCTTGGAGTAGCCCATGCCGCCGTGGATCTGCACCGCCTGGTGGGTGATCCACATGGCCGCTTCGGAGGCGGTCAGCTTGGCGATCGCCGCTTCATTGCTGAAACGCTTGCCCTGGCCCTTCACCCATGCCGCACGCAGCGTCAGCAGCAGGGCTGCGTCCAGCTTGCATTTCATGTCGGCGATCTTGGCCTGGGTCATCTGGAAGGTGCCGATCGCCGCGCCGAAGGCCTTGCGGTCCTTCACGTATTCGATCGTCGCTTCATACGCGGCGCGCGCAATGCCGATCGCCTGCGAGGCGATGCCGATACGGCCGGCGTCGAGCACGCCCATGGCGATCTTGAAGCCCTCGCCTTCCTTGCCGACGACATCCTCGGCGGCCGCCACGTAATCCTGGAACTCGATTTCGCAGGTGGCCGAGGCACGGATGCCCAGCTTCGGCTCGGTCTTGCCGCGGTGGAAGCCGGCCTTGTCGGTGTCGATCATGAACGCGGTGACGCCGCGCGCGCCCTGGTCCGGATCGGTCATCGCAAACAGCACGATGTACTTGGCGACCGGGCCGGAGGTGATCCAGCTTTTCTTGCCGTTGATCACGTAAGTGCCGTCGGCCTGCTTGACCGCCCGGCAGCGCATCGCCGTCGCATCCGACCCGGACTGCGGCTCGGTCAGCGCGAACGCGCCGATGGCCTCGCCCTCGGCGATGGCGCGCACGTACTTCTGCTTCTGCGCTTCACTGCCATGGGTCAGGATGCCGTTGCAGAACAGCGAATTGTTGACCGACATGATCGTCGAATGCGCAGCGTCTCCGGCGGCGACCTCCACCATCGCCAGGACGTAGGCGATCGGGTCCATGCCCGCACCGCCGTATTCTTCAGGCACTTCGATGCCCATCAGACCGTTCTCGCCCAGCAGGCGGATGTTCTCCAGCGGGAACTCGCCGGTACGATCGTGGTGTTCGGCGCTGGGCGCGATTTTTTCCTGCGCGATACGGCGCGCAACGTCCTGCAGCATCAACTGCTCTTCGGTAAAGCTGAAATCCACAACACCCTCCCGGGTACAGAGTGAAAGGGGCCGCAGTGCGCGCGGCCCGGTCGGGCGATTGTACCGGGGGGCGGGGAGAGGACGCCTGACTTGACCGCACCGCCGCCAAAGGACGAAAATATCTCTATATCGCGATAGGTAGATATTTATGGATCTCGAGGACTGGTCCGTCCGGCTGAAAGTGTTCGCCGACGCCACCCGGGTGCGCCTGCTGGCGCTGCTGGAACAGGAAGAACTCACCGTGGCCGAGCTGTCGGCCATCACCACGCTGGCCCAGCCGCGGGTGTCCACCCATCTGGCCCGGCTCAAGGAAGCCGGCCTGGTCCGCGACCGTCGCTCGGGCGTCTCGGCGTATTACCGCTTCGATGACGCCGCGCTGGATCCGGCGCAGCGCGCATTGTGGCATGCCCTGAGCACCGGCAGCGACGATCCGCTGCTGCGCCAGGATGCTGAACGCGTGGCCGCGGTGATGGCCAGCCGCGCCGCCGACCAGAACTGGGCCGACAGCGTCGCCGGCGACATGGAACGCCATTACTCCCCCGGCCGCACCTGGGAGGCACTGGCGCGCACCGCGCTGCCGCTGCTGGAAACCGGTGACGTGCTTGATATCGCCTCCGGTGACGGCGTATTGGCCGAACTGGTCGCCCCGCATGCCAAGCGCTATGTCTGCATCGATACCAGCGCGCGCGTGGTCGCCGCTGCCAGCGAGCGCCTGCGCCGGCTGGCCAACGTGGAAGTGCGCGAAGGGGACATGCACGCCCTGCCCTTCCCCGACCAGAGCTTCGATCTGGTGGTGCTGATGCACGCACTGACCTACGCGGCCAAGCCGGCCCAGGCCGTCGCCGAGGGCGCGCGCGTGCTGCGCCCGGGCGGTCGCCTGCTGCTGTGCAGCCTGGCCCGTCACGAACACCGTGCGGCCGTGGACGCGTATGGCCACGTCAACCTTGGTTTCAGCGACAAGGAACTGCGCAAGTTCGTGGAGAAGGCCGGCCTGGTCGTCTCCAGCCTGGAAACCGTGACCCGCGAGAAGCGCCCGCCGCATTTCGAAGTCATTTCGCTGATTGCCAGCAAGCCCTGAGGTCTGCCCATGCCATCCCTGCCCTGGCTCCACCCCGACCGCGTGCATGCGCTGGAAACGGCGCTGGCCCAGCGCATCCTGATCATCGATGGCGCCATGGGCACGATGATCCAGCGGCACGGGCTGGAGGAGGACGATTACCGCGGCGAGCGTTTCGCCGGGGGGTACGACCATCATCACGGCCCCGGCTGCGACCATGCCGCACCCGGCGAGCCCCCACAGGGCCATGACCTCAAGGGCAACAACGACCTGCTGTTGTTGACCCGCCCGGAGGTGATCGGCGACATCCACACCGCATACCTCGAGGCCGGCGCCGATCTGGTGGAGACCAACACGTTCAACGCGACCTCGGTCAGCCAGGCCGACTACCACCTTGAGCATCTGGTCTACGAGCTCAACAAAGCCGGTGCCGCGGTAGCGCGTGCCTGCTGCGATGCGGTAGCGGCGACCACGCCGGGCAAACCGCGCTTCGTGATCGGCGTGCTCGGCCCGACCAGCCGCACCGCCTCGATCAGCCCGGACGTGAACGATCCGGGTTTCCGCAATACCAGCTTCGATGCGCTGCGCGAGACCTACCGCGAGGCCATCGATGGGCTGATCGACGGCGGTGCCGACACCCTGATGGTGGAAACCATCTTCGACACGCTCAACGCCAAAGCCGCGCTGTTCGCCATCGAAGAGGTCTTCGATGCCCGCGGCGGGCGGCTGCCGGTGATGATCTCCGGCACCATCACCGATGCGTCCGGGCGCACCTTGTCCGGGCAGACGGCAGAGGCGTTCTACGCCTCGGTCGCGCACGGCCGGCCACTGTCGATCGGGCTGAACTGCGCGCTCGGTGCCAGCGACATGCGCCCCCACGTGGAAACCCTGTCCACCGTGGCCGAGTGCCTGGTCAGTGCACACCCGAATGCGGGCCTGCCCAATGCCTTCGGCGAGTACGACGAAACCCCGGAAGAAATGGCGACCACGCTGCGCGAATTCGCCAGCGCCGGCCTGCTCAACCTGGTGGGCGGCTGCTGCGGCACTACCCCGGCGCACATCCGCGCGATCGCCGAGGCGGTGGCCGATCTGCCGCCGCGCCGCCTGCCGGCGCCGCCGCTGGAAGACGCGGCATGACCGCACCTGCTCCCCGTTCCCGTTGTCGTTGACCTTCCTCCGCCAGCCCGTGCCAGCCTGCCCATGACGTCTTCCCGCCACACCCGCCTGTCCGGTCTCGAGCCGCTGGTCATCACCCCGGACCTGCTGTTCGTCAACATCGGCGAGCGCACCAACGTCACCGGCAGTGCGCAGTTCCGCAAGCTGGTGAAGGAAGAGCGTTACGAGGAGGCGGTGGAAGTGGCGCGCCAGCAGGTCGCCAATGGCGCGCAGATCCTCGATGTGAACATGGACGAGGGCCTGATCGATTCCGAAAAGGCGATGACGCGCTATCTGAATCTGATCATGTCCGAGCCGGACATCGCGCGCATTCCGGTGATGGTCGATTCGTCCAAGTGGAGCGTGATCGAGGCCGGGCTGAAGTGCCTGCAGGGCAAGAGCGTGGTCAACTCGATCTCGCTCAAGGAAGGCGAAGCGCAGTTCATCGAACAGGCCCGCAAGGTGCTGCGTTACGGCGCGGCCGCGGTGGTGATGGCCTTCGATGAGGACGGCCAGGCCGATACCTGCGCACGCAAGGTCGAGATCTGCACCCGCGCCTACCGGATCCTGACCGAACAGGTCGGCTTCCCGCCGCAGGACATCATCTTCGACCCGAACATCTTCGCCGTCGCCACGGGTATCGAGGAACACGACAACTACGCGGTCGACTTCATCGAAGCCACCCGCATCATCAAGCGCACCCTGCCGCACTGCCACGTCTCCGGCGGTGTCTCCAATGTGTCCTTCTCCTTCCGCGGCAATGAAACCGTCCGCCAGGCGATCCACTCCGTGTTCCTGTTCCATGCCATTGGCGCGGGCATGGACATGGGCATCGTCAATGCCGGCGCGATGCCGATCTACGATGACCTGGACCCGGAACTGCGCGAGCGCGTGGAGGATGTGATCCTCAACCGCCGCCGCGACGGCACCGAGCGCTTGCTGGAGATCGCCGAGCGCTACAAAGGCAAGAAAGGCGAAGTGCGCGGCGAAGATCTGGCCTGGCGCGAGAAGCCGGTCAACGACCGCCTTGCGCATGCGCTCGTGCACGGCATGGACGCCTGGGTCGAGCAGGATACCGAAGAAGCGCGTGCGCGCTCGACGCGGCCGCTGGATGTGATCGAGGGGCCGCTGATGGACGGCATGAACATCGTCGGCGACCTGTTCGGCGCCGGCAAGATGTTCCTGCCGCAGGTGGTCAAGTCCGCACGCGTGATGAAAAAGGCGGTGGCCTACCTGCTGCCCTACATCGAGGCCGAGAAGGCGCGCAGTGGCGACACCGCCAAGAGCAACGGCAAGATCATCATGGCCACGGTCAAGGGCGACGTGCACGACATCGGCAAGAACATCGTCGGCGTGGTCCTGGCCTGCAACAACTTCGATGTGGTCGATCTGGGCGTGATGGTGCCGGCGCAGAAGATCCTCGACGCCGCACGTGCTGAAAACGCGGACATCATCGGGCTGTCCGGGCTGATCACCCCCTCGCTGGAAGAGATGAGCCACGTCGCCCGCGAGATGGAGCGGCAGGGCTTCACGATGCCGCTGATGATCGGCGGCGCCACCACCTCGCGTGCGCACACGGCGCTGAAGATCGACCCGCATTACAAGGCCCCCACGGTGTGGGTGAAGGATGCCTCGCGCGCGGTCGGCGTCGCGCAGTCGCTGATCTCGCGCGAACTGCGCGATGCCTTCGTGGCCGCCAACGAGGCCGACTACGCCGACATCCGCCAGCGCCACCGCAACCGTGGCGATGCCAAGCGCCTGGTGCCCCTGGCCAAGGCACGCGCCCAGCGCTTCATGGGCGACTGGGCGAACTACACCCCGCCGACGCCGCGCAGGCCGGGCCTGCATGTGCTTGACGATTACCCGTTGGCCGACCTGGTCGAGGTGATCGACTGGACGCCGTTCTTCCAGGCCTGGGAACTGGCCGGCAAGTTCCCGGCGATCCTGACCGACGAGATCGTCGGGCCCCAGGCGACGGATCTGTACCAGGATGCCCGCGCGATGCTCACCCGCATCGTCGAGGAGAAGTGGCTGACCGCCAAGGCGGTGTTCGGGCTGTGGCCGGCCAACAGCGTCGGCGATGACGTGCACCTGCGCACCGACAACGGCCCGGCCGTGCTGCACTTCCTGCGCCAGCAGGTCGACAAGCCGGTCGAGCGCCCGGACTTCTGCCTGGCCGATTTCATTGCCCCGGCCGACACGGGCAAGCAGGACTGGATCGGCGCGTTCGCCGTGACCGCCGGCATCGGCATCGACCCGCACGTGGCCCGTTTCGAGGCCGACCATGACGACTACAACGCGATCCTGCTCAAGGCACTGGCCGACCGCCTGGCCGAAGCCCTGGCCGAGCGCCTGCACCAGCACGTACGCATGGATTACTGGGGCTACCAGCCCGATGAGCAGCTGGACAATGAGTCGCTGATCGCCGAGAAGTACACCGGCATCCGCCCTGCCCCGGGCTATCCGGCCTGCCCGGAGCACAGCGAGAAGGCCACGCTGTTCCACTTGCTCGATGCCGAGCGCACTGCGGACATGCAGCTGACCGAGAGCTTTGCGATGCTGCCCACCGCGGCGGTATCGGGCTATTACTTCAGCCACCCGCAGAGCCAGTATTTCGTGGTCGGCCGGGTCTCGCGCGAGCAGGTGGTGGACTATGCCAAGCGCAAGGGCGTGGATCGCGTGCAGGCCGAACGCTGGCTGGCCTCGAACCTGGATTACGATCCGGAATGACCGCGTCACCCGAGCCACGGTCGGGTGCTACCGGCATAATGCACGGTAGGCACCCACTGTTGGCGGGTGCGCGCCCTCCGAGACCCTGCATGACCGCCCTCCCCCGCGACGCCGTCCCGGCCGTCCGCCTCTCGTCGTTCTACCTGTTCTACTACGCCGCCCTCGGCGCGTTCACGCCCTACTGGTCGCTGTTCCTGACCTCGCGCGGCATGAGCGTCACCGCGATCAGCGTGATGATGGGGCTGTGGTATGCCACCCGTATCGTCGCGCCGACCACGTGGACCTCCATTGCCGCCGCGTCGCCGCGCCCGATCTTCTGGCTGCGGCTGGGCTGCGTGCTCACCCTGCTGACGTTCTGCGCCTTCCTGCTGCCGTTGCCGCAGCCCTGGCTGTACCCGGCGATGATCGCGTTCTGTTTCTTCTACAACGCAGTGATGCCGCAATTCGAATCGATCACGCTGACCCACCTGGGCAGCGACAGCCACCGCTACGGACTGATCCGGGTGTGGGGCTCGCTGGGTTTCATCGTGGTGGTGATGCTGTTTGGCTGGATCATCGAAGGTGACGGCGGCGCCGGCAATGCACACCTGCTGCCGTGGCTGATGCTGCCCCTGTTCGGCCTGCTCACGGCCTCGGGCTTCGCCAACCGCTATGCGCGCAACCTGCAGCGCAGCGACGGCGATGCCACTGGTTTCTGGCAGATCGTGCGCAAGCCGCAGGTACTGGCGTTCTTCCTGGCCGCCTTCATGGAGCAGCTGTCGTTCGGCCCGTACTACACGTTCTTCTCGGTCTACATGGACCACCACGGCTACGCGACTTCCACGCTGGGCGTGTTGTGGACGGTCGGGGTGGTGTTCGAAGTCGGCGTGTTCTTCACCATCGGCCGCTTCTTCCGCCGCTATGACGCCAGCTGGATGCTGCTGATCGCCCTGCTCAGCTCCACCGTGCGCTGGGCGATCACCGCACTGTTCCCGCAGAACCTGCCGGTGATGCTGGTCGCCCAGACCGCGCATGCACTGGGCTTTGCGGCCTTCTTCGCCGCTGCGATGCAGATGCTGGCCACCTACTTCCCCGGCCGCCTCAATGGGCACGGCCAGGGCGTGTTGTACGGCTTCTCCTCGGGTGTGGGCGGTGTGCTCGGTGCGTTGATCGCGGGCCAGCTGTGGCCGATCGATCAGGGCCGCACCGCATTCCTGGCGGCCAGCGGATTCGCGCTGGCCGGCGCCCTGCTGTGCTTCTTCGCGATCAGCCTGCCGCTGTTGCGGGCCGCCCGCCGGAAGCCCGGGGCCGTGTAGCGCCACGCCGTGCATGGCCCTGCCGTCACGTTGGTGCCGGTACGCTCGGGACTCCCCAACCCCGGAGTCCCCATGCGACGTTCCCTTCGCCTGCCGACCCTGTTCACCGCCCTCGTGGCGGCCTGTGCCACCGCGAACGCGGCCCCCCCGATCATTCTCGACAACGCCCGCGTGTTCGACGGCGAACGCGACCTGGGCATCACCACGCTGACCCTGCGCGATGAGCGCATCGCGCACATCGGCCCACCACCGCCCGCACTGGCCAAGGGTGCCAAGCGCATCGACTACCAGGGCAAGGTGATCCTGCCCGGCCTGGTCAGCAACCACATCCACGTCGGCAACACCGACGGCCTGGAGCATGGCGACCGCTTCTACACCCGCGATCACGTGCTCCGCGACCTGCAGCAGTTCCAGCGCTACGGCATCACCACGGTGACCGCGCTGGGCATGAACGGCGCTGCGTTCACCACGATCCGCGCCGAAGTCCGTGACCAACCCACGCTCGGTGCGCAGCTGTACGGCGCCGGTGGCGGCATCGGCGCGGCCGCAGGCGCCCCGCCGGCCAAAACGATGGGGCTCGAGCACGACCCCGTGGCACGCCCGACCACGCCCGATCAGGCCCGCGCCGCGGTCCGCGCGCAGCAGCAGGCCGGGGTGGACGTGATCAAGCTGTGGGTGGACGACCTCGGTGGCCGCTTCCCGATGATGGCGCCGCCGATCTACCGCGCGGCGATCGATGAGGCGCACCGGCACCAGCTCAAGGTGGCCGCGCACATCCACGACCAGGCGCCGGCAGCGGATCTGGTCGAGGCCGGCGTGGACATCATCGCGCACGGCATCCGCGATACGCCGGTCGCCCCGGCGCTGGTCAGCGCGATGCGCGACAAGGGCGTGTGGTACATCCCGACGGTCAACATCGACGAGGCGAATTATCTGTACGCAGAGAACCCGCAGTGGCTGCAGCAGCCGTTCGTGGCCAACGCCCTGCCGGCAGCCGTGCGTGAGCGCTGGCAGCAACCACAGTGGCAGAAGGCGCAGCTGGCGGGCGATGGCATCCCCAAGGCACGCGCAGCGGTGGCCATGAACCTGCGTAACCTGAGAACGCTGCACGAGGCCGGCGTGAACATCGGCTTCGGTACCGATGCCGGCGCGATGCCGCAGCGCGTGATCGGCGTCGCCGAGCATCGCGAGCTGGAGCTGATGACCCAGGCCGGTTTCACCCCGGCGCAGGCGTTGCAGGTAGCCACCGCCGACGCCGCACGCCTGCTTGGCCTGGACGATCGCGGGCGGATCGCGGTCGGACGCCGTGCGGATCTGCTGGTTCTGGGGGCCAACCCGCTTGAGGACATCCGCAACAGCCGCCGGATCGATGCGGTCTGGCAGGCGGGCCAGCAGGTCGCCGGCCCGATCGAGGCCGAAGCAGGAACGGCTGCCCGCGACTGATCGCGGGCGATGGGATTCAGGGGGCGGCGGCCGGCGCCGTCGCCTCCAGGCGCTTCAGCTGGGCCTGGAAATCAGGCAGCAGCAGACGATTGCCATAGCCGCTGAGATGATCGCCATCGAAGAACAGCGGCTTGCCCTCGCGGGTCGGCAGGCACTGCTCGCCGGGACATAGCAGCGGCATCGGATCCCAGATCGACGCCCCCGGCAGCGCATCCGCCACCTGCTGCAGGCCGGCCAGCACCGGCGCACGCAGCTGCTCGATCTCGCTGCGCGGCACAGTCATGCCATTGACGCAGATCGGGTTGTGCCGGTTGAACACATCCGAGCAGCGGTACGGTGGCGCGGGCAGTACCGGCTTGGGCGCTTCCAGCACGATGTGCACGCCGCGCCCGGCCAGCGGGGTGAGCTGAGCGATCCAGGACGCGACCTCGGCCCTGCGACCGGCATCGGCCGCCGCGCTCAGATGCTCGGCACGCACCTGCGCGATATCGAACACGGTGTACTGCTCGGACAGACGCGGCAGCCGCAGCCCGGCCAGCAACACCACATCGCCCGGCTGCGCACGGGCCTGGATATCCTCCAACACGTTGCGCACATACGCATCACACGCCGGATTGGGGCCCTGCCAGGCACGCAACCCGACCAGCGCGCAGCCCCCGCTGCCGTACAGCCGGATCGTTGCGCCATCCAGCACGGCCAGGCGCTGCAACATCTCGTGGTAGGCCAGCGCATGCGAATCACCGGCCACGAACAGCTGGCGCGTGGAGGCGGCGCGTCCAGGGCACTGGCCGCGCTCGTACAGGCGTGCCTGCCCGCCCTGCACCGGCACGTTGCTGACCCGCACGCGGCAGTCCGGCATTTCCTTCTTGAGCCCCTTGGCATAGGGATACCAGTCCAGCGGAGCGCGGCTGACCACGCTGAGCGAGGTGTACTGCTGGGTCTTGACCAACGCCGTCTGCAGCCCGGCGCCAAGCACCAGCACGGCCACCCCGACCGCGACCCAGCGTGCGTTGCTGATGCGCCAGCGTCCGCCATGCCGCAGGGGCTGTTCCACCCAGCGCCAGGACAGCCAGGACAGCAGCGCCACGCACAGCAGTGCGGCCGCGCCGGTGGCCACCGTCTCAAGGCCCACCGTCCAGCGGAACAGCACGAAAACCGGCCAGTGCCACAGGTACAGCGAATAGGACAGGCGGCCGATCGTCACCATCGGCGTGGTCGCCAGCGCGCGGCCGATCCAGCCCCCTGGCGCGCGCTGCAGCAGACCAAGCAGGCCCAGCGTGCCCAGCACCGGCCAAAGCCCGTCGATCCAGGGCGAATGGCCCGGACGCGCGGACCACAGCCCATAGCCCAGTGCGCCAACGCTGAGCAGCAGCAGCGGCGAGCGCCAGCTGATGCCGCGCGGCGATGCCGTCAGCGGCGTGAACCGGCCGCTGAGCGACAACACCTGGAACAGCAGCACGCCAGCGCCCAGCTGCCAGAACCGCGTGGTGGTCAGATAGAACGCATCGATCTCATGGCCGCCCTGGCGCGCACGGAACACCGCATACCCCAGCGATGCCGCGACCGCCACGCCGAACAGCCCCAGCGATACCCAGCGCCCGCGCGGGCCTTTGGCCCAGGCCAGGAACAACAGCGGGAACAGCAGGTAGAACTGCTCTTCCACGCCCAACGACCAGGTGTGCGTGTACGGGTTGAATTCGGTGCGCGGTGAGAAGTAATCGTTGCCGGTACTGGCCAGCACCCAGTTACTCAGCCCGACGAAGGCCATGCGCCCGGTCTTGTCGCTGGTTTCGCTGAGCCACGATTCGGGAATCAGCAGCGCACTGAGCATTGCCGTGAACAGCAGGCAGACCACCAGCGCCGGGGCGATGCGGCGCATGCGGCGCGCATAGAAACGGGCCAGCCCGGCCCAGCCGCCCACCGCCGGCAGGCGATCCACCGAGGCACTGACCACGAAGCCGGAGATGACGAAAAACACGTCCACGCCGGTGAAGCCGCCGGGCAACCAGCTGGCCTTGAGGTGGTAGAGGATGACCGCCAGCACTGCGATCGCACGCAGGCCATCGATGTGTGGGAAATACCCGGGACTGCGTTCCTGCATGGCCCTGCTCCTGACATGCAACGGGCGCCTGCCGGCGCCCAGTGCATTCAACAATGGTGGCGTCGGCTTACCAGACCAGGTCGTCCGGCACCTGGTACTGCGGATCGGCGTACGGATCTTCGCCAGCCGGTGCATCCGGATCGACCTTCAGCGCCACTGACGGTGCGAACACCGCCTCGGCCTCGGCCAGCACGGCGGCGGTGACCAGCACGTAGCGGCCGTTCTGCTGCAGCACACCGAGCTCGCCGGCATTGAGGGCCTTGAGCTGGTCGGCCGTCACATAGATGCGCTTGATCTTGCCGCCATAGGGGAAGTGGCGCGCGATATCGGCTGCTTCGGCGTTGAGGGACTTGCCCTCCAGCAGGACCTCCAGCTTGGCCTTGGCCTCGCGGCGGATACGCGCCTCTTCCTGCTTCAGGCGCTCGGCCTCGATGCGGTCGTCCTTTTCCTTCTGCGCACGGATCGCGTACGCCTTGGCGAGATCGATATCCTCGCGCGAGCGCGGCTTGCCAGGCGCGCCCTGCGGCGGGCGGGCGCCGGCAGGACGGCCCTTGCCCGGTGGACGGCGATCACCGTCTCGCGCGGGCCGCTGGCCCTCGCCGGGCTTGCCGGCCGGGCGTGCGCCCTGCGGCTTGCCGGCCGGTCGGCCATCGCGGCGCGCATCGGGCCGACGGTCCGGCTTGCGGTCGTTGGTTCGTTCGGGTTTGGGCGCGGCTTTGAAGCCAAGGCCCAGCAGCTGGTCGCGGAGAGTATCGCTCATGACGTCAGATCAGTAATGCGGAGGCGGCGGCTCTTCGGCCGAATCGGAATACAGCGCGGTGCGGACCTTGCCGAGGTCTTCAAGCAGGATGCGGGTCAGGTCGGCATTGCGATTGCCTTCCATGCGCGCATCGGCCAGGGCCTCGCTCAGTTCGGCCAGCGCCTGCTCCTGGAAGGAGACGCGCATTTCCAGCTCGATCAGGCGTGCTTCCAGTGCCTGTTCGCGCTCGGAGGGTGTGGACTCATGCATTCAACGAACGTCCCCGGCCAATGCCGTAGTAAGCCAGGCCCGCGGCTTCGATTTCCTGCGGGTCGTACAGATTGCGGCCGTCGAACACGACCGCATCGCTGAGCATCTCACGCAGGCGGATGAAATCCGGACTGCGGAACTGCTTCCATTCGGTGACCACGACCAGCGCATCGGCGCCGTCGAGGGCGTCATAGGCATCGTCGCAGAACACCAGGTCATCGCGCTCACCGAAGATGCGGCGCGCTTCGTCGGTCGCTTCCGGATCATAGGCGCGCACCCGTGCACCGGCTTCCCACAGCTGCGCCAGCAGGCGGCGGCTGGAGGCTTCGCGCATGTCATCGGTGTTCGGCTTGAAGGCCAGGCCCCACACCGCGAAGGTCTTGCCGCGCACGCCTTCGTCCTCGCCACGGTCGTAGTGGCGCTGGATCAGCGCGTACAGATGGCCCTTCTGATGTTCGTTGACGGCTTCCACCGCGTTCAACAGCTTGGGCTCATGGCCGTACTGCTGGGCGGTCCGGGCCAGGGCCTGCACATCCTTGGGGAAGCACGAGCCGCCGTAACCGGCGCCGGGATAGATGAAGTGCCAGCCGATGCGCGGATCCGAGCCGATGCCCTGTCGGACCTGCTCGATGTCGGCACCGACCTTCTCGGCGATGTTGGCGATTTCGTTCATGAACGAAATCTTGGTCGCCAGCATCGCATTGGCCGCGTACTTGGTGAGCTCGGCCGAGCGCACGTCCATCTCCACCACGCGGTCGTGGTTGCGGTTGAACGGCGCATACAGGCGGCGCATCAGCGCCACCGAGTCGGGATTGGACGCGCCCACCACGATGCGGTCCGGCCGCATGCAGTCGGCGACCGCGTCACCTTCCTTGAGGAATTCGGGATTGGAGACCACGTCGAACGCGATCTCCACGCCGCGCTCGGCCAGCGCCTGGGCGATGGCCTCACGGACGTTGTCGGCCGTGCCTACCGGCACGGTCGATTTGTTCACCACCACCACCGGCGCGGTAATGTGCCGGCCGATGGTGCGGGCCACGGCCAGCACGTACTGCAGGTCGGCACTGCCGTCCTCGTCCGGTGGCGTGCCCACGGCAATGAAGATCACCTGGCCATGCGCGATCGCGGTGGCGGCGTCGGAGGTGAAGACCAACCGCGACGCAGCGTGGTTGGCCTTGACCATCGGCTCCAGGCCGGGCTCATAGATCGGGATGATCCCGTTGTTGAGCCCGTCGACCTTGGCCTGGTCGATGTCGACACAGATCACCTGATGGCCAACCTCGGCCAGGCAGGTACCCGTGACAAGACCGACATAGCCGGTACCGAATATCGCAACGCGCATGGGCGGTGGGGCTCCAGATCCGTTACGGCAGAACGTTCAGCAGCTCGACGTCGAACGTCAGCGTCGCGTTCGGACCGATCGGACCACCCGGGGTGCCCTGCTCGCCATAGGCCAGCTCGCCCGGAATCCAGAAGCGGTACTTGGAGCCGGTCGGCATCAGCGACACGCCTTCGGACCAGCCCTTGATCACCTGGTCCAGGCCGAACTCGATCGGCTGGCCGCGCTGGTAGCTGCTGTCGAACACGGTGCCGTCGAGCAGCTTGCCTTCGTAGTTCACGCGCACCTTGCTGGTCGGCATCGGACGCTCGCCCGAACCCGGACGCAGCACCTGGTACTGCAGACCCGAGGCGGTGGTCACCACGCCCGGCACGGTCTTGTTCTTGGCCAGGAAGTTGTTGCCTTCCACGCGGTTGGTACCGGCCTGGGCGGCGGACTTGGCGTCCATCTCAGCCTGCTTGCCCTTCATGAAGCCTTCCAGCGTGGCCTTGGCCTGCTCGGCGGTCATCTTCGGGGTGCCGTTGTTGAAGGTGGTGCTGACCGCATCGAACAGCGCGTCCAGGTCCAGATCGTCCTTCAGCGGCGCCAGCGACGGGCCCACGGCGAAGCTGCCCAGCATCAGGCCAACCTTCTCGCGGTCCACCTTCGGCGGCGCGGTGCCCGGGGCAACGCCCGGAACCGGCTGGCCGCTCTTGGCCATCACGGCCTGGCGCAGGGCGGCGTCGGTCTTCTGGGCCTCTTCCTGGCTGATCAGCGGCTGCTTGCCTTCAAAGGCATTCGTCACGCCGCGGCGCAGGGCGGCCAGGTCGATCTCGCTGGAGATCGGACCGAACGAATTGGCGACATCGATACCGATGGCGTAGCCAAGCTTTTCGCGTTGGGTATTCAAAGTGGAAGTCTCCTTGACAGCCGCGCGGGCGGCTGGTTGTTGCGACATCGCGGTACCGGTGGCACCCATCGCCAGAATCAGAACCGACGCCGCGGCGCCGCGCATTCCCATCTTCATTCGCTGCATTCCTGGAAGTGACTGGACGCCGACGTCGGCGCGAAAGCAACCATTGTCGCACGCGCGTCCGAGATGTCGATATCGTCAGTGCTTGTTGGCCGTGACAGACAGTTCACGTTCGATCGCCGCGACCAGTTTCGGGTCGTCCGGCGTGACCTTGCTCGGGAACTGCGCCACCACCCGGCCATCGCGGCTGATCAGATACTTGTGGAAGTTCCAGCCGGGCGACACGCCCGTGGCCGTGGCCAGGCTGCGATACAACGGCGTCGCCTCCGGCCCGGTGACGACCACCTTCTGGAACATCGGGAACTTGACGCCATAGGTCAGCGTGCAGAACTCCTGGATCTGGGCTTCGTCACCCGGCTCCTGGCCCTTGAAGTCATTGGACGGGAAGCCCAGCACCGAGAAACCACGCGCGGCGTACTTTCGCTGCAGCGCTTCCAGGCCTTCGTACTGCGGGGTGAATCCGCACTTGCTGGCGGTGTTGACCACCAGCAGCACCTTGCCGCCGTACTGCTTGGCCAGATTGACCTCGCCCTTGCCGGCCAGCGGGCGATAGCTCACATCCAGCAGATCGGCCGCCTGGGCCGAGGCGCCCACCAGCAGGCCGGCCGCCAGCAACAACACGGACCACCGCGCCCGGCGCGGAATGCGGCCGCAGCGGATGGGCGACAACAAAGACACGTGATGCATCGCGACACTCCAGAGTGGGGAAGAACGAAGGCCTGAATGCGCCCGGCGAGGGCGGCCAGGACGGCGGCGGGCACTATATCACCGGTGTTTTTGCCGCCGGACGCCGTTGGTCCGCCGGCAGGACGCCTCGCCGCAATGCGCCGTGGCCGGGCACGGCCCCGTCGATGCTGCCCGCCGCATTCAGCGCCGTTTTACAGCGTCTGGCGGTGTGGACCGACAGGCCAACCTCACCGATTCGATCACCTGAATACGGCGCCCACTTGCCATACCATTGACATCAATGAATGTGCGCTGGCCCGCATCGGCAGCTCACGTGCCGATATATATCTTTATATTCAATAACTTGGGAAACCATGGAGGCTGTCATACGCCCCCTGCCATCAGTTGGGTTGCTCGCCCTGTTGATCTTCGGCGTGCCGGTGTTATAGTTGCATACAACACCAGTCACCTAGACAGGGGAAGCCCATGAACCGCATGCGCCACCACCACGCCGCCAAAGCCGTCACCGCCGCCTCGGCGTTGCTGCTGCTTGGCTGGTTCGGCATCCCCTCCGGTGACGCTGGCAGCCCTGCCAGCGCCAATGTGTTTGAAGGCCCGCAGGACGCAGGCGTCATCGAGGCAGGGACCGCCGACGGCGCCCCCACGCCCCCCCGCCGGCTGCACAGCTCCCTGTCCATGCCTTACTTCTCATTCGCGCAGTCGCTGAACCCACGGAGCTGACCATGAGCGATATTCAATGGAGCGATGGTGCTCCGATCTACCGCCAGCTGAAAGAGCGCGTGATCGCCATGATGCTTGACGGCATCATCAAGCCGGGCGACGCCCTGCCTTCGGTCCGGCAGGTTGCCGCCGAGTACCAGCTCAATCCCATCACCGTTTCGCGCGCCTACCAGGAACTGGCTGATGAAGGCCTGGTCGAGAAGCGCCGCGGCCTGGGCATGTTCATGACCGAAGAAGCGGCCACGCAGCTGCGCAGCAGCGAGCGCGACCGGTTCCTCAATGAAGAATGGCCGCTGGTCCTGGAACGCATCCAGCGCCTGGGCCTGAACCTCGACGAATTGCTGCCCCAGGGGAAATCCTCATGAATGCCGTTGCAAGTGATGTCGTCATTTCCGCTCGAGGCCTGCGCAAGGCCTATAAACAGACCGTGGCACTGGACAACACCAGTTTCACGATCGCGTCCGGCCGCATCACCGGCCTGATCGGCCCCAACGGCGCCGGCAAGACCACCCTGCTCAAGGCGCTGCTGGGCCTGACCGCGGTGGAAGGCGAGCTGCGCGTACTCGGGCTGGACCCGACCGTACAGCGCAACGCCCTGATGAACGATGTGTGCTTCATCGCCGACGTGGCGGTGCTGCCGCGCTGGATGAAGGTGCGCGAGGCCATCGATTTCGTCGCCGGCACCCACCCGCGTTTCGACCGGGCGCGCTGCGAACGCTTCCTGGCCTCCACCAAACTGCATCCCAAGCAGCGCGTGCGCGAACTGTCCAAGGGCATGATCGTGCAGCTGCACCTGGCGCTGGTGATGGCCATCGATGCCAAGGTCCTGGTGCTGGACGAACCGACCCTGGGCCTGGACATCCTGTACCGCAAGGAGTTCTACCAGCGCCTGCTGGAGGACTACTTCGACGAGCAGAAAACCATCATCGTCACCACCCACCAGGTGGAAGAGATCGAGCACATCCTCACCGATGTGATGTTCATCCGCGATGGCCGCATCGTGTTGACCACCGACATGGAAGACATCGGCGAACGCTATACCGAAGTGCTGGTGTCGGCCGATGCGGTGGAGGCCGCACGCGCGCTCAAGCCGATCGACGAACGTGCCCTGCCCTTCGGCAAGACCGTGCTGCTGTTCGACGGGGTGCCACGCGCCCAGCTCACGCCCCTGGGCGAAATCCGCAGCCCGGGGCTGGCGGATCTGTTCGTGGCCATCATGAAGGGAACCTACGCATGAACACCGTCAACCATCCCATCAGCAAGGCCAGTGCGTTCAAGTGGCTGCTCAAGCGTGAGTACTGGGAAAACCGCGGCGGCTTCCTGTATGCGCCGGTGATCGCCGGCGGCATCTCGCTGGTGATGAGCCTGCTCGGCATCGTGTTCGGCCTGGTCGCCATGCACCGTGCGGTCAAGAGCGGCGGCATCCACATCGACAACGAAAGCGTCAACATCAACGGCCTGGACCTGAGCCTGCTGACCAGCAAGCTCGATGCCAAGGACCTGCACGACCTGGCCAATGGCCTGGACCTGACCCTGATCCTGAGCTCGGGCTGGCCGCTGATCGTGCTCGCCTTCGTGGTGTTCTTCTACTGCCTGGGCGCCCTGTACGACGACCGCCGCGACCGCAGCATCCTGTTCTGGAAATCGCTGCCGCTGTCGGATACCGCCACGGTGCTGTCCAAGGCCGTGAGTGCGCTGCTGATCGCCCCGATCATCGCGGTGATCGCCTCGGCCCTGACCATGCTCGGTTTCCTGCTGATGATCTCGATCGTGGTGATCGCCCACGGCGGTGATCCGATGATGCTGATCTGGGGCCCTGCCAGCCCGCTGACCATCATCGCCGGCCACCTGTCCTGGATTCCGGTCTACCTGCTCTGGGCGCTGCCGACCGTTGGCTGGTTGCTGCTGTGCTCGGCCTGGGCCAAGACCAAGCCGTTCCTGTGGGCGGTGATGCTGCCGCTGTTCGCCGGCATCATCGTCAGCACCACCAAGGTGATGACCCTGTTCGACCTGACCGGCGGCTGGTTCTGGAAGCATATCGTTGGCCGCCTGCTGCTCAGCGCGGTCCCGGCCAGCGACCAGTTCTACCGCGGTGAGTCCATGTTCAGTGGCAACGGCAACATGGACAACCTGGTCAACGAACTGGGCCCAAGCCACCAGCTGGCCGCCCTGGCCATGCCGGAACTGTGGATCGGGGCTGCCGCCGGCGTGGTGTTCCTGTTCCTGGCCATCCGCCTGCGCCGCCGCGCTGGCGAAATCTGATCCCCCGCCCTTCTTCGAGGAGCCACCCATGATCCGCACGCTCGCTGTTGCTTCCCTGTTGCTGCTGCCGCTGACCGCGCTCGCCAATGAACCGCAGTGCAGGTTCAACGAACCGCGCGACCTCAAGCTCGACCTGGCCGGTGCCAAGGCCGTGGTGTTCGAAGTGAACCAGCATGACCTGGTGCTGCAGGCCGGCCCCGGTGCGGCCCAGCTCGGCGGGCGCGCCTGCGCCTCCAACGCGGACTGGTTGCGCCAACTCACGGTCACCCAGCAGAAGGTCGGCGACAAGCTCGTCGTCCGCCTGCAGCGCGAAGGGCGCAGCCTCACCATGAGCGGCAGCAGCTATGCCTACCTGGACCTGCGCGGCACGGTGCCGGACACGCTCCTGGTCCAGATGAAGGTCGGCTCCGGCGATGCCAGCGTCAGCGGTGCGCATTCGCTCAGCGCCGATGTCGGCTCCGGGGATATCAAGCTGGAGAACATCAAAGGGCTGGTGACCGCGGCAGTCGGCTCGGGCGATGTCATCCTCGATGGCGCCGGTGCACTGAACCTGCTCTCGGTCGGCTCGGGTGATTTCAAGGCCCGCAACGTGCGCGGCGACGCCAAGGTCGGCACCATCGGTTCGGGCGACTTCGAGCTGGATACCGTCGGTGGCAATGTCGAGATCGGCGTGGTCGGCTCCGGCGACACCGACGTGCGCCAGGCCAAGGGCAACGTCCGGATCGGCACCGTCGGCTCCGGCGATACCGAGCTGCGCGACATCGGCGGCAGCGTCACGGTGGAACGCCATGGCTCCGGCGATGTGACGGCCCGTGATGTCGGTGGCGACCTGCGCGTGGCCAACAGTGGCAGCGGCGATATCCGCCACAGCAATGTACGCGGCCGGGTTGAACTGCCGCGCGGCAAGTAAGCCTCTTTACCCTCAACGGATACGGACCATGACAACTCGACTGCTGCTGCCTGCCCTGCTGTTGTGCCTGCCCATCGCCGCCTGTACCGCCCCGGACAGCGGAAAAGGCAAAGCCCCCGCCGACCAGAGCGCCGCCGCCCCGGCCACCAGCGCGCTGGATACCGACAGCATCGGCAAGACCGTGCAGGAGGCCACCGACAAGGCCCGCCGGGAAATTGCCCAGGGCAACATCTCCATCTCCAATGGCAAATCTCCCAAGGCCGAGATCAGCCCCCAGGGCGACCTGCTGATCGATGGCAAAGCGGTACCGGTGGATGCCCACCAGCGTGCGCTCCTGCAGGACTACCGCAAGCAGGTCGAGTCGCTGGCCAGTGCGGGCATGGAGATCGGCGTGGCCGGCGCCAATCTCGGCGTGAAGGCGGCCGGTGAGGCGATCAAGGGCATGTTCTCCGGTGACACCCAGGGCATCGAAGCGCGGGTGAACGAGGAAGCCAGGAAGATCGAAGGCCAGGCCCAGAAGCTGTGCGGCCTGCTGCCCGGGATGATGGCCAGACAGCAGGCGCTGGCGGCCGCGCTGCCGGCCTTCCAGCCTTACGCGACCATGGACCAGAAAGACATCGACGACTGCGGCAAGTAAGCGGCCCCTGCCTGCGACGATGCGTCGCAGGCAGGCCCTTCCCGGCGCCAGGGGACTACAATCTGCGTTCCCGCCGCACGCGTTGTTGCCTGCTCATGAAGAAGCTGAGTCTGTTGCTGTTCGCCCTGTTCTGCCTCGTCGCCACTGGTTGCGACCAGGAGTACCGCAATCACCGCGCCGAGCGCAGCAAGCCGAAGATCACCGTCAGCGACGGCATGGTCACCGTGCGCCGCGCACCTGCGCCGAACATCATCATCCTGCCCAACGGGCACATGAAGATCGACGAGATCGAGATCCCGCTCAACGAAGAGCAGCAGGCGATGCTGCAGGGCATGTTCGGCCAGCTGCAGGTGCTGCGCCAGAACACCTTGACCGATGCTCCGCCGGACCCGGCCAAGCGCTCGGTGAAGATCCAGGTGCCCGATGGCATGCAGCCGATCCCGCCGGACCTGACCACGAAGATCCCCGAGTTCAAGGATTACACCGAGACCTTCGGCAATCTGCAGGCCGACCGCCACTGACTGAGCCCCGCAGCGGCCGGCAGGCCCCTGGGCAAATGTCCCCCTTCCGCCGCCTGGCAGCGACGGCCTCCGCCTTGATTTTGCCCTGGGGCCCGCCGGCCGCTACGGGGCTCACGCACAAAAAAACGGGCCATTCGGCCCGTTTTTCGTTTCAGGTAGTACGCGCGCTCAACCGCCGCCGCCACCACCGGCGTGGATGCCGCCGGCGGTCAGCGCGGCCGGATCGAGCAGCTTGCGCAGCTCGGCCTCGGACAGACCGCTGTCTTCCTTGGCCACCTCCAGCACCGGGCGCTGTTCCTTGTAGGCACGCTTGGCGATCGCGGCGGCTTTCTCATAGCCGATGATCGGGTTCAACGCGGTCACCAGGATCGGATTGCGATCCAGTGCCTCGCGGACGCGATCCTCCCGCACCTTCAACCCGGCGATCGCAGTATCGGCCAGCAGGCGGGTGATGTTGGCCAGCAGATTGATGCCATCGAGCAGGTTCGCGGCGATCAACGGCAGCGTCACGTTCAACTGGAAGTTGCCGGTCTGGCCGGCCACGGTGATCGCGGTGTGGTGGCCGATCACCTGGGCGCACACCATCACGGTGGCTTCGGGAATCACCGGGTTGACCTTGCCCGGCATGATCGAGCTGCCCGGCTGCAGCGCCGGCAGTTCGATCTCGCCCAGACCGGCCAGCGGACCGGCATTCATCCAGCGCAGGTCGTTGGCGATCTTGATCAGTGCCACCGCCAACGCGTTGAGCTGGCCGGACAGTTCAACCGCATCGTCCTGCGCGGCCAGGCCTTCGAACTTGTTCTCGGCGCTGTCGAACTTGATGCCGGTCTGCTGCTTGAGCTGCCTGGCCACCTGCGCGCCGAAACGCGGGTCGGCATTGATGCCGGTGCCGATGGCGGTGCCGCCCAGCGGCAGCCGACGCAGGCGCTTGAGGCTGTCTTCGATACGCTCCTGGGCAGAGGACAACTGCGCCGACCACGCACCGAATTCCTGTTCGAAGGTCAGCGGCATCGCATCCATCAGATGGGTGCGGCCGGTCTTGACCACCTTGCGCAGCGCGCGGCCACGCTTGTCGATGGTCTTGCGCAGGTGCACCAGCGAAGGCAGCAGCTGCTCATGCACGCCCAGCAGCGCCGAAACGCGCAGCGCGGTCGGGATCACGTCGTTGGAGCTCTGCCCCTGGTTGACGTGATCGTTGGGATGCACCGCGGTCTTGCCCGCCTTGCCGGCACGATTGGCCAGCGTGGCGATGACCTCGTTGGCATTCATGTTCGAGGAGGTGCCCGAACCGGTCTGGTACACGTCGATCGGGAAGTGCGCGTCATGGCGCCCATCGGCGACTTCGGCAGCGGCCGCCTCGATGGCCTTGCCGATGTTGCGCGGCAGATGGCCCAGCTCGACGTTGACGTTGGCCGCAGCCCCCTTGACCAGGCCGAGCGCGCGGATGAAACCGCGCGGCATGCGCTGGCCCGACACCGGGAAATTATCGACGGCGCGCTGGGTCTGCGCGCCCCACAACGCATCGGCGGGCACCTGCAGCTCGCCCATGCTGTCGTGTTCAATCCTGAAACCCTTGCTCATTGCTTCAACTCCGCACATCTTTCGTGGATGAAAGGGAACCTGCGGCTGGCAACGGGCCTGATTCCCTGGCTGGCGGCTCTGATCACGATACTCCCAAGCACCGTTGAAACCCAACCACGCGGTGGATCGGCTAGACTCGGGATTCGTTTTCATTCAGACAGACTGCCGCCCCCATGGGTGACGATCCCGACAGTAGTACCGGGCGTGCGAGCGCGCACGCACCGATGACCGCCCTCGCCGCCCTGGCGACCGCGGGTGCCGTTCCGCTCCAGGCAGCAGCGCTGCGGGGCCGCGGATGATCGGCAACCTCCTGCTTCTGCTGCTGGCCCTGCTGCTGGTGGTGCTCAACGGCTTCTTCGTGGCCGCCGAGTTCGCCCTGGTGAAGCTGCGCCATACCCAGGCCGTCGGCCTGGCCGAGAACCATGGCTGGCGGGGACGGCTGCTGCTCAACGTGCACTCGCACCTGGATGCGTACCTGTCGGCCTGCCAGCTGGGCATCACGCTGTCCTCGCTGGGCCTGGGCTGGGTCGGTGAGCCGGCCTTCGCACACCTGCTGCAGCCGTTGTTCGACACCTTGGGGCTGACCCCGGAAGCCTCGCGCCTGACGTCCTTCATCATCGCCTTCAGCCTGATCTCGTTCCTGCACATCGTGTTGGGCGAACTGGCGCCGAAATCGATGGCGATCCGTCGCCCCGAGGCGATGTCGCTGTGGACGGCCGCGCCGCTGTACCTGTTCTATTGGGCCATGTACCCGGCCATCTGGCTGCTCAACAACAGCGCCAATGCGCTGCTGCGCCTGGCCGGCTGGGGCGATGTGGAGCACACCTCGCACCGCTATTCGCGCGAGGAGCTCAAGCTGATCGTGGGTCGCCAGCAACCGCTCGGCAGTGCGCCTGACCAGGACCTCACCTTGATGAGCCACGCGCTGGAGCTGCCCGAGCTGGTGGCCGGCGACCTGATGCGCTCCCGCGACCACATGCGCTCGTTCCGCGAAGGCATGCGCCTGGCCGACGTCATGGCCGAGTTCGCCGAAAGCCGCTACAGCCGCTACCCGTGGTTCGACCGCGATGGCGAGGAAGTGCTGGGCATCCTGCACATGAAGGACCTGCTGGTCGAGATCGCTCGAGGCAATCCCACCGACGACCTGCGCCCGCTGCTGCGCCCGGCCAACCTGATCGCGCTGGAAACCCCGGTACCGCTGGTGCTGGAGCGCTTCCGCACCGGCACCACCCACCTGGCGCTGTGCGTGGAAGAGCACGGCCGCATCCTGGGCTACTTCACCCTGGAAGACCTGCTGGAAGTGGTGGTCGGGGATATCGAGGACGAACACCCGCATATCGTCAAGGACGCCCCCACCCGTGGCGCCGACGGCACCCTGCTGGTGGCCGGCTCGACCTCGATCTTCCGGCTGGAGCGGCTGCTGGGGCACGACCTGAGCGCGCCGGACCACCTCAATTCGGTCGGCGGGCTGATCGTGCACCAGCTCCAGCGGCTGCCCGAGGAAGGCGAGCAGCTGGAGATCGACGGGCACCAGTTCACGATCAAGCGCATGGCCGGGCACCGGATCCAGGCCGTGACGGTGCGCATGGCACAGGCCGAGGACGCCGGGGCAGCGTAGAATGGCGGCCCCCGCTGCCACCGATCTGCGCCCTGCCATGTCCGAATTCGCCCTGCTCGCCCTGTCCCCGCTCGATGGCCGCTACGCCGGCAAGGTCGACGCCCTGCGCCCGATTTTCTCCGAATACGGCCTGATCAAGGCCCGCGTGAAGGTGGAAGTGGAATGGCTGCTGGCACTGGCCAATGAGCCGGGCATCGTCGAACTGGCGCCGTTCTCGGCTGCCGCCACCGCGCGCCTGCGCGCCTTGGCCGACGACTTTGCCCCGGCCCACGCCGCGCGGGTGAAGGAGATCGAGCGCACCACCAACCACGACGTCAAGGCCGTGGAGTACTTCATCAAGGAGCAGCTCACCGCCGATGCGGAGCTGGGCCCGGCGCTGGAGTTCGTGCATTTCGCCTGCACCAGCGAGGACATCAACAACCTCAGCTACGGGCTGATGCTCGAGCAGGCCCGCCGCGAGGTGCTGCTGCCCTCGCTGGACAACATCGCCGGCGTGCTGCGTGCCCTCGCCCATGCCCAGGCCGCCCAGCCGATGCTCTCGCGCACCCATGGCCAGACCGCCTCGCCGACCACCCTGGGCAAGGAAGTGGCCAACGTCGTGGCCCGCCTGGAGCGCCAGCGCCGCCAGATCGCCGCCGTCGAACTGACCGGCAAGATCAATGGCGCGGTGGGCAACTACAACGCGCACGTCATCGCCTACCCGGACGTGGACTGGCCGGCCTTCGCCCAGCGCTTCGTGGAAAGCCTCGGCCTGGTCTTCAACCCGTACACCACCCAGATCGAGCCGCACGACAACGTCGCCGAGATCGGCGATGCCGCGCGCCGCGCCAACATCATCCTGATCGACCTGGCGCGCGACGTCTGGGGCTATATCTCGCTGGGCTACTTCAAGCAGAAGCTCAAGGAAGGCGAAGTCGGCTCCTCGACCATGCCGCACAAGGTCAACCCGATCGACTTCGAAAACGCCGAAGGCAACTTCGGCATCGCCAACGCCCTGTTCGAGCATTTCAGCGCCAAGCTGCCGATCAGCCGCTGGCAGCGCGATCTGACCGACTCCACCGTGCTGCGCGCGGTCGGCACCGCCTTCGGCCATACCCAGGTCGCCCTGGACTCGCTGGCCAAGGGCCTGGGCAAGCTGACCGTCAATCCGGAACGCCTGGATGCCGACCTGGACGCCGCATGGGAAGTGCTGGCCGAAGCGGTGCAGACCGTCATGCGCCGCCATGGCCTGCCCAACCCCTACGAACAGCTCAAGGCGCTCACCCGCGGCCAGGGCATCACCACCGAATCGATGCAGGCCTTCGTTGAATCGCTGGACCTGCCCGCCGACGCCAAGCAGAGCCTGCGCGCGCTGACCCCGGGCGGCTACATCGGCCTGGCAGCGGACCTGGCCAAGGCGATCTGAAGGCATGGGCGCCGCCCCGCTGCGCCCCCGAACTACCGTCTACACGCTCCAAGGATCTCCCCCATGGCCGCACGCAAGATCAAAACCCCCGTCATCGAAATCCAGGCCCGTCCCGGCCTGCCGCTGGGCATGCCCGCCGCTACCTTCCTGCGCGATTACTGGCAGAAGCGCCCGCTGCTCATCCGCGGCGCCTTCCCCGATTTCGAGACCCCGGTGCAGCCCGAAGACCTCGCCGGTCTGGCCTGTGAAGAAAGCGCGCTGTCGCGGCTGATCACCCACGACCGCGCCACCGATGGCTGGACCGTGCGCACCGGCCCGTTCCAGGAAGAAGAATTCCCCGGCATGCCGGACCACGACTGGACCCTGCTGGTCCAGGACGTGGACAAGTGGGACGCCGACGTGCGCGCCCTGATCAGCCACTTCGATTTCCTGCCGCGCTGGCGCATGGACGATGTGATGATCAGCTTCGCCGCCACCGGCGGCTCGGTCGGCGCCCACGTGGACCAGTACGACGTCTTCCTGCTGCAGGCTTACGGCCACCGCCGCTGGCAGATCGACGCCAGCGAATCCATCAAGGGCAAGCGCCCGCCGCTGGACTTCCGCGACGACGTCGAACTCAAGCTGCTGCGCCGCTTCAAGCCGACCCACGACTGGGTGCTGGCCCCGGGCGACATGCTCTACCTGCCGCCGAACGTGCCGCACAACGGCGTTGCCGAAGACCCCTGCCTGACGTTCTCCTTCGGCATGCGCGCCCCGGCCTCGGCCGAACTGATCAGCGACTACCTCGATACCCTGATCGAGGGCGCCGACGAGTCCATCCGTTACCAGGATCCGGACCTGAAGGTGCCGGAGGATCCGAACGAGATCGACGTGGTCTCCATGAACCGCGTCGTCGAAGCGCTCAACGCCATCCGGATGAACGATCCGGACAAGCTCGGCGACTGGTTCGGCCGCTTCATCACCACCTACCGTGCCGCCGGGGAAGTGATGGCGCAGGGCGAACCGCTGCCGCGCGAAGAGATCGAAGCCGCCCTGGGTGCCGGCGTGGAACTGCATCGCCACCCCTGGGCGCGCCTGGCCTGGCGCCGTGCCAAGCGTGGCGCCAGCCTGTACTGCAGCGGCCTGGACTTCGCGCTGCCGGTCAAGGATGCCCAGGTACTGGCCGGCGCCGAACAGATCGGTGCGGCGCTGTACCAGAAACTCTCGGCCAAGGGCCGTGATGCCGTGCAGGCACTGGTCGCCGGCGGCTTCTACCAGCTGGTGGAAGACGCCGGCCTGGAGGACGAAGACGACTACGTCGCCGAGTACGACATCGTCGACGGCACCGAGGCAGTCGACGTGGTCGACGACGAGGCCATCGAGGCCGACGTGCACGAGGTGACCATCCATGACGACGGCATCGAGGTGATCGTCGATTTCGACGACAGCGACGAGACCGACGGCAAGGACGAGCCCCAGCGCGGCTGACCGCCCCCGCCATGACCGGCCCCGGCTTCCACGTTGATGTGGTCGACTACCCGGTGCAGCACGCCGCGCTGCACCGGGTCCGGTTCACCGTGTTCGTCGACGAGCAGCAGGTCCCCGCCGAACTGGAGATCGACGCGCTCGACCCCCTGAGCGTGCATGTCCTGGCCTGCGACACCGCCGGCACCCCGATCGGAGCCGGACGGCTCACCCCGGACGGCCGGATCGGCCGCATGGCGGTACTGGCCGCCTGGCGTGGCAAAGGCGTCGGCGAAGCCCTGCTGCTGGCCCTGGTCGACCAGGCCCGGGCCCGGGGCTGGCGCGAGGTCGGGCTGCATGCGCAGCTGCCGGCCCGCGTGTTCTATACCCGGCAGGGCTTTCTGCCGGAAGGCGAGATCTTCGAAGAGGCCGGCATCGCCCACCAGCACATGCGGCTGGCCCTGTCCGGTGCAGTCGCGATCGAGCGCGCCGAAGAGGCCGTGGCGATCACCACCGCGTTGATCCACCGCTCCCGTCGCCAGCTGTGGATCCACAGCCGCCAGCTCGACCCCGGCCTGCTCGATGCACCGCCGGTGCTGGAAGCGTTGCGCCGCTACGCCACCGCCCGCCACGACAAACAGGCCTGGCTGATCGTCCACGACAGCGCCGCCATCCGTCAGGCCGGCTCACCCGTGCTGAGCCTGCTCCAGCGGCTGCCGAGCGTCTTCCGGGTGCGCGAGGTGAGCGATCCGATCGACCGCGCGACGCCATCTGCCTGCCTGCTCAACGACACGGGCGACTACTACTTTCGTCTGAGCGGCCACCGCTTCGATGGCGAGGCCGGGCTGGCCCAACCGGCACGTTCACGACCGTTGCAGGAAGGTTTGCAGCGCGTATGGGAACGTTCGCGTGATTGCAGCGAACTGCGGGCACTCGGCCTGTAGCCCACCGCGCGGCCCCGAACCTGTCTGGGAATGACACCGCGGTTCCCGCACTGGACCGTACGGTGCCCCTTCCTGTCGCGTTGGGGGTACAATTTGGGGCGTTAGATACCGCCCGCGCAGGCTATTCACTTTTCCCTGCCGGATCATCGAAGCCTTACCCCACAAGCGAATCCGACTCTCCATCGTGGACAATCAACTGAAGCAGTTTGCGCAATCTTCGCAGCTCGCCGGCGGCAACGCCTCCTATATCGAGGATCTGTACGAGCAGTACCTCGTTTCTCCGGACAGTGTCGATCCCAAATGGAAGACCTACTTCGACGGCTTCCAGGGCCGCGAAGCCGGTGATATTCCGCATTCGGCCGTCATCGCCCACATTGCCGACGCCGCCAAAAACGCCATCAAGAGCGGCACCGCCGATGGTGCCGGCGACGAGCGCGAGCGCAATGTCGGCCGCCTGATCACCGCTTACCGGTCGCGTGGCCACCTCGGTGCCCGCCTGGACCCGCTGAGCCTGACCGCGCCGACCAATCCGCCGGATCTGGGCCTGCCGTTCCACAGCCTGTCGGAAAGCGACCTGGGCAGTGAGTTCAGCACCGGCGGCGTCGCCGGCCAGCCGCGCATGAAACTGCGTGACCTGCTGGAGCGCCTGAAGAAGACCTACACCGGCTCGATCGGTGCGGAATTCATGCACATCTCCGAGGTCGAGCAGCGCCAGTGGCTGTACCAGCGCCTGGAAATGGCCGGTGGCAACTACAACCTGGACGCAGACACCCAGCGCCGTACCCTGGAGCGCCTGACGGCTGCCGAGGGTCTGGAGCGCTACCTGCACACCAAGTACGTGGGCCAGAAGCGCTTCTCGCTGGAAGGCGGCGATTCGCTGATCCCGATGATGGACACCATCATCCGTGACGCCGGCAAGGATGGCGTCAAGGACGTGGTGATCGGCATGGCCCACCGCGGCCGCCTGAACGTGCTGGTCAACACCCTCGGCAAGAGCCCGCGCAAGCTGTTCGACGAGTTCGAAGGCAAGTTCGAGCACGACGACCACGCCTCCGCCGGCGATGTGAAGTACCACATGGGCTTCTCGGCCGACGTCGCCACCGCCGGCGGCGCGGTCCACCTGGCGCTGGCGTTCAACCCGTCGCACCTGGAAATCGCCGATCCGGTCGTGGCCGGCAGCGTCCGTTCGCGCCAGGAACGCCGTGGCGATACCGCCCGCAAGCAGGTGATGCCGATCCTGATCCACGGTGATGCGGCCTTCGCCGGTCAGGGCGTGGTGATGGAGCTGTTCCAGATGTCCCAGGCCCGCGGCTTCGCCGTTGGTGGCACGGTGCACATCGTGGTCAACAACCAGGTCGGCTTCACCACCTCCAATCCGGAAGATTCGCGCTCCACGCTGTACTGCACCGACGTGGCCAAGATGATCGCCGCGCCCGTGCTGCACGTGAACGGCGACGATCCCGAAGCGGTCGTGTTCGCCGCCAAGCTGGCCTTCGAGTTCCGCCAGAAGTTCAGCAAGGACGTGGTCATCGACCTGATGTGCTACCGCCGCTGGGGCCACAACGAAGCCGATGAACCGGCGATCACCCAGCCGCTGATGTACCAGGTCATCCGCAAGCACCAGACCACCCGCGAGCTGTACGCCGCGACGCTGGAAGCGGCCGGCGTGATCGAAGCCGGTGCCGGCAAGGCCCTGGTTGATGCGTACCGCAACAAGCTCGATGCCGGCGAAGTCACCACCGAGCTGGCCCAGGTCGAGAAGACGCCGGCCACCAGCAAGATGTACGTGGACTGGCCCAAGCTGCTCAACGGCAAGCTGTCCGACGCCGTCTCCACTGCCGTGGGCATGGAGAAGGTCAAGCAGCTGGCGCAGATGATCAACACCGTGCCCGAAGGCGTGGAACTGCACTCGCGCGTGGCCAAGGTCTATGACGACCGCCGCAAGATGGCCGCAGGCGAGATCCCGGGCGACTGGGGCTTCGCCGAGAACCTGGCCTACGCCACCATCCTCGACGAAGGCAACAACCTGCGCCTGGTCGGCCAGGACGTCGGCCGCGGTACGTTCACGCACCGCCACGCGATCCTGCACGACCAGAAGACCGACAACTACTACCTGCCGCTGCGCCAGCTGGTCGAGTCGCCGGAACAGGCCACCATCATCGATTCGCTGCTCAGCGAAGAAGCCGTGATGGCCTACGAGTACGGCTTCTCCACCACCGATCCGAACACCCTGTGCATCTGGGAAGGCCAGTTCGGCGACTTCGCCAACGGCGCCCAGGTCGTGATCGATCAGTTCATCGCCGCCGGCGAAGCCAAGTGGGGCCGCATCACCGGCCTGACCCTGCTGCTGCCGCACGGTTATGAAGGCCAGGGCCCGGAGCACAGCTCCGCACGCCTGGAGCGTTTCCTGCAGCTGTGCGCGCTGGAGAACATGCTGGTGTGCGTGCCGTCGACCCCGGCGCAGGCGTACCACATGCTGCGTCGCCAGATGCGCATGACCACCCGCAAGCCGCTGATCGTCATGTCGCCCAAGTCGCTGCTGCGCCACAAGCTGGCCGTGTCGACCCTGGACGAACTGGCCAACGGCGAGTTCCAGCACCTGATCGGCGATGCCAACGCAGACGCCAGGAAGGTCAAGCGCGTGGTGTTGTGCTCGGGCAAGGTCTACTACGACCTGCTGGAAGACCAGACCAAGCGTGGCCAGGACGATGTCGCCATCATCCGCGTGGAGCAGCTGTATCCGTTCCCGCGCGTGGCACTGGCAGCAGAGCTGAAGAAGTACGGCAAGGCGGCCGATGTGGTGTGGTGTCAGGAAGAACCGCAGAACCAGGGTGCCTGGTACCAGATCCGTCACCACCTGCAGGCGTGCCTGGCCGATGGCCAGAGCATCCATTACGCAGGTCGCGCCCGTTCGGCATCGCCGGCCGCTGGACACATGGCTGACCACATCATCGAGCAGCAGAAGCTGATCGCCGATGCCCTGGTCAACCCGTTCAACGACTCGGTCGCTGAATAACTCTCCCCCTCATTCTAGAAAAGACAAACCAGGAAGCTCCCGCATGGCCACCGAAGTCAAAGCCCCGGTACTGCCCGAATCCGTCGCCGACGGCACCATCGCCACCTGGCACAAGAAGGTCGGCGATGCCGTCAAGCGCGATGAAAACCTGCTTGATCTGGAAACCGACAAGGTCGTCCTGGAAGTGCCGTCGCCGGTCGATGGCGTGCTGAAGGAGATCAAGTTCGAGGTGGGCGCCACCGTGACCTCCAGCCAGGTCGTGGCCATCATCGAAGAAGGTGCGACCGCTGCTGCTGCGCCGGCCGAAGAGAAGAAGGCCGACGCCCCGGCCGCTGCTCCGGCACCGGCCGCTGCCGCTCCGGCCGCTGCCGCAGCGCCGGCCCCGGCCACCAAGTCCGCTGCCGATTCGCTGCCCCCGGGTGCCCGCTTCACCGCCATCACCGAAGGCGTGAACCCGGCCGACGTGGACGGCACCGGCCGCCGCGGCGCGGTGACCAAGGAAGACATCGTCAACTTCGCCCGCAACGGCGGCGCCGGCAAGTCCGGTGGCGCACGTCCGGAAGAACGCGTGCCGATGACCCGCATCCGCAAGCGCATCGCCGAGCGCCTGATGCAGTCCAAGAACGGCACCGCGATGCTGACCACCTTCAACGAGGTCGACCTGTCCAAGGTCTCGGCCGCGCGCAAGGATCTGCAGGACGAGTTCGTCAAGGCGCACGGCATCAAGCTGGGCTTCATGAGCTTCTTCGTGAAGGCCGCCGCCAACGCACTGCAGCGCTTCCCGCTGGTCAATGCCTCGATCGACGGTGACGACATCATCTATCACGGCTACTCGGACATCTCGATCGCCGTGTCGACCGAGAAGGGTCTGGTGACCCCGGTGCTGCGCAACGTCGAGCGCATGTCCTTCGCCGATATCGAAAAGACCATCGCCGACTACGCCAAGAAGGCCCGTGACGGCAAGCTGAGCCT
Source organism: Stenotrophomonas sp. RIT-551 (assembly GCF_026241915.1). Taxonomy (NCBI): domain Bacteria; kingdom Pseudomonadati; phylum Pseudomonadota; class Gammaproteobacteria; order Lysobacterales; family Lysobacteraceae; genus Stenotrophomonas; species Stenotrophomonas sp. RIT-551. Next base: position 122,408 of record NZ_JAPJIU010000010.1, on the reverse strand, counting down.
GGAAGAACTGCAGGGCGGCACCTTCACCGTGACCAACGGCGGCACCTTCGGTTCGCTGCTGTCGACCCCGATCATCAACCCGCCGCAGAGCGCCATCCTGGGCATGCACGCCATCAAGGAGCGTCCGATCGCGCAGAACGGCCAGGTCGTGATCGCGCCGATGATGTACCTGGCGCTGTCCTACGATCACCGCATCATCGACGGCAAGGACTCGGTCCAGTTCCTGGTGGACATCAAGAACCAGCTGGAAAACCCGGGCCGCATGCTGTTCGGCCTGTAAGACCTCCCACCCCTCCGCGCCCGCGCGGAGGGGTTCTGGTTTTACGGCACTGCACCGCACTGCCCTGCTCTCTCCCCCGGCGCCTGCGCGCCACCGGCTTCAAGCGAAGCTCGGGAATGCAACAAGGAACTATCAATGGCTGAACAATTCGACGTCGTCGTCATCGGTGCCGGTCCGGCCGGCTACCATGCCGCCATCCGCGCCGCGCAGCTGGGTCTGAAGACCGCCTGCATCGACGCTGCGCTGGGCAAGGACGGCAAGCCGGCCCTGGGTGGCACCTGCCTGCGCGTGGGCTGCATCCCGTCCAAGGCGCTGCTCGATTCCTCGCGCCAGTTCTGGAACATGGGCCACATCTTTGGCGACCACGGCATCAGCTTCAAGGATGCCAAGATGGACGTCGAGGCGATGGTTGGCCGCAAGGACAAGATCGTCAAGCAGTTCACCGGCGGCATCGCCATGCTGTTCAAGGCGAACAAGGTCACCGCGTACTACGGTTTCGGTGAGCTGCAGCCGGGCAACATCGTCAAGGTCAAGCAGCACGACGGTTCGGAAGTCGAGCTGAAGGGCACCAACGTCATCATCGCCGCCGGTTCGGATTCGATCGAACTGCCGTTCGCCAAGTTCGATGGCGAAACCATCGTCGACAACGTCGGCGGCCTGGATTTCACCGAAGTGCCGGCTCGCCTGGCCGTGATCGGTGCCGGCGTGATCGGCCTGGAACTGGGCAGCGTCTGGAAGCGTCTGGGTTCGGAAGTGACCATCCTGGAAGCGCTGCCGGACTTCCTGGCCGCGGCCGATGCCGAAGTGGCCAAGACCGCCCTGAAGGAATTCAAGAAGCAGGGCCTGGACATCCGCCTGGGCGCCAAGGTCTCCAAGGCCGAGGTGACCGGCAAGGGCAAGAAGAAGGAAGTCGCCCTGACCTACGCCGATGCTGAAGGCGAAAAGAGCCTGGTCGTGGACAAGCTGCTGGTGGCCGTCGGCCGTCGCGCCGCCACCAAGGGCCTGCTGGCCGAAGGCACCGGCGTCAAGATCAACGAGCGTGGCCAGATCGAAGTGGACGCACACTGCCACACCGGCGTCGATGGCGTCTGGGCGGTCGGTGACTGCGTGCGCGGCCCGATGCTGGCGCACAAGGGCTTCGAGGAAGGCATTGCCGTGGCCGAGCTGATCGCGGGCCTGCCGGGCCACGTCAACTTCGACACGATCCCGTGGGTGATCTACACCGAGCCGGAGCTGGCCTGGGTCGGCAAGACCGAGCAGCAGCTGAAGGCCGAGGGCATTCCGTACAAGGCCGGCAGCTTCCCGTTCGCCGCCAACGGCCGTGCCGTGGCGATGATCGAGCCGTCGGGCTTCGTGAAGGTCCTGGCACACGCCGAGACCGACCGCATCCTGGGCATGCACCTGGTCGGTGCGAACGTCTCCGAGCTGGTGCACGAAGGCGTGCTGACCATGGAGTTCAGCGGTTCGGCCGACGACCTGGCGCGCATCTGCCACGCCCACCCGTCGCTGTCGGAAGTGGTGCATGACGCCGCGATGGCCGTGAGCAAGCGCGCGATCCACAAGGCCAACTGAGCCTTGTTGATGGCGTAACGAAAAACCCCGCTTCGGCGGGGTTTTTTGTGGGCGACAGGCAGCGCCGGCCGCTGCACGGGCCCCTTCGCAATTGGTAGTGCCGGCCGCTGGCCGGCTCCTCGCCATGCCGACAGCAAGAGCCGCCGGCCAGCGGCCGGCACTACCCGATCCCATTCCTGTTCAGGCCGTTGCGACGCGCCCGCCACCCAGCAGCCGCGCCGGAAGCATCAACAGCGCACGCAGGAAGGCAAACAGCGCCGAGAACGTGATGCCGACCAGGCGGAACGGCAGGCTGACCAGCCACACCAACGGCCACGCCACCAGGGCCAGCAGCGCCAGCGGCCAGCACAGCACGAACAGCAGGCACCACACGCCCAGCACGAACAGGGTCTTCATCGTCGGTCTCCTTCGACTCGGGGCAACGTCGCCCACCGGGCCACGTTGCCCCGCGCCGGGGAACGCGACAAGCGCGCTGCGACGAAGCACGCCCCAGCGCGGATGAAGCTGCCGCTGCGGCGATGAAACCGGCGTGCCGACCGTGGCCGGCGCGCCGCCCACTCACGGTACCGGCGGTGACTCCACCGCGCCGCCCTGCCCGCCCGAGGTCAGGCGCAGGCCGATGCTGCTGGCACGATCCGCGCCGCGCGCCTGTTCATGGCCCAGCAGCAACGACAGGCTCCAGCCACGCTGGATCGCCAGATCCACGCCGGCCTGCAACGACAACACATCATCGTTGTAGCTGCGGAGTGCTACCTGGTAGTCCTGCGGCCGTGACCACGTCGCGTAGTTCAGCGAAGCCATCCCGCGGTCCTGCAGCGCCCGCCGGTACTCGATGCTCCAGAACGGACGCAACCGGCTCTCGGCCGATACCTGCGCACTGCCCTCCATCCCGATGGCCAGCGCGCGGTTTTCCACGGTCTGGCGGCCATAGGCGAGATCCAGCACGCCCAGGCCGTGCTCGCGGTAGGCATCCAGGGTGGTACGGCTGGCATCCCAGCGGGCGTACCCGGTCAGCCGGGTTGCCGCCAGCATCTGCTCGTAGCCCAGGCCGAGCGAACCGAACCACTGCGTGCCATCGCGCCGCGCCTGCGCCTGCGCATCGGCATCGGTGCTCCAGCGCTGCAGATCGAACTGCAGGTTGCCGGTGGCGATCATCGCGTCCACGTACAGGTGCGCGTTGCCACGCCACAGGCCGTACAGCGCCAGCGAGCGCTGGTCGGCGCGCAGGCGGGTGCGATCGTCGTCCTGGTCGCTGTCGCTGCGGCCCACGCTGCCCGCCACGCCGAGCAGCGTGCGTTCGCCGAAATGGCGGTCCACACCGACGCTCAGCCCGTCGCTGCGCAGGTCATAGCGGCCGCCTGCGGTGGCCCCGCCGCGGCCGTAGCTCGCGCTGCCCGCGGCCCAGGTTCCCCAGCCGGCCGGCAACCACGCCGCGCCGGTACCGAGCGCGCTGCCCAGCGGCAGCGATGCGGCGTTGGGGCCGCCACCGCCACTGGACACCGACAGCGTGTTGCTGGCGGGGTTGCCGCCGTCGCGTACCTGGCGCAGGCGATCGCGGATGTTGCCCTGTTGCGCGGCGGCGAAACGGACGCTCGCATCCACCTGCGCCTGCAGCAGTCCGGTGACGCCCGGGTCACGGGTCGGGTCAGGGCGCACATTGACCACCAACCGCAGTTCCACGCGGGCGGCGGCGTAACCACCACTGGCGGCCTGCTGTGCGGTGATCACGGCGCTGCCTTCAGCGTGTACCTGGACTGTGCGGCCCTCGATGCTGGCCACCGCCGGCGCACTGCTGTGGAAGGTGAACGCACCGGGGCTGACACTGGTCGGCAGCGGCAGCTCGAAGCTGCCCTGCTCCAGCAGACGCGACATGTCTGCCGCCCAGGCCAGCACCGGCACCGCGGCGGCGATGTCCACGTCCAAGCGCTGCTGTGCGGCGGCCTGGTGATTGGCGTCGCCGGCCTGGTCGGCGGTCAGGCTGCACCGCCCGGACGCCAGCATGACCACGCGCGGGCCGTCCACGCTGCACACCGCCGGGGTGGTGCTGGCGAAGATGATCGGCTGCCCCGAGGCGCCGCCCTGGGCGCTCAACAGGAAGCTGCCTCCCGCGCTGAACACCGGGGCGCCGGGATCGGCGACGAAGGCGCTGATGGCCTGCGCGGCCTGCGCGACCACGAAGCGGTAGCCGAGCGCGGCGGTGAAGCCATGCGCATCGCGGACCTCGACCTGCACCTCGAACGTGCCGGCCTGGATGGCGGTGCCCTCAAGCAGCCCATCCGCAGTCAACCGCACGCCCGGCGGCAGCTCGCCGGACAGCAGCCGGAACGCATACGGGGCGACGCCGCCACGCACTGGCAGGCGCGTGCTCACTGCCTGCCCCAGGGCGACCTCCGGCGGTGCAGTGTCGCCGGGGATGATCTGCGGCGCGTCCACCAGCAGCACCATGCTGCGGCGGGCCTGGAATGGGCCGTCGCCGGTGCTGCTGTCGGTAACCTCGACATCGACCGCAAAACGGCCGGCAACCACCGGCGTGCCGATCAGCTGCCCGCCCGGCGTCAGCGCCATCCCGGCCGGCAATGCGCCCCCCACCAGCGCATAGCGGTAGGGTGCGCTGCCGCCGCGGCTGAGCAGCTGCAGCGTGTAGGGGCGGCCGGCGGTGGCCGCGTCGGGCACGATGTCATCGATCGCTACACTCGGCGCGGCCACGGTGATCGTCACGGTCGCCGGTGCGGAGGTGCTGAAGGCATCGCTGGCGGTGTAGTCCACGCTGTCGGCGCCGGCGTAACCGGCGTGCGGCGTGTAGCGCAGCGTGGTGCCCTGCACCTCCAGCGTGCCATGCTGCGGCGCGCGGACAACGTCGAGGCGGGTGGCGGCACCCTGCAGCGTCAACGGCAGCACGATGCCCGCTGCGCCGTAAGCGATGCCGATGCGGCTGTCCGCCGCGCCCAGGACCGGCAACGGAGTGACCGCCGCCGAAGGCGCCGAGGCCGAGCCTTGGCCGTGTTCGCTGCGTGCGACCACGATGAAACGATACGCGGTGCCGTTGGCCAGCCCGGTCACGGCAATCGGCGAGCCGCTGCCGGTGGCGCTGATGCCGCCCGGTTGCGCGCTCACGGTGTAGTCGAGGATCGCGCCGCTGCCGGCGCGGGCCGGCGCAACGAAATGCACCAGCACCTGGCCATCGGCGGCCACGCCACGCACATCGGCCGGCGCGCCCGGCAGCTCGACGCCGACCAGCACCGCCACCGTGCTGCCGACACCGTGCAATGCCGTCGCCGCGTCGGTGCCTTGTGCATTGCGCAGGCTGCCTGCAGCGGCCTGCAGCGCCTCCACGGCGATCCCATCCTCATCGAGGTCATCGGCCTGCACGGTGTAGCCAAAGCGCAGCACGGTGCCCTGCGCATCGGCCGCCTGCGCGAGCACCACGGCCTCGCGCTGCTGTGCGCCGATACGCAACTGCAGTACCGGTGGCACGCCGACCTGCAGCGGCTGGTCGAAGCCGACCTGGAACGCCAGCGTCTGCCCCGCCAGATAGCGGCCCGCTGCAGGCGGAGTCACCCGCAGCACGCGCGGCGCATCGAGCACGGTGAGCGCGTCCGATGGCGCCGAGGCCGCGCCGCTGCCCACGCGGTTGATGGCGGTAACGGTAAAGCGCTGCGCGACGCCGGCAGGCAGGCCACCGATGCGCAGCGGGCTGGCCGCGCCGCGCACGCTCTGCCCGCCTGGCAGCGCCTGCACGAGGTAGCCGGTGATCGGGCTGCCACCGTCGAACGCCGGAGCCACGAAACGGATCTCGGCAGTCTGGCTGGACGCCAGCACGACCTGCACGATCGCTGGCGCACCCGGTGCCACCGCCCGCACTTCGAAGCGATGCGAGACGCGTACGGCGGCACGGGTGGCGGCATCGCCGGGCTGGTCGGCATCGATGCCGCAGGTGCCGGCCGCCAGCAGGGTCAGCGTGCCGTCGGGGCCCACGCTGCACACCGCCGGTGTGGTGGCCGTCCACTGCACCGGCAACTGGCTGCTGGCGGTGGCGGCCAGCCGCGGCGACGTGCCGAGGTCCTGCGGACCCGGATCGGCGAACTGGATCTGCTGGTCGGCCATCGGCACCACCGGTGCCGACGGCGCCGAGGCCGCGCCCGTGCCGGCCGCGTTGCGCGCGGCGACGGTGAAGCGGTACGCCGTACCGTTGCGCAGGTTGGTCAGCACCGCCGGCGATTGTGCCACCGGTACCTGCAGGCCACCGGGCTGCACGGTGACGATGTAATCCAACACCGTGCCGCCGCCGTTCTGCAGCGGCGGATCGAAGGTCACCGTCGCCGTACCGTCATCCGCACGGACGGCGGTGATGGTCGGCGCATCAGGCGCCACGGCGCCCACGGTGATGCCAGCAGTGGAACCGACACCGGCCAGGACCAGCACCGCATCGACGCCGTCGGCGTTGCGCAGGGTGCCCCCGTTCAATCCGAGCGATTCGATCGCGATCCCGTCCAGATCCCGCTGGCCGGGCAGTACGGTGTAACGGAAATCAAGCGTGGTGCCGCCCGAGCCGGCGTCGTACTGCGCCGCCACGCGCTCGCTGCCGATCACCAGCACCAGCTGCGGCGTACCCGTCACCTGCACCGGCTGGTCGAAGACAAGCTGGAAGTCGAGCGACTGGCCGGCAACATAGCGACCCGCGGCCGGTACCTGCACCGCGCTGATCCGCGGCACGGTCGGCAGGGTGACCGGGTTGGAGGCCACCGACATCGTCCCGGGACCGCTGGCCGTGCGTGCGCGCACATGGAACGTGTAACGTCCCCCTGCCTGCAGGCGCTCCACCCGTACCGGGCTGGCGGCACCGGAAACCACCGATGCACCTGGCAGGGTGATCACCTCGTAGGCCGTGATCGCGCTGCCGCCATCACTGCCAGGCGGGTCGAAGAATACGTCCACGCTGGTGGCGCCCGCGCGTTCGGCGCGCAACATGGTGGGGGCCGACGCGGTGCCGGGCACCACCATGAAACTGCGCGCCACCGGCGTGGCTGCGGTGATGCCGGCCGTGCCGGGCTGCTCGGCGAGCACGGTACAGGTGCCGGTGCTGAGCAGGCGCACGCTGGCAGGCGCTTCGGCCTGGCACACCAACGGCGTCTGGCTGCTGTACTGCACCGGCAGCCCGCTGCTGGCCGTGGCGGTGAGCGACAACAGGGTGCCGACCGGCTGTGGGGCCGGCAACGGGAAGGTGATGGCCTGGCTGGCCTGCGGGGTGACCGTGTTGCTCGGGTCCGAGTCGACACTCACCTCGGTGCCGTTGTCGGCACGCACGCGGAACTGTACCGGCACGCCATTGGCCAGCCCGGTGACGGGGATCGGCGAGGCGCTGCCGGTGGCCTGCGCGCCGCCGCTGGAGATCACGACGTAGTGCGCGATCGGCGCCCCGCCGTTGCGGGCCGGCGCCTGGAAGCTGATGCTGGCTTCGCCGTCTGCGGCGGAGGCGACCACCCGGGTCGGCGCGTCCGGTACACCCGCCGCGACGCTGCCCGCGTAGCCCGAACTGGCGCTGGCCCTGGTCGCATCGGCCACGGTGATGGTGGCACTGAAGCCACCGGCCTGTTCGGGCACGCCATGCACGCGGCCATCGGGCTCCAGCACCAGGCCGGCAGGCAGTTGCCCTGCCGTGATCGTGAAGGCGTAGGGCGCGGTGCCGCCGCGAACCCCCAGGGTCTGGTCGACATTGCGGCCCACGGTCATCACTGGCGGCGTGGTGGCGTCCAGCGTGAGCGGCGCGGCCGAGGCGTTCTCGCAGCGTACGACCGCGTTCATGAGGTAGCCGCCACGGGTACTCACGGAAAGGTACAGGCCGTTGGCCACCAGGTATCCGGCCGGCGTACTGCCCGTATGAGGGCCTGGCGTCCCGGTGAAACTGCGGTAGTCGTATGCCACCGAGGAAAAGTTCGCCGCACGCAGGATGACGCTGTCCGACTGGGCCAGGTTGATACGGGGGTCCAGCCCGCTGTCGAGGAAGGTGACGGAGACGATGTCACCCGGGAGGAATTTCGTGGGCTGCTGACTGGTCGTCATCGTGACGCCACCGCTCAACGCGTTGACCGCCGCACACCCCGGTGATTCGGCCATGGCCATGCCGCTGCCCAGCACCAGCTGCAGTACACCGGCGCCCATCCAGATGGCGGCCCGCGCCAGCCTGCCCTTCCCTGCCCCTGACAGCATCCGCACTTCCCCTTGCCCGTCCGTTCAGCGCGCGCCGCCGTGGTCCGGTCGGCAACGCCGTCGCTGTGGTGATCGTCGAGATGGGGAAACGCACACGGCCGCACACCGCGTGGCGGTGGCGACATGGCTGGATTCCCCTGGTACCGGGTGCGGTAACGGCCCGGCGCAGGGGATCTTTAGCGGTTTGTGTGCGACATCACGGTGCAGGCCAATGCGCGATGCCCCGGCCGCTTACTCGAACGAACCCACCGAATCGTGCGACAGATTGTCGAAGCGGGTGTATTCACCGAAGAACTTGAGCTTGCACGAGCCGGTCGGGCCGCCTCGGTGCTTGCCGATGATGATCTCGGCCAGGCCCTTGTCCGGGGAGTTTTCCTTGTTGTAGTAATCGTCGCGGTAGATGAAGACGATCATGTCCGCATCCTGCTCGATAGCGCCGGATTCACGAAGATCGGCCATCACCGGGCGCTTGTCGGTACGCGTTTCCAGCGAGCGGTTGAGCTGGGACAGGGCGATCACCGGCACGTTGAGCTCCTTGGCCAGGCCCTTCAACGAACGCGAGATTTCCGAGATTTCGGTCGCGCGGTTTTCGCTGTTGCCCGGCACGCTCATCAGCTGCAGGTAGTCGATCACGATCAGGCCCAGGTCGTGCTCGCGCTTGAGGCGGCGGCACTTGGAGCGCAGGATTTCCGGCGACACGCCCGGCGTATCGTCGATGAAGATCTTGGTTTCCTTCAGCATCCGGATCGCGCCGGTGACGCGGCTCCAGTCCTCGTCTTCCAGCTGGCCGGTACGCAGGCGCTGGGCGTTGATGCGGCCATTGGAGGAAATCAGGCGCATCGCCAGCTGCGAGGCCGACATTTCCATCGAGAACACCGCCACGCCCTTCTTGGATTTGATCGCGGCGTACTCGGCGATGTTCAGCGCGAAGGTGGTCTTGCCCATGGCCGGACGCGCGGCCAGGATGATCAGGTCGGTCGGCTGCAGGCCGGCGGTCATCGCATCGAAGTCGGCATAGCCGGTCGGCAGGCCGGTGATGTTGCCGCCGTTTTCGAAGCGGATGCGCAGCTCTTCGAAGGCATCCTTCAGCGCGCCGGGCATCGCCACGAAATCGGTGCGGCCGCGCGCGCCCTGCTCGGCGATCGCGAACACGGATTTTTCCGCGGCCGAGAGCAGCTCGCTGCTCTCGCGCCCTTCAGGCTGGAAGCCATCGTTGACGATGTCGGTGCCGACCTGGATCAGCTGGCGCAGCACCGCCTTGTCGCGCACGATCTCCGCATAGGCGGCGATGTTGGCGGCCGACGGCGTGGTGCTGGCCAGTTCGATCAAGTAGGCGCCATCGCCGACCAGCTCCATCTTGCCTTGCGATTCGAACCACTCGCCCAGGGTCACCGCATCGAACGGGCGGTCGCGCTCGGACAGCTCGCGGATCGCGCGGTAGATCATCTGGTGATCGCGGCGGTAGAAGTCGGTTTCGGTCAGCTGGTCGTTGACCCGGTCATAGCTTTCCGGGGCCAGCATCAGCCCGCCCAGCACCGCCTGCTCGGCCTCGATCGAATGCGGCGGCACGCGCAGGGCGTCGATGCGCATCTCATCGCGATCAAAGCGGTCACCGCGGTCTTTGCGGTCGGAACGGAAACCAGAACGGGCGGACATGGGGGGCGTACTTCCTGCAGTGTGAGGCGTGGGACATGGTAGGCACGCGGGGAGCCCCGCAGCCATGCACAAACCTGTGGATAAGCAGTGGATGGGCTGGGGATACCGGCGCCTGCCGGAACGATCGGCCGGGGCCGTCGCATTGCGTGCGACGGACGCCATTGCGACGCCCGTCCACGCCATTATCGCAGAAGCGCCACCCTCCCGCGGTGGATCAGTGCGTGCCGCCGTGGGTGCCGACCCAGGCGATGAACGTGTCCACGAAGCCCTGCAGGAAGTCCTTGGTGCCCTCGTTGCTGATCGTGCCCTGCTCGTCGATCAGCCCTTCCTTGAAGTGCAGGAAGGCCTCGGGCTGGCCCAGCACCGGCATGTCCAGGTAGGCCAGGATGTTACGCAGGTGCTGCTGGGCCAGGGCGGTGCCAATCACACCGATCGAGGCACCGATCACCGCCGCAGGCTTGCCGGCGAAGGCACTGTCGCCATACGGGCGCGAGCCGAGGTCGATGGCGTTCTTGAGCACGCCCGGCACCGAGCGGTTGTATTCGGGGGTGACGAACAGCACCGCATCGGCGTCACGGATCTGCTGTTTGAGGCGGACGCCCTGGCTGGGGTAGTCCTTGTCGAAATCCTGGTTGTACAGCGGCAGGTCGCCGATCTCCACGTATGAGAACGCAGCCTTGCCGGCGGCCAGCTTCTCCAGCGCGCGCGCCAGCGCCTGATTGTGCGAGCCCTTGCGCAGACTACCGACGAGTACGGCGATCTTGTATTCGGCCATCACGTTTGCTCCGTTGGGGGGAAAGGTCCAGCCTAGGCGGGCCCACCTTCGGCAACGGTGAAGGCGACGTCAGCCACGCATGGCGCGGCGCTACGGCCGACACCACATACGGTAGAGCCACCCCATGGGTGGCTGCTTTCCGTGTCCGGACCCGCACGCGTAGCGCTATGCGCGCGTCACGTCCGCGCGTGCGCTGCGCCAATGCGCCTGCCAGGCCTGGAACATCAGCACGTTCCACAGGTGTGTGTGCCATTTGCGCTCGCCCTGCTTGAACTGCTGCCACAGCGGGGCGACCGCCTCGACATTGAACACGCCCTCCTCGGCCAGCCGCGCCGGATCCAGCAGGTCATCGGCCCAGCCGCGCAGGTCGCCCTTGAGCCACGCGCTGACCGGGGCACCGAAGCCACGTTTGGGGCGGTGCACCATGTCCTGCGGTACGTAGCGGCCCAGCACGCGCTTGAGCAGGTACTTGCTCACGCCATCGCGCTGCTTCATCGCCATCGGCAGCGACCAGGCAAACTCGGCCACGCGCCAGTCCAGCAGCGGTGCACGGGCTTCCAGGCTGACCGCCATGCTGGTGCGGTCCACTTTGCACAGCAGGTCATCGGGCAGGTAGGTGCTGAAATCAGCCAGCATCATCGCGTCGGCCGGCGAGCCGGCACCGTGCAGCGGATCGGCCAGGTCGTAGAAACTGCCGGCCGCCTGTGCGCCACGCACGGCCGCCACCGGGTCACGCCAGCGGGAAATCCGGTTGCGGTAGACATCGCCGATGCCGCGCGCGCCCGACTCGGCCAGCAGCGCGGCCAGCCCACCGGTGCGCGAGGCCTCGCCCTGCGTGTGTGAATGGCTGGCCATCCAGCGCCGCAGCGGCGCCGGCACCTTGCCCAGCAGCCGCCAGTTGCGCATCGCCCGCTGGTAGCGGGTGTAACCGAAGAACAGTTCGTCGCCGCCGTCACCGGACAGCGCCACCGTCACGCCCTGCCGCGCCAGCCTGGCGACCAGCGCCGTGGGCACCTGCGAGGCATCGGCGAAGGGTTCATCGAACATCGCCGGCAGGCTGGGCACCACCGCCAGCGCATCGGCGCCGCTGACATACAGCTCGGTGTGATCGCAGCCCAGGTGCTGGGCCAGCGCCTTGGCCAGCGGCGCCTCGTCATGGTCCGAACCGGTAAAGCCGATGCTGAAACTGTGCACCGGCTGGCTCGATTGCGCCTGCATCAACGCCGCCACCACCGACGAATCGGTACCGCCGGAGAGGAACACGCCGACCGGCACATCGGCCACCATGCGCAGCGCCACCGCGTCGCGCAGCACCGCATCCAGGCGTTCTTCGGCCTCGGCATCGTTGCCCGTGAACGGGGCGGCCAGCGCCTGCTGCATGCGCTCGCGCGCATTCCAGAATGGCTGCTGCAGCTGATCCGGGCGATGCGCGGCAGCACCGGCGGCTACCGCCTCGGCATCGAGCCGCAGCACGCGGCCGGGCATCAGCTTGAAGCAGCGCTCGTGGATGCAGTGCGGCGCGGGAATGTAATCCAGCCGCAGCAGCAGCGTCAGCGCATCGCGGTCGACCTCGTTGTCGAAGGCCGGGTGCTGCCAGAGGGCCTTGAGCTCGGAGCCGAACACCAGCGTCTCACCGGCCCAGCCGTAGTACAGCGGCTTCTTGCCGACCCGGTCGCGGGCCAGCCACAGACAGCGCTCGGCGCGATCCCACAGCGCGATGGCGAACATGCCGTTGCTGCGCTGCAGGGTTTCCTCGAAGCCCCACTGGGTGATCGCGGCGAGCAGCACTTCGGTATCCGAATGGCCGCGGAAGCCATGCCCCAGCGCTTCCAGCTCGGCGCGCAGCTCGGCGAAGTTGTAGACCTCGCCGTTGTAGGCCAGCACGTAACGGCCATCCACCGAGGTCATCGGCTGATGGCCCAGCGGCGACAGGTCCAGGATGCTCAGCCGGCGATGCGCCAGCGCGATGCCGGCCGAGGCATCGGCCCATACCCCGCTGTCATCCGGGCCGCGGTGCACCAATGCGTCGCCCATGCGCCGCGCCTGTTCTTCCAGTGCTGCCTGCTCCCTTGCCGGAGCGGGCAGCAGCATGCCTGCCAATCCACACATGTATCAATGGTCCTGCGCCAGCGCGAGGGCGGCGTTCAATACCGCATTGTCGCTTGGAAGCACGCACAATGCTGCCCCCGCCAGTGGCGTGTAGGTATCGGCCCCGCACACCCGCTGGATCGGCAGGTGCCCCAGCCCGGCCTCGACCAGCGCGGTGATCACGCCCTCCCCCACCCCGGCGCTGTGCCGGCCCTCATCGACCACCAGCACGCGCTGGGCATCGGCGGCCTGGCCGCTGATGAACCCGGCGTTGAGCGGCACCAGCCAGCGCAGGTCGACCACCCGCACCTGCCAGCCCAGCTGCTGCTCGATCGCCCGCGCCGCACGCAGGCTCATCGGCACGCCGTTGCCATAGGTGAAGATGACCAGGTCACTGGCCTCCGGCGCGTAGACCCGGCCCTCGCCGAGCACCAGTGCCTGGTCCGGTGCCGGATACGGGAACAGCCACTGGCCATCGCCCGGCGCGTGCAGGTCCTTGCTCATGTACAGCGCGATCGGCTCGAGGAACACCGCGACCCGGCCATCGACCGTCGCCAGCGCCGCCAAGGTGCGCAGCATCATCGCCGCATCGTCGCCGCGCGAAGGACAGCCGACCACCAGGCCGGGGATGTCGCGCAGCGCGGCGATGGAATTGTCGTTGTGGAAATGTCCGCCGAAGCCCTTCTGGTAGCCCAACCCCGCGATCCGCACCAGCATCGGGTTGCGGTACTGGTCATTGGAGAAGAACTGCAGCGAGCACGCCTCGCCCCGCAGCTGGTCGGCCGCGTTGTGGAGATAGGCCAGGTACTGGATCTCGGGAATCGGCAGCATGCCCAGGTTGGCCAGGCCCTGCGCCATGCCCAGGATCATGGTTTCATCCAGCAGGGTGTTGAACACCCGGCGCGGGCCGAACGCCTTGAGCAGGCCCTTGCTGACCGTATACACCCCGCCCTTCTGCGCGACGTCCTCACCGAACAGCAGCGTGGCCGGGTACTTGGCCATCAGATCGTGCAGGGCCTGGTTGATCTGGATCGCCAGGTGGCGCGGCGGTTGTGTTTCGGGCAGCTGCGCCGCACCGCCAAACGCAGCGACGCGCGCCTCATCAGCGGCCGTGCGCGTGGCTTCTGCCTGGACGGCCGCCGGCGAGTAGGGGGCCAGCGGCGCCACGACCTCGGCCAGATCGGTCAGCTTCGGCCGTCGATCCGCTTCGGCGGCCGCGGCGAAACAGCGTGCGCGCACGCGGTCGTAGAGATCGAGCACCTGCGCGGCGGTCATCCAGCCGGACTGCATCGCAATCGCCGCCGAGCGCAGCAGTGGATCGCTCGCTTCTGCCGCGCACAGCTCCGGCAACGGCCGCCATTCGATTTCGAAATCGGTCCCCGCATGGCCCATCAAACGCGTGGTGCGCAGGTGCAGGAAGGTCGGCCGCCGGGTCTGCCGGCAATGGGCCAGCGCGCGCTCCACCTGTGCATGCCCCTCCACCAGATCCAGGCCATCAGCGTAGAAATAATCCAGGCCCGGGCGGTGCGCGAAACTCTGCGCGATCCAGCCATCCGGGGTCTTCACCGAGATGCCGATGCCGTTGTCCTCGCAGACAAACAGGATCGGTGCCGGCAGCCGCTGGTACGCCGCCCACGCCGCGGTGTTGAACGCAGTTTGCGCGGTGGCGTGGTTGGCCGAGGCATCGCCGAAGGAGCAGATCACCACGCTGTCGCCGGGAATCGGCAGCGTGTGGCCGATGCGTCGCCCACTTTCGATGGCCAGCGCCGTGCCCAGGGCCTTGGGCAGGTGCGAGGCGATGGTGGAGGTCTGCGGCAGCACCCACAGTGGTTTGCTGCCCCACACCTTGTGGCGCCCACCGCTGGCCGGGTCGTCCCGGCTGGCCGCGAACGAGAGGGCCGCGTCCATCACCGGGTCCATGCCCGGCAGCTTGCGGAAGCGCTCGGCCATGAAACCGCCGGAGCGGTAATGCAGGAACGCCGGATCGGTATGCCGCGCCAACCGTGCCACCAGCGCATTGCCCTCATGGCCGGACGAGCCGATCGTATAGAAGACCTTGTTCTGCACGCGCAGCACGCGCGCCATCAGGTCCAGATGGCGGCTGACCAGCTGTGATTCCAACAGTTCGGCAAAGCCCTGCGCATCCAGGGTGCTGCCGGGCAGGATCGGCGCGTCGGGTGCCGGCGTCGGCGCCGGATCGCCGCGCCACTGCTGCACGAAATCGATGAAGTTGGCGTCGCAGATTTCGGCCCGGTTGAGGCCCTTCATGCGCGCGGGAATCGGCTCGGGAACCACGGCAAACATGCATCAGCCTCCGTGACGTGTTGCGTAGGCGGACAACCGGATGGGGCGGCCTGCCCACGATGCCGAGTCTGGCCTCACCCCATCGCATTTGCCAAGCGCGGGTGCAGCATCACCGCTGCGTGGCG
The DNA here is from genome assembly GCF_026241915.1 of Stenotrophomonas sp. RIT-551. NCBI lineage: Bacteria > Pseudomonadati > Pseudomonadota > Gammaproteobacteria > Lysobacterales > Lysobacteraceae > Stenotrophomonas > Stenotrophomonas sp. RIT-551. Next base: position 107,401 of record NZ_JAPJIU010000010.1, on the reverse strand, counting down.
CGACGCTGCTGCCACTGCTGCCGCGACTGGCCCCAGATCTCGATCGGCTTGCCGGCGTGCGGCGGCGGCAGCTCGCCCATGCGCAGCAGCGAGCTGCCGAGCTTGCGCGCGACCACCTTGGAGTTTTCGTTGGCCGCATCAATGGTGTGGATGATCTCTTCCCAGCCGAGCGTGTCGAACGCCCAGTCCATGCTGGCCACCGCCGCTTCGGGCGCATAGCCCTTGCCCCAGCTCTCGCGGCGGATACTCCAGCCGACCTCGGTGCCCGGCCAGTCCAGCGGTTGCCACGGGCCCATGCGGCCAACCCACTCGCCGCTGCTTTTTTCGATCACCGAGAACATCGAAAACCCATACAGGTGCCAGCTGCCCACCAGGCAGCTGAAACTGCGCCATGCCTGGGAGGGGGCCTGCACGCCACCCAGGTGCTGCATCACCTCAGGGTCCGAGCAGAAGCGCAGGAAGGCATCGAAATCCTCGGCGCGTGGCGGGCGCAGGATCAGGCGCTCGGTCTCCAGCTGGAGGTCGAAAATGCTCATGGCGTCCTCGTCTGTTGCGTGTGTACCGCCATGATCGCAGACGCAGCCACCGGCATGCCGTGCACCGTTCCCCACAACGCAACACGCCGGCAGTTGCCGGCGTGTTGGTGGTGCGTTGGAACGGCTGCGCTTTACTGGTTGTTCGCGCCCAGCGCGGCGGTCTGGGTGACCAGCTGACCGTCGATCACCGGCAGGCGATCGCTGCTCGGCTTGTTGTCCATCTTCACGGTCTTTTCGGCGCCGTCGTAACGGTAGGTCACGTTATAGCCGGTGACCGCATTGGTAGTGCCCATCGGGATGCGGTTGCCCGGCTTGCTGGCCATGCGCATCGTGCCGGTGGTGCCATCCTCATTGCGGTAGGTGACGTTGTAGCCGGTCACCCGGGTCGACTCGGAGGTCGCGGTCTCGGTGTGGCACTGGCGCTCGGTGCGGTTGACCACGCGGCCACCCACATGGCGCTTGTCCACCTGGTTGCCGATCATGCCGCCGGCAACGGCACCGGCGGCCGTGGCTGCCTTGCGGCCGTTGCCACCGCCGACCTGGTTGCCCAGCAGGCCGCCGATCACGGCACCGGCAACGGTACCGCCGACATTGCCATCGCGCTCGGGCAGGCGTTCCTGGACCACCACGTCCTGGCAGACTTCATGCGGGGTCTGCGTGCTGGACGTCTCGCGCACCGGCTCGGTGCCGATCACGGTGGCGTAGGCCTTTTCCTTCCTGGTCAGCGGATCGACCTTGACGATGTCGGCGTACTCGAGCTTGCCGGCCTTGTCTTCGATCGCCAGTTGGTCGGTGCGCGCGCCATCGTCGGCGAGTGGCGTGGTGTCCAGGGTGGGCCGGGTCTGAGCAGCGGTCACCGCGTCGGGCGAGGCACTGCCGCCCTTCATGAAGGCAGCAGTGGCGATCCCGCCGACCAGCAGCGCACCTGCAGCGACCAAAGCAGTAGTAGTTGTACTTTTCATAACCGGCTCCTTGCGGACGATCCGCAACGTTCTTGAGTGAATTCCAGCACGGCCAGCCTGAACGGAATCTCGACGGATCGTGAACATCCTCCCGCCCATTCAGGTTCAGCGAGCCCCAGGCTCGTGATAGCGTTCACAGCATCTGCCCAGGAGTGCCCCATGTCCAATCCCATACTGTTGCCGGTGCTGGAATGGGCGCGTCGGCTGCGCTACCCCACCCTGTTCAAGATCACGGCCGCGCTGTTCGCGGTGACCCTGGTGATCCCCGACCCGCTGCCGTTCGTGGATGAAATCCTGTTCGGCCTGGGCACGCTGCTGCTGGCCAACTGGAAACGGCGCGGCGACTCGACCCCACCGCCATTGCCGAGCAAGCGCCGCGCGTGAGGTTGATCGATAGTCATTGCCACCTGGATGCGGGTGAGTTCGATGCCGATCGGCCTGAGGTGATCGCGCGCGCCCGCACGGCGGGTGTTTTCGCGCAGGTGGTGCCGGCCGTCACCGCCGCCAGCTGGCCCGGGCTGCGGGAGGCCTGCAGGCTGGCCGACGGATTGCACCCGGCATACGGACTGCACCCGATGTTCCTGGATCAGCACCGCCCCGAGCACCTGGACGAACTACGCGCGTGGCTGGAGCGCGAGCGCCCCTGCGCGGTTGGCGAGTGCGGGCTGGATTTCTTCGTCGAAGGGCTGGACCCGGACAGCCAGCGGCATTACTTCCTCGGCCAATTGAGGCTGGCGCGCGAATTCGACCTGCCGGTGATCGTGCATGCGCGCCGCGCGGTCGATGCGGTGATCGCGGCGATCAAGCAGGTCGGGGGCCTGCGCGGCGTGGTGCACAGCTTTTCCGGCAGCCCCGAGCAGGCGCGGCAACTGCACCAGCTCGGCTTCCTGATCGGGCTGGGCGGCCCGTTGACCTATGACCGCGCCCAGCGCCTGCACCGCCTGGTGGCCAACATGCCCTTGGCGCAGCTGCTGCTGGAGACCGACGCACCGGACCAGCCGGATGCGGGCATCCGCGGCGAGCGAAATGAGCCGGCGCGGCTGCCGGTGATCCTGGAGGCGGTGGCGCGGCTGCGCGGGGAGCCGGCGGCGGTGATTGCCGCGCAGACCACGGCCAATGCCGAGGCATTGTTCGGCCTGTGAGTGGACGGTCCGCCCGGATCAAGCCTCGGCGGCCGCTGCACCCTTGTTCGGCTTCATCAACATCTCCAGCGCCTTGCCCACCGCCGCAAACGCGAACGCACCGGTGATGTGGGTGGCCGCGCCCAGGCCCGCGCCGCAATCCAGCTTCAGCGCCGCATCCGCGCCAAGGTTCGGACGGATGCCACACACGCTGCCGTCAGCCTGCGGGTACTTCACGTTCTCCAGCGAGTACACCGCCGGCACGCCGAAGTAGCGCGAGGCGTTCTTGGGGAAGTTGAAGTCGCTGCGCAGTTTCTTGCGGATCAGCGCCATCATCGCGTCGTGCTCGGTGCGCGACACATCCCGGATCCGCACCAGGGTGGGATCGGTACGGCCGCCGGCAGCGCCCACGGTCAGGATCGGCAGCTTGCGGCGGCGGCACCAGGCAATGGTCTCGACCTTGACCCGGAAGCTGTCGCACGCATCGATCACCAGATCGAAATCGCGGTCCAGCAGCTCGACCATGTTGGACACGGTCAGGAACGAGGCGATCGCATCGACGCTGATGTCCGGGTTGATCGCGCGGCAGCGCTCGGCCATCGCCTCGGCCTTGTTGCGGCCGTACTGGCCGGCCAGCGCGGGCAGCTGGCGGTTGGTGTTGGAGACACAGATGTCGTCGGCATCGATAAGGGTCAGATGCCCGACCGCCGTGCGCGCCAGCGCTTCCACCACCCACGAGCCAACCCCGCCCATGCCCACCACCGCCACCCGGCGGGTGGCGAGTAGATCCACGGTGCCTACCCCATACAACCGGTCGATGCCGGCAAATCGTTCGCGCAGTACGTCGTTCATGCGGACATTTTAATGCGCGCAGGCCAGCGCCGGTACGCGCCGTGGACAGGACGCGTCGTACCATCGCCGCAGCCGCCCCTCAAGGAAGCCTTCACCATGAACGACCCCGTGACGCCGTCCCGCCGCCCCTCCGCCGCCTATCGCTACCTGTTCGTCGGCCTGCTCGGGCTGGTGATCGGCCTGATCGCCACGGTGATGGTCTCGCGCGCCATCCAGGCCCGCCAGGACCCCTTCCCGGATGCGCTGATGCACGTGATGAACCGCCAGGTGGAGCTGCTGCAGGCGGCGCAGGCGCAGAACCGCTGCAGCCTGGCCGATACCGTGCCGCGGCTGCAGACCCTGCGCTCGCTGTCCAATGATCTGGACCTGGCCTTTCCCGGCCTGAAGGACAGCCAGGGCTTCCAGCAGCACGCCAGCGCCCTGCGCGCCACGCTCAACGAGGCATTGGCCGCACCGCCGACCGACTGCCCGGGCATGGCCACGCTGGTGGAAAAGATCCAGACCGACTGCAAGGCCTGCCACCAGGATTTCCGCTGATTCATCTTCCAGCCACGCTGGCAGCCCGGGATTGGCACGCTGTTCACGCAGCACAGGACACGATCTGCCCCATGCGCACCAGACGCATTCGACCACCCCTCTGGCCAGGAGATACACCATGAAGATTCAACTGATCGCCGCCGCTGCTGTTGCCACCGTCGCCCTGGCTGGCTGTGCCACCACCTCGCCGGGCTACGGCAGCAGTGGCTACAACAACGGTTACGGCAATTCCGGCGGCAACTACAACACCAACCGCTGCGCTGACTGCGGGATCGTGACCCGCATCAACCAGGTCGCTTCGGGCCGCAGCGCGCCGAGCGCGACCGGCGCGGTCCTGGGTGGCATCGTCGGCGCGGTCGCCGGCCATGAAATCTCCGACCACACCGGTGGCAGCCGTGGTAACAAGAACATCGCCGCCGCCGCAGGCGCGGTGGGTGGTGCACTGGCCGGCAACCAGATCCAGAAAAACGTGACCAGCGATACCTTCGACATCACGGTGCGCATGGATGACGGTCGCACGGTCGTGGTCAACCAGCGCGACCTGGGCGGAATCCGCGAGAACACCTATGTCCGCGTGGTCAACGGCAAGGTGATCCTGCGCTGATCTGCCCCGCACACGGCGTGCAATGAAAAGGGCCCGCTTGCGCGGGCCCTTTTCATGTCTCAACCAGGCAGGACCCGGCGTGCGCTCAGAGCGGCTTGACCTTGTCGGCCTGCAGGCCCTTCTGGCCAGTCACCACTTCGAACTCGACCGCTTGACCTTCCTTCAGGCTCTTGAAGCCCTGGGATTCGATCGCACGGAAGTGCACGAATACATCTTCGCCGCTCTCACGGCTGATGAACCCGAAACCCTTCGCGTCGTTGAACCACTTGACGGTGCCCTTCTCAGCCATCTCAGCTACTCCCTAACTGTCTTGTTGTTGGATACACCCGTACAGGCGGCTGACAGCAAGGGGGAAGCGAGGTGCAACGATGCAGCGGATCCGGAAGATCTACCATCATCAGGCCACGATCCACGGTGACCTTGCCAAGCTCAGCGCCTGCAACTTAACCCGAGCAAAACGAAAAAGCAACTAGCCAAAAGCTTGCGATGTCAACCCCATTTCAGGAACCATACTGGACAGCATGGACCCTTCATTCATCTTGTATCTGCTAGCCGTCCTCTTGGTGCTGGTCGGCATCGCCGGCATCATCCTCCCCGCCCTGCCCGGCATTCCCCTGGTGTTCGCCGGCCTGCTGCTGGCCGCATGGGCCGATGGCTTCGTGCATGTGGGATGGCTGCCGCTGACGCTGCTCGGCCTGTTGACGCTGGTTTCCTTCGCCGTGGACATCCTGGCCACCGTGGTCGGCGCGCAACGCGTAGGTGCCAGCCGCAAGGCCCTGTGGGGTACGTTCCTGGGCAGCATCGCCGGCGTGTTCTTCATGCCGATCGGTCTGTTCGTCGGGCCGTTGGCCGGCGCCCTGCTGGGCGAGTACTGGCACACACGCGAGCTCGGGCGGTCCACCAAGGTGGGCCTGGCGACATGGCTGGGCATCCTGCTCGGATTCGCCCTGAAGCTGGCGCTGGTGATCGCGATGCTGGGCCTGTTCGCCTTTGCCTGGATCTTCTGACCGCCCACGACACGCGGACTTTCACACCCCGAGCACACCACTGACCGGCATAAACCCGGTCAGATCGATGGCATCGCGTGCTGGCAGGAATGCCGGGCAGCGGCGACACTGTGCGATCAGACCCATTCATTTTTGTCACGCGGCCCTGCTCCCATGACCCTGCCCTATTCCCGCTCCGCCCTGTTCACTGCCCTGGCCCTGGCCGGCACCGCCCTGCCCGCTGCAGCACAGGAGGCGGCACCGAAGCCGGCGTCACCGGAGGCCTGCGCACTGGTGGACACCGACGCGGCGCGTCTGGCGTGCTACGACACGCTGTTTGGTCGTACGCCGGACGTGACCCTGGCCGCCGATGCGGCGGCCACCGCCGCAAAGCAGGAACGCCGCGAAGAGCGCCAGGCCGCACGCGGGGCCGATGCCGATGCGCCTGCGGCACAGCGGGTGAAGCAGCGTCTTGGCGAAGTGTTCAAGAACGACGGCCACCAGGACGCCCTGGCCAACGCCGGCAAGGGCTCGCTGCTGGACAGCCGCTGGGAACTGGCCCAGGACTCCAAGCTGGGCGCCTTCCAGCTGCGCGCCTACAAGCCGGTCTACCTGCTGCCCGCCTTCTGGACCAGCGACAAGAACCAGATGCCGCAGTCGCCCAACCCGGTCAATACGGTCACCACCTCGCAGCAGCTGGACAGCGCGGAACTGAAGTTCCAGCTCAGCTTCAAGACCAAGGTCGTGGAGAACCTGTTCGGCGACAACGGCGACATCTGGGCCGGCTACACGCAGAGCTCGCGCTGGCAGGCCTACAACGCCGACAACTCGCGTCCGTTCCGTGAGACCAATTACGAGCCGGAAGTGATGCTGATGTTCCGCAATGGCTACTCGCTCGGCGGCTGGCGCGGGCGCATGAGCGGGATCAGTGTCAACCACATGTCCAACGGCCGCGCCGATCCCCTGTCGCGCAGCTGGAACCGGGTGATCGCCACCGTCGGCCTGGACCGCGAGAACTGGGCGCTGGTCCTGCGCCCGTGGTATCGCATCCCGGAAGACCGCAAGGACGACAACAACCCGGACATCTCCGATTACATGGGCCGCGGCGACGCCACCCTGACCTGGAACAAGAACGGTCACGAGGTCTCGCTGATGGCGCGGCACTCGCTGCGTGGCGGTGATCGCTCGCACGGTGCGCTGCAGCTTGATTACGGCTTCCCGATCAGCAACCTGCTGCGCGGTCACGTGCAGATCTTCGATGGCTACGGCGAGAGCATGATCGACTACAACCACAAGGCCACGTATGTGGGCTTGGGTGTGTCGCTGCTGGAGTGGTATTGATGGCGGTGACGATCTGGCACAACCCGCGCTGCAGCAATTCACGCGGGGCGCTGGAACTGCTGCGTGAGCACGGCATTGAGCCGGTGGTGATCGAATATCTGAAGACGCCGCCCAGCCGTGCCACGCTGGCCACCCTGATCACGCGCATGGGCATCGCCCCGCGCGCGTTGCTGCGCAGCAAGGAGCCGGCCTATGGTTCGCTCGGGCTGGACGACGCCGCGCTATCCGATGCCGCGCTGATCGAGGCGATGGTCGCCCATCCCGAACTGATCAACCGGCCGATCGTGGAGACCCCGCGCGGGACACGCCTGTGCCGGCCGCCGGAGACGGTGCTGGAGATCCTGCCGGCGTAAGGCTGCGCCTCAGCTGCCTCCGCAGCGGCTGGTACACCGGTTGTTATCCTCGCCGCAGGTCAGTGCGGGCAGCCGGTTGCGGCAGTAGTCGCTGCTGGCCTGACATGATTTACGCAGGTCCGGGTTGTCGATCTTGTCGCACTTCGCGTCGCGCTGGGTCGCCACCCCGGCGCTACAGCTGTCGCCGCTGCCAAACCCGGTACGGCTGGTCATGCAACTATCGTACTGACGCTGGCACTGCTGCATGCACTGATTGGCAGCGGTGACCTCGCGCAGGCTGGGCGGGGCGGCGTGGAAATCGCCATCACTGCTGCAGGCGCTGACCAGCAGGATCAACAGCAGGGCGAAAAGCATCCGTGGCATCGTCGTGCTCCGTGTGGAAGGCATCCGGCCGTGGCCGGCATGTGTGCATGCCCGGACTGTAGCACTGCTTGTTTTCCGAATTAATAGCCGGGCTGCCACCGCAGCCGCAAATGCCCCTTCCGTTACGTCGGCTCAGGCGCTCACAATAGCGCCGCCCTTCTAACTGGATGCCAGCGGATGACCCGACCACGTCGCTCGTTCTTCGCCTACGGCTCGGCTCTGTTGGGACTGCTCAGCCTGATGGGCGTGGCCTGCTTTCATTTTCCGGATCTGCTGACCAGCCGCGAGTTCCGCGCGGTCTACAACGAACAGTTCGCCCGCCACCTGCTGCTGGTCGGGCTGGCCGCCTCCTTCATCATGGGCACCCTGGCGATCCTGCGCGACCGCAACAAGCGGATCGCCACGATCGGCGTCGGCAGCGCCACCCTCGCGGTGCTGCTGGGCGGTACCAACGTGCAGTTCGATGCGATCGGGCAGACCCCCTACTCGCTGGGTCTGGACTGGTTCGTGCTGTCGCTGTTCTTCTCGGCGCTGGTGTTCGTGCCGCTGGAGCGCTACCTCGGCCAACGTACGCTGTCGCCGCTACGGCCGGGCTGGCGTACCGATGTCGGCTATTTCTTCATGAGCCACGTGCTGGTGCAGTTCATCCTGATCCTGGTGACCGCCTCGACCTCGACCATTGCCGGGCTGGCCGCGTTTCCTGCGCTCAAGACGTTGATCCAGTCGATGCCGGTGTGGCTGCAGTTCCTGATCGCGGTATTCGTCGCGGACATGGCCCAGGCACTTCTGCACCGCGCGTATCACAACACCCCATGGCTCTGGCGCTTCCACGCCGTGCACCACTCCAGCCGGCACATGGACTGGCTGGCCGGCTCGCGCATCCATTTCGTCGAAATCGTCATGACCCGCAGCTGCGTGCTGCTGCCCCTGCTGGTGCTCGGCTTCTCGACCCCGGCGATCAACGCCTACGTGATTCTGGTGGGTCTGCAGGCGGTGCTGGCCCACGCCAACCTGGGCATCCGGTTCGGCTGGCTGGAGTACCTGCTGGTGCTGCCGCGCTACCACCACTGGCATCACGCGCGGCAGCAGGAGTACGTCGACGTCAACTACGCCATCCACCTGCCGTTGGTAGACATGCTGATGGGCACCTTCAAACTGCCACGGGATCAGCGCGAATGGCCGCGGGAATACGGTGTCATGAAACTGGAGACCGTGCCCAAGGGGCTGCTCAACCAGCACCTGATGCCATTCCGCGCGCGCCGCACCTTCGACGAGTACGTCGACTGAATCCAGTCAGCGCCAGTCGTTGATGCCCTCGCGCCGGTAGACCTCGGCGAACGCCGGCCGTGCTTTCAGGCGATCGGCGTAGGCCTTCAACGCCGGCCAGGTGTCACTCGGCGTGGGCATGTTGCGCGACCAGCGCATCAGCATCACCAGCATGAAATCGACGACGCTCAACGCGTCGCCCAGCACATACGGCCCGCGCGTGGACAGATGCTCGGCCAGGTGCTGCCACGCGCCTTCCAGCCGCTCGCGCGCCCGCTGGCGGGCCGCCTCCACATGCTCGGGGCCGGCCATTTCCTGCGGGTAGAACCACGCCCGGTACGCCGGCTGCACGGTGTTGGCACACCAAAACATCCAGCGGTAGGCCTCGGCGCGATCGGCAGTCCCCGGGGCCGGCAGCAGAGCCGCGTCCGGATGGCGGTCGGCCAGGTGCAGCGCGATCGCTGCCGCTTCGGTCAATACCTGCCCGTCCAGCACCAGCGTCGGCACCAGGCCTGCGGGATTCAACGCGAGATACGCGGCATCCTTGTGCTCGCGCTTGTCGAAATCCAACAGCACCAGATCGTGCTCGATCTGCAGTTCCAGCAACAGCCAATGGACGACCAGGGCGGCGGTACTCGGCGATCCATACAACGTGGTGCGCATGCGTGGGTGCCTCTCAGGGGAAGGCCCGCATTATGCGCGCGCCACGCGCAGGGGTGGACAACGAAAAACGGCGCCCTCGGGCGCCGTTTTCGTTTCAGCAGCGTATCAACCCGTGGCCGATACCTGCCGTATTGCCGCGACCGGAAGCCTCAGGCAACCACGACCGGAATCTTGCCGATGCGGGCCTGCCATTCGCGCGGGCCGGTCTGGTGCACGGACTCGCCGGTGGAATCCACCGCCACGGTGACCGGCATGTCCTGCACGGTGAACTCGTAGATCGCTTCCATGCCCAGATCGGCGAAGCCGACCACCTTGGCTGCCTTGATCGCCTTGGACACCAGGTACGCCGAGCCGCCGACCGCCATCAGGTAGGCCGACTTGTTGTCACGGATCGCTTCGATCGCCGCCGGGCCGCGCTCGGCCTTGCCGACCATGCCCAGCAGGCCGGTCTGTTCCAGCACCTGGCGGGTGAACTTGTCCATGCGGGTGGCGGTGGTCGGGCCGGCCGGGCCCACCACTTCGTCGCGCACCGGATCGACCGGGCCAACGTAGTAGATGAAGCGGCCCTTGAGGTCGACCGGCAGCGGTTCGCCCTTGTCCAGCATCTCCACCATGCGCTTGTGCGCGGCGTCGCGGCCGGTCAGCAGCTTGCCGTTGAGCAGCAGGGTCTGGCCCGGCTTCCAGCTGGCGACGTCTTCCGGAGTGATCGTGTCCAGATCGACACGGGTGCCCTTGGAGGCGTCGTAGGTGATCTGCGGCCAGTCTTCCAGCGAGGGCGGGTCGAGCATCACCGGGCCACTGCCATCCAGGGTGAAGTGCGCATGGCGGGTGGCCGCGCAGTTCGGGATCATCGCCACCGGCAGATTGGCGGCGTGGGTCGGGAAGTCCTTGACCTTGATGTCCAGCACGGTGGTCAGGCCACCCAGGCCCTGCGCACCGATGCCCAGCGCGTTGACCTTGTCGAACAGCTCCAGGCGCAGCTCTTCGGCGCGGTTGGAGGCGCCACGGGCCTTGAGCTCGTTGATGTCGATCGGCTCCATCAGCGATTCCTTGGCCAGCAGCATCGCCTTCTCGGCGGTGCCGCCGATGCCGATGCCGAGCATGCCCGGCGGGCACCAGCCGGCACCCATGGTCGGCACGGTCTTGAGTACCCAGTCCACGATCGAGTCGGACGGGTTGAGCATGGCGAACTTGCTCTTGGCTTCCGAACCGCCGCCCTTGGCCGCGACAATCACCTCCACGGTGTCACCCGGGACGACCTTGACGTTGACCACGCCCGGGGTGTTGTCCTTGGTGTTGATGCGCTTGCCGGCCGGATCGGCCAGCACCGAGGCGCGCAGCTTGTTGTCCGGGTAGTTGTAGGCGCGGCGCACGCCTTCGTTGGCCATGTCCTCCACGCCCATGGTGGCGTCGTCCCAGCGCACGTTCATGCCGATTTCCAGGAACACGGTGACGATGCCGGTGTCCTGGCAGATCGGCCGGTGGCCTTCGGCGCACATGCGCGAATTGATCAGGATCTGGGCCATCGCCTCCTTCGCGGCCGGCGACTCTTCGCGCTCATAGGCAGCGTTGAGGCTCTTGATGTAATCGACCGGGTGGTAGTACGAGATGTACTGCAGCGCGTCGGCGATGGACTGGATGAGGTCTTCCTGCTTGATCGATGTCACGACTTGCTCGCTTGCTGGAGGCTGGCGGGGGTTGAACCGCCGATTTTAACAACTACCGCCCGGCGGCGTTGAGAATCGCTCGCGGTGGCGGGGTTTGGTGCACAGTGGGCGCCCCGCCTTGTCACAGCGGCCTGCCCGGCCGCGTCCTCCTGGCATGACCCCGACCGATACCTTCCAGACCCACCGCCCCCGCCTGTTCGCCTTGGCCTACCGCCTGCTGGGCAGCCGCAGCGACGCCGAGGACATCGTCCAGGACGCCTGGCTGCGCTGGCAGGGCGCCGACACCGGCGTGATCCGCGACCCGGAGGGCTGGCTGGTCACGGCCACCACCCGGCTCGGCCTGGACCGGCTGCGCGCCCTGCGCAGCGCGCGCGTGGAGTACGTCGGGCCGTGGCTGCCCGAGCCGCTGGAGATCGCCCTGGACCCGGACCCGCTGCAGGACCCGGCCCAGCGCCATGCCCTCGCCGACGAGGTCTCGGTGGCTTTCCTGGCACTGCTGGAGCAGCTCAAGCCGGATGAGCGCGCCGCCTTCCTGCTCAAGGATGTGTTCGACTACGACTACCCGGACATCGCGCCCCTGCTGGAGCACTCCCCCGCCAACTGCCGGCAACTGGTGCACCGGGCGCGGCAGCGACTGCAGACCGGCGCCCCACGCTTCACCGTCTCGCCCGCCCAGCACCGCGACCTGCTGGCGCGCTTCATGGACGCCTCGCAGCAGGGTGATCTGGACGCGATCCGCGCCCTGCTCGATGCCAATGCCGAGATGATCTCCGACGGCGGTGGCCGCGTGACCGCAGCGATCCGCCCCCTGCTCGGCGCCGAGCGCATCGCGCAGCTGTACTGGGCGATCGCGCGCCGCAACGGCCAGCATCCGGCGCAGCTCGGCCAGGTCAATGGCGAGCCGGCGATCCTGCGTTTCGCGGGCGACCAGCTGCACTCGGTGACGATGATCACGGTCGATGCCGGACGGATCGTGCGCGTGCTCAGCGTGCTCAATCCGGAAAAACTCACCGGCCTTGTCACAGCGCGCGATGCTGGCGCGTCCTCCTGATGAAGACGGCCATTGCGGCCGTCATGGAGTCCCCGATGTCCACCTCACCGCGCGTTCCATACACCCGCCTCGCCGCCGAGGCCTTCAAGGGCCTGCTCGCCACCAGCAAGGCCGTGCACGACAGTTCGATCGACCCCGTATTGATGGAACTGGTGTTCCTGCGTGTCTCGCAGATCAATGGCTGCGGTTACTGCATGGACATGCATGCCACCACCCTGCGCAAGGGCGGCATCGAACCGCGCAAGCTCGATACGCTGCCAGCCTGGCACGAGAGCCGCTTCTTCGATGCGCGCGAGCGCGCCGCGCTGGGCTGGGCCGAGGCGCTGACGCGCTTGAGCAGCGCCGCCCCGTCCGATGCCGCCTACGACGCCCTGGCACCGCATTTCGATGAGCAGGGCATCAGCGACCTGAGCATGGGCATCGCGGTGATCAACGCCTGGAACCGCCTCGGCGCCGGCCTGCTGCCGCCGCTGCCATAAGGGTCGGGTAGTGCCGGCCGCTGGCCGGCTCCGCACGATGCTGGATGCGACCTGGAGCCGGCCAGCGGCCGGCACTACCGGGTAGCGGTGTACCGGCTGCACCTTTCTGCGGGGCGTACGCGTCTGCAATCTGCGCAGGCACTGACTTCATGCATCAACCACGGTCACGGCGCGCACAATACCGCCCATGCCCGCCTCCCCCGCTGCCGGTGCACCCGGCCAGAAGAATCCCAGCCTGCGTGAGCGCGTCAATGCGATGCGCAACCTGCCCCCGTTCCTGCGCCAGGTCTGGCAGAGCAGCCCGGGGCTGACCCTGGCCAGCCTCGGCCTGCGCGTGATCCGTGCGTTGCTGCCGGTGGCGATGTTGTACGTCGGCAAGTTGATCATCGATGCCGCCGTGCAGCTCAGCCAGCATGATGCCGGCTTCCCGCCGTTCGGCGAGGCACTGTCCAGTGGCCTGCTCAATCCCCTGCTGGGCCTGCTCGCGCTCGAGTTCGGCCTGGCGATGGCCTCGGACCTGCTTGGCCGCATGGTCAGCTACGCCGATACCCTGCTGTCGGAGCTGTTCACCAACGTCACCAGCGTGCGCTTGATGGAACACGCCGCCGAGCTGGACCTGGAGGATTTCGAAGACCCCGACCTGCAGGACAAACTGGACCGGGCACGGCGCCAGACCATGGGCCGGATGAACCTGATGAGCCAGCTGTTCGGCCAGGTGCAGGACAGCATCACGGTGGCCAGCCTCGCGGTCGGCCTGATCGTGTACGCGCCGTGGTTGATCCTGCTGCTGGCGGTGGCACTGATACCGGCCTTCATCGGCGAATCGCACTTCAACGCAGCCGGTTACAGCCTCAACTTCCAGTGGACGCCCGAGCGCCGACAGCTGGAGTACCTGCGCCAGATCGGGGCCAGCGTGGAGACTGCCAAGGAGGTGAAGATCTTCAACCTCCATCGCTTCCTGATCGATCGCTACAAGCTACTGGCCGAGAAGTTCTATCTCGCCAACCGTGCGCTGGCCCGCAAGCGTGCGATCTGGGGCACGCTGCTGGCAGCACTCGGTACGCTGGGCTATTACGCCGCCTACGCCTACATCGCCTGGCGCACCGTGCGCGGCGATTTCTCGATCGGCGACCTCACCTTCCTGGCCGGCAGCTTCCTGCGCCTGCGCCAGCTGCTGGAAGGCCTGCTGATCGGCTTTTCACAGGTTGCCGGCCAGGCGCTGTACCTGGACGATCTGTTCTCGTTCTTCCAGATCGAACCGGAAATCCACTCGCGCCCGGATGCCATCGCCATCCCGCAGCCGATCACCCAGGGCTTCGTGTTCGAGAACGTCGGTTTCCGCTATCCCGACGCCGAAAGCTGGGCGGTGCGGCATCTGGATTTCGACCTGCGTGCCGGTGAAGTTCTGGCGCTGGTGGGTGAGAACGGTGCCGGCAAAACCACCCTGGTCAAGCTGCTGGCCCGCCTGTACGACCCCGATGAAGGCCGCATCCTGCTCGATGGCCGCGACCTGCGCGACTACGACCTGGATGACCTGCGCGCCAACATGGGCGTGATCTTCCAGGACTTCGTGCGCTACAACCTCAGCGCCGGCGAGAACATCGGCGTCGGCCTGGTCGAGGCGATGGGCGACGACGCCCGCATCCGCGATGCCGCCCGGCGCGGCATGGCCGATGAGGTGATCGCCGGCCTGCCCGGTGGCTACGACCAGCTGATCGGCCGCCGCTTCAAGATGGGCGTGGACCTTTCCGGTGGCCAGTGGCAGAAGATTGCGATCGCGCGGGCCTACATGCGCGATGCGCAGGTCATGATCCTGGATGAACCGACCGCGGCGCTGGATGCGCGCAGCGAGTTCGAGGTGTTCCAGCGCTTCAAGGAACTGTCCGACAACCGCACGGCGGTGTTGATCTCGCACCGCTTTTCCTCGGTGCGCATGGCCGACCGCATCCTGGTGCTGGCCGGCGGCCGGATCGAGGCAAGCGGCACCCATGCCGAGCTGATGACCCAGGGCGGCCGGTATGCCGAACTGTTCGAACTGCAGGCGGCCGGTTACCGCTGAAACCCAGACACGACAGGCCTGTCCGGCCAGTCAATGAGAATTTATCTCATTTGAGATAAACTAGACCCGACGAAACCGACCAGAACCCCACCCCCATGTCTTCCGCTTTTGGCGCCGAAACGGTGCTTGAGGTCCGTCACTGGACCGACGCCTACTTCAGCTTCACCACGACCCGCGACAGCGGCTTCCGCTTCGAGAACGGCCAGTTCGTGATGATCGGCCTGGAAACCGAAGCGCGCCCATTGCTGCGCGCGTACTCCATCGCCAGTGCCAACTGGGAAGAAAACCTGGAGTTCTTCAGCATCAAGGTGCAGGACGGCCCGCTGACCTCGCGCCTGCAGCACATCAAGCCGGGCGACAAGGTGCTGGTCGGCAAGAAGCCTACCGGCACCCTGCTGATCAGCGACCTGCACCCGGGCAAGCACCTGTACCTGCTCGGCACCGGCACCGGCCTGGCGCCGTGGCTGTCGGTGATCAAGGACCCGGAAACCTACGAGCGCTTCGACAAGGTGATCCTCACCCACGGCGTGCGTTACGAAAAGGACCTGGCCTACCGCGAGCTGTTCGAGAAGGAACTGCGCGAGCACGAATTCCTCGGCGAGATGATCGGCGACAAGCTGCTCTACTATCCGGCCGTCACGCGCGAAGCCTTCCCCAACCAGGGCCGCCTGACCTCGCTGATGGAAAGCGGCGAGATGCAGAAGACCCTCGGCCTGCCGCCGCTGGATCCGGAAAACGACCGCGCCATGATCTGCGGCAGCCCGCAGATGCTGGCCGACCTGCGCACCGTGCTGGACAGCCGCGGCTTCCAGACCTCGCCGCGCATCGGCACCCCGGGCCACTACGTCTTCGAACGCGCCTTCGTCGAAAAGTAATCGCGGCGCCTGGCTCCGCGTGGCTGATCGACCAACCTGCGCGCCAGCCGGACAGAGCCCGGCTCTACGGAGCTGATTTGCCGACCGCGGCCCTGCCGGGCAGAGCCGACCCTTGGTCGGCTCTCGCGGCAACGAACGCATGCACGTTGGGCTATATTCCGCGTCAGCCCGGCAACGGCCGGGCCTGACCTGGAGCCGTACCGATGATCAGGAAGATCCGCCCCGCCCTCGCCTGCCTGCTGCTCGCCATGAGCCTGGCTGCCAGCGCCGCCGCGCCCGCGACGCCCTCACCGAGAGCCGGCGATATCCCGCCGCAGATCCTGGGCAAGGACCGCCAGGGCAATGTGGTGGACCTGGCCAGCCAGCGCGGCAAGGTCGTCATCGTCACGTTCTGGGCCTCGTGGTGCGGCCCGTGCCGCAAGGAACTGCCGATCCTGGGCCAGCTGCAGAAGGTCATCGGGCATGACGCGCTGCAGGTCTACGCGGTGAACCTGAAGGAACCGCGCGCCGATTTCGCCGCCATCGCCCGCAGCCGCAAGGCCCCGCCACTGGACTACATCCACGACGCCAAGGGCGAGGTCAGCGACCAGTACGGCATCCAGACCATCCCGCACATGTTCATCATCGGCCACGACGGCAGCATCGCCGGCGTGCATCGCGGCTACTCCGAGAAGAGCCTGCCAAAGATCGTCGACGACATTCTCGCCCTCCTGCCCGAAGACGTGCGCAACCGGAAAGCAGGCAGCTGATTCCACCGCTGTGGTGTAGAGCCACGCCATGCGTGGCTGGAACGTTGGGCGAACCGGTAATGCGAGGAGCCGGCCAGCGGCCGGCACTACCGGGATCACGGAGCCGGGCAGAGCCCGGCGTTACGCCAGCGCCGCTTCGATGTCGCCGCGTAGCGACTCGGGCTTGTCGGTCGGCGCATAGCGGCCCAGCACCTGCCCATCGCGGCCGACCAGGAACTTGCTGAAGTTCCACTTGATTCCCCGCGTGCCCAGCACCCCGGCCTTCTCGGCCTTGAGCCACTGCCACAGCGGATCAGCGCCGTCGCCGTTGACCTCCACCTTGTCCGACATCGGGAAACTGACCCCATAGGTCAGCGAACAGAACTCCCCGATCTGCGCCGCATCGCCCGGCTCCTGGTGCCCGAACTGATCGCAGGGAAACCCGATCACCACCAGCCCGCGCGGCCCGAATTCCCGCCACAACGCCTCCAGCCCCTCGTACTGCGGCGTGAAGCCACACTTGCTGGCCACATTGACCAG
This sequence comes from Stenotrophomonas sp. RIT-551, assembly GCF_026241915.1. Taxonomy (NCBI): domain Bacteria; kingdom Pseudomonadati; phylum Pseudomonadota; class Gammaproteobacteria; order Lysobacterales; family Lysobacteraceae; genus Stenotrophomonas; species Stenotrophomonas sp. RIT-551. Next base: position 90,418 of record NZ_JAPJIU010000010.1, on the reverse strand, counting down.
CAGCAGCACCTTGCCCCGGTACTGCGCCAACGCCTGTGGCTGGCCCGACAGGTCCACGAACGGGAAATCGAAGGCAGTGGTCATGGCAGGGGCTCCGGTGGAAAGGCCTCTCATCTTAGCTCGCCCAGCGTATTCGGCCTGGTGGGCTGAGGAGCCGGCCGGTGGGCCGAGGAGCCGGCCAGCGGCCGGCACTACGCCTCGGGACGGCAACGACCAGGCTGGCTCTTGCAGTGGCTGCAGCCTTCTCTATGCCCTGGCCTGGCCAAAACATGCCTTTCGACACAAGCCGCTCCCCAATGGCCCGGGTTACCCTCAAAGACTTGTCTGACCGGAGAATTCCCCTTGACCACCCGTCTTGCCCTCGCCGTCGCCGTGACCCTCGGCCTGGCCCTGCCCGCCTATTCCGCCACCGCCGCCACCCCGGCCGCGACCACCGCCCAGCAGGCCAACCCGTTCTTCGCCGACAGCCCGCTGCCGCTGCACTTCCCGCAGTTCGACAAGATCAAGGACAGCGACTTCGCCCCCGCCTTCGACGCCGGCATGGCCCAGCAGCTGAAGGAAGTGGAGGCGATCGCCAACAACAAGGCCAAGCCGACCTTCGACAACACCCTCATCGCCCTGGAAAAGAGCGGTGAAACCCTGGACCGCGCCACCACCGTGTTCTTCAGCCTGGTCGGTGCCGATACCAACGACGCACGCAAGAAGCTGCAGGCCGACTACTCCGCCCGCTTCGCCGCGCACAGCGACGCCATCGCGCTCAACGGCAAGCTGTTTGCCCGCATCCAGACCCTGTATGACACCCGCAGCCAGCTCGGCCTGGACGCCGAAGGCGTGCGCCTGGTCGAGAAGTACTACGAGAGCTACGTCCGCGCCGGCGCCAAGCTGTCCGAAGCCGACAAGACCAAGCTCAAGGAAATGAACGCCGAGCTGGCCAACCTGGGCACCAAGTTCAGCCAGAACGTGCTGGCCGAAGTGAATGCCTCGGCGATCACCGTCGATGACGTCAAGGACCTGGACGGCCTCTCGCAGGAGCAGATCTCCGCCGCTGCCGAAGCCGCCAAGGCCCGTGGCCAGGACGGCAAGTACGTCATCACCCTGCTCAACACCACCGGCCAGCCGCCGCTGACCAACCTGGCCAACCGCGCCCTGCGCCAGAAGATCTACGAAGCCTCCATCACCCGCGGCAGCCGCGGCGGTGAGTACGACAACACCGCCCTGGTCTCGCGCATCATGCAGCTGCGTGCCGACAAGGCCAAGCTGATGGGCTTTGCGAACTTCGCCGCCTACAACCTGACCAACCAGACCGCCAAGACCCCCGAAGCGGTCAACGCCATGCTCGGCCAGCTCGCCCCGGCCGCCGTCGCCAACGCCAAGCGCGAAGCCGCCGACCTGCAGGCGATGATCGACAAGGAGCAGAAGGCCGCCGGCAAGCCCACCTTCAAGCTGGAAGCATGGGACTGGGCGTTCTACAGCGAGAAGGTCCGCCAGGCCAAGTACAACTTCGACGAATCCCAGCTCAAGCCGTACTTCGAAATGAAGAACGTGCTCGAAAACGGCGTCTTCCACGCCGCCCAGCTGGAATTCGGCCTGACCTTCAAGCAGCGCACCGACCTGCCGGTCTACCACGACGACGTCACCGTCTATGACGTGTTCGATGCCGACGGCAGCCAGCTGGCGATCTTCATCTTCGACCCGTATGCACGCGCCTCCAAGCGCGGCGGTGCGTGGATGAACTCGTACGTCTCGCAGTCCGAGCTGACCGGCTTCAAGCCGGTGGTCGCCAACCACCTCAACATCCCCAAGCCGCCGGCCGGCAAGCCGACCCTGCTGACCTGGGATGAAGTGACCACCACCTTCCACGAATTCGGCCACGCCCTGCACGGCATGTTCTCGAACGTGAAGTACCCCTACTTCTCGGGCACCTCGGTGCCGCGCGACTTCGTCGAGTTCCCCTCGCAGGTCAACGAGATGTGGGCCGATGACCCGGTCATCCTGAAGAACTACGCCAAGCACTACCAGAACGGCACGGCCATGCCGCAGGCCCTGCTCGACAAGGTCGTCGCCGCCGCCAAGTTCAACCAGGGCTTCGCCACCACCGAATACCTCGGTGCGGCCATGCTCGATCAGCGCTGGCACCAGATCGGTCCGGACCAGGTCCCGGCCGCCAAGGACGTGATGAAGTTCGAAGCCGAGGCCCTGGCCAAGGACGGCATCTTCTACGCGCCGGTCCCGCCGCGCTACAAGACCCCGTACTTCAGCCACATCATGGGCGGCTACTCGGCCGGCTACTACGCCTACATCTGGTCTGAAGTGCTCGACGCCAATACCCAGAAGTGGTTCCGCGAAAACGGCGGCCTGAGCCGCAAGAACGGCGATCACTTCCGCCAGACCCTGCTTTCCAAGGGCGGCAGCGTCGATGCGATGGAACTGTTCCAGAACTTCGCCGGCCATGCCCCGCAGATCGAGCCGCTGCTCGAAAAGCGCGGCCTGACCTCGGGTGACGGCAAGAAGTAAGCGTTCGCTTCAACGACGTGCACGACGAAAAACGCCCGGCACCGCCGGGCGTTTTTTTGTGCCGCCATCTCATCTCACCGTGGCGCCAGGTAGCCTCCAGGCACGCCATTGGGCGACAACACCAGCTGCCACAACTGTGCATGCCGGCAGCGGAAACTCGCCATCGAACCGGCCAGATAGAACCGCCACATCCGGCGGAACCGTTCGTCATACCGCTGCGCATCCAGGCGCGGCCACGCCGCCTCGATGTTGGCCCGCCACGCCTGCAGGGTCCGGTCGTAATCGGTGCCGAAGTTGTGCCAGTCCTCCAGCACGAACACCCCTTCGAACGCGTCGGTCACCTGCGCCGCCGAGGGCAGCATCGAGTTCGGGAAGATGTACTTTGCGATCCACGGATCGGTGCGATGCCGCGACAGATTGCTGCCGATCGAATGCAGCAGGAACAATCCTTCCGGCCGCAGGCAGCGCCGCGCCATCTCGAAGTACCCGCGATAGTTCTTGTCGCCCACGTGCTCGAACATCCCCACCGACAGGATCGCGTCGAAGGACTCCTCCACGTCGTGGTAGTCCTGCAACCGTATCTCCACCGGCAACCCCGCGCACAACTGCCGCGCATAGTCCGCCTGCTCCTGCGAGATCGTCACGCCGACGCCGGACACGCCATAGCGCTCGGCCGCAAACTTCAGCGCCTCGCCCCACCCGCAGCCGATATCCAGAATGCGCTGGCCGGGGCGCAGGCCCAGCTTGCGGCAGATCAGATCGAGCTTGGCCTCCTGCGCCGCGTCCAGGTCCGCGGCCTCGCGCCAGTAACCGCAGCTGTAGACCAGCCGCTGGCCGAGCATCGCCTCGTACAGATCATTGCCCAGGTCGTAATGGCGACGGCCGACCTCGAAACTGCCGGCGCCGGCCTGCAGATTGAACACCCGCGCCTTGATCGCATCGGCCAGATCGCGCCAGCCGTGCACGCGTTCGTCCAGATGCGCCTGCATCAGATGAAAGAGGAAGTCGTCCAGCGCGCGGGCATCCCACTGCCCGTCCATGTAACTCTCGCCCAGGCCCAGCGAGCCCTGGGCCATGACCCGTGCATAGAAGCGCGGGTCGTGAACCGTGATGTCCTGCGGCTGGTCACCGTCAACGGTGACCCCCGCTTCGTGCAGCAACCCCGTGACCCGTCGTTGCAGCCCAGCGTCCACATCGCCTCCGTCGATCAGCCCCGGGCGAACAACCCCGCGACATCCTGACCCACGTGCGGCACCAGCACGGCGGCCGGGACGTCCACGGTCTGCGTGCCGTCCGAGTACGGCCCTACCTGGTAGGGCGGGAACACGAAGCGTATCGCAGAGATGCGTCCGTCGGAACCGGTCAGCGGCTGGAACTGGCTGAAGTTGTCCGCGCTGGGCCCGGTGCCATCGGCGATCATCCGGCTGGCGTTGCGCAGGGACTCCTGCATCTGCGCCGGCTCCATCTCATCGCCGCTCAGGCGCGTGGCCACGCGTTCGCGCAGCTGGTCGGCCACGTAGTCGCTGATCGCCTTCCAGCCCTTGGCATCGGCCACCAGCTTGTCGGCGGTCAGCATCTGCTGCTGCTCCGGCAGCCATACGAAGCGTGCCACCAGCGGCTCACCGTGGGCGCCACCGGTGTAACGGCTGCCATCGGCGGTCACCACCACCAGCTGCGGCGTCTCCAGCACCTTCTCGAAGGTCAGCGAGAGCTCGTAGGGCATGGTCGGCTTGTCGTTGCCCAGCCCGTCCAGCGCCTGCTGCAGCTCGGCCCGGGCGCTGTCGGCATAGCTGCCCAGCGTCTTGGCCAGGCCCGGATACCGCGCGATGTCCGGCGGATAGGTAATCCCGACCACCGCCTGCGGCGAGGTCTCGATCACGTCGCGCAGCTCGACCGGCGCATCCGGCGTCGCCGTCGGTGCAGCCGGTTCGGCGGCGGTATCGGCCGCTGCCACCGGCGCCTGCGCGTCACCGTCGCGCTTGCAGCCTGCCGCCACCACCAAGCCCATAGCCAAGGCCAACGCGCTGGTGCGCAGCGCGCAACGGTTTCCTGCGATGTTCATCCTGAAATCCCCTTGTTGTAACCCACCATCATGATCAGCCATCCCTGAAGCATGACCCGCTGCCCTCATCGGACCAGCAGGTCGTCGTACTCCTCGTGCCGCTGCAGGAACGCTTCGGCGTACGCGCAGGCAGGCACTACCTTGAATCTGTGTTCGCGCGCGTAGCGCAGCGCCACCTTGGTCAACTCACCGGCCACGCCGCGGCCGGCGATCGGCTCGGGCACCTCGGTGTGGGTGATGATCATCCGCTTGCGCTTGATCTGGTAATCCAGCAGCGCCAGATGCCCTTTGACCCGGGCCTGGAACCGGTGATGGGCCAGATCGTGCTCCACCTCGTAAGCCAGTCCGGGCGGCGTGACCGAAGCCATGAGCGGTGTCTCCTGCGGCGACTGCAGCGATAGTGCGCAGCCGGCCGCCATGATCGCGTGAAGCCTGAACAGGGGCAAGCAGCGACGTGGCGCGTCACATCCGGCCCTAAAGGCTGGAGCCGCCACGCCGATATCGGATCCGGACAGGGCGTAAAAGCTGGCATGGCTTTTGCGAAGACCTGCCTGCACGCACCCGCTCTTCCGGAGGTCCGCATGGACAACACCGCACCTGCCCCCGCCGCCCACGGCGATGCCGACAGCTCCCTGCTCGAGGGCCTGTTCCAGCTGGCCGTGAACGGCCAGACCCAGGGCTGGGAATTCGACCAGATCAACCACGAGGTCTACGCCCGGCTGCTCAGCACCTATGGCGTGGACGGCAAGAAGGCCGCCTGACGGTTGCCGGGCTCACGACCAACGGTCGTGAGCTACCCCCCCGACGCGACGACGCATCGACCCACCGTCGGTAGGTACCGACCGCTGGTCGGTACGCCCCACCCCGCGCCAGATACCACGTCGTAGGTACCGACCGTTGGTCGGTACGCGCCCAATCAACCGCCGAGGCGGAAGGCCGGGTTGCTCAGCTCACGCAGGAAGTGGCTGAAGATGCTCGGCTGCATGGCCAGCATGAACAGCACGCCGAAGGCCGCACCGGCCAGGTGCGCGCTGTGGTTGATGCGGTCGCCGCCACGGCGGTCCATCCAGATGCTGTAGCCCACGTAGAACACCGCATAGATGATCGCCGGGGCCGGAATGAACAGCACCAGGATGATCGACCACGGCTTGATCAGGATGAAGGCGAACAGCACTGCCGAGACCGCGCCCGATGCCCCCAGGCTGAGGTAGTTCGGATTCTTCTGGTTCTTCAGGTAGCTGGGAAGGATCGAGACCAGCAACGCACCCAGGTAGAACGCCGGATAGGTCAGGTAGCTGCCGCTCAACTGCAGCATCACCTGTTCGATGAAGCCGCCGAAGAAGAACAGCGTGATCATGTTGAACGCCAGGTGGGACAGATCGGCGTGGATGAACCCGTAGGTGATCAGGCGATCGTACTGACGGTTGCGGTCCACTGCCGGCGGCCACAGGATCAGGCGGTCGGCGAGCGCACGGTTCTTGAACGCCATCCACGACACGATGACGGTGATGGCGATCAGCAGCAGGTTGACTGGGGTCATGTCAGGCTCAGGCGGTGCGGTAGTTGTCGACCATACGATAGCGCTTGGCATACCAACCAAAGGCCAACGCCGCCAGGAACGCAAAGCCGGCGAAGAAGAACATCAGGAACGCCGCCTCGCTCAAGCCGGTACTGGCGATCTGGTGGGTCACCGTGTCGTTGCGCACCGCCGCGTTGGACAGCAGCACCCACAGGTTGCCGATGGTGGTGGTCAGGTTCCAGAAGCTCATCACCACGCCCTTCATGGCCTGCGGCGCCTGGCTGTAGGCGAACTCCAGGCCGGTGGCCGAGACCAGCACTTCACCGAAGGTCAGCAGCGCGTAGGGCAGCATCTGCCAGAAGATGGACATGACGTTGCCGCCATCCATCATCACCTGGATACCGCCGACCACGATCCAGGCCAGGCCGCTGAAGGCGATGCCGGCGGTCATCCGGCGCAGCGCGGTCGGCTCGAAGCCGAAGCGGCGCAGCATCGGGTACAGCACCAGGTTGTTGAACGGGATCAGGATCATCACCAGCAGCGGGTTCAGCGCCTGCATCTGCGAGGCGGTGAACCAGCTTGGCATCGCCATCTGCTGGCCCTGCAGGACCCAGGTCGAGGCCTTCTGGTCGAACAGCGAGAAGAACGGCGTGGTCAGGGCGAAGATCACCAGCACGCGCAGCACCGAGCGCACGCCCTCCACCGCCTCGGCCGGGTGCACGGCGCGGGCGCGGTCCAGCTGGATCCAGGTGCCGCCACCGATGCCGGCCAACAGCAGGACCAGCGCGATGCACAGGCAGATCACGATGCCCAGGCTGCCGACCAGCCCCATCGAGGCCACCGCCAGCACCGCACCGAGGATGGCCAGGGTACGACCCGGACGGCCCTTGCCCGGCACCTGCGCCGAGAGCGCCGTGCGCACCACGTTGCCGAACGAATGCGGGTCCTTCGGCGGCAGCGGCACCAGCACGTAGCGCTTGCGGCCCATCCAGAACACGAAGGTGGCCACGAACATCAGGATGCCCGGGATGCCGAAGGCCCACGACGGACCCAGGTTCTTCAGCGCCAGCGGAATCAGCAGCGAGGCGAACAGCGAGCCGAAGTTGATGATCCAGTAGAAGGCGTCGAACACGACCTTGGCCAGATGCTTGTTGCTCTGGTCGAACTGGTCGCCCATGAACGAGGCCACCAGCGGCTTGATGCCGCCGGCACCCAGCGCGATCAGGCCCAGGCCGACGAAGAAGCCCTGGCGGCTGTCTTCGAAGATGGCCAGGCAGGCGTGGCCGGCGCAGTAGATCAGGCTGAACCACAGGATGGTGTGGTACTTGCCGAAAAATTTGTCGGCCAGCCAGCCACCGAGCAGCGGGAAGAAATACACGCCGATCATGAAGCTGTGCATGATGTCCTTGGCCTCGCCGGCCCGGCCATCGGCCGTGATCTCCTGCAACAGCAGCGAGGTGATCAGGAACTGCACCAGGATGTTGCGCATCCCATAGAAGCTGAAGCGTTCGCAGGCCTCATTGCCGATGATGTAGGGAATCTGGCGCGGCATCTTTCCTTTGCCGGCGCTGGCGGCTGCGATATTGCTCATCCTGTGGGGCTGTCCTGCGAACACGAAAGGACCAAGATTACCGGAAGCCCCTACCCCAGCGCACGCTGCACAGCTGCATGACAGGGGCCACCGGACATGGCAGGCGGGCGGGAATCCCATCCGCGCGATGGCACCCGTGTCACGGATCCTCGACGGCGAAAGCGTAAACTTATCGTTATGCGCACGCACATCACCGGTGGGACCCGAGGTTGGACAGGCTGGATCCTGCTGCTGTTGCTGGCCGCGCCCGCCGCCGGCGCGCATGCGCGCCAGGCCGAGGACGCCCTTCCCTCGCTGAAGATCGCCACGCTGGAACTGCCGACCCAGGACGATGCCCAATGGCAACAGCGGCGTGACCAGGTGCTGCAGCTGCTGGAGTCGATGCAGCCGGACGTGATCGCGGTGCAGCGGGTGCTGCAGACCCAGGGCCGCAACCCCGCCTGCTGGCTGGCCAGCCGGCTGCGCTACAGCTGCGATTTCGTCACTGCCGATCCGCCCAGCCAGCCACTGCGCCACGGCAGCGCCATGCTGACCCGGCTGCCGGTGACCGATGACGCCGTCACCCTGCTGCACCCGCCGGGGCAGTTCAGCGCGGCCGGGATGCTGCGGGTCAAGCTGCGCGAGGAACTGATCAACATCTACGTGGCCCGGCTGCGCCCGGAACCGGACGACGCGCAGATCCGCCGGCACCAGACCACCGATCTGATGACCTGGATCGGCGCGACCGCCGACGGCCTGCCTTCGCTGATCGCCGGCGACTTCTCGGCCGAGATCACCGAGCTGGTGGGAAGTACCCCGGGCTTCCAGCCGGCCCGCAAGAACCCCGGCGAACGCGTGGATCCGCCGTCGCTGGCCGGCGCGGCACGGGGCCACGGCCTGGACGTGCTGTTCCAGGTGAAGCACTTCGGCGGCATCCGCCAGGACAGCATCAAGCTGCCGGCCAGCGAGGGCGACGCTGCGGCGATGCGGCTGGGCACCATGGCTACCCTGCGCCTGCAGACGCCGGAAAGCACCAGCGCGCCCTGACCGGCACCGTTTGCGGGGGCGCAACGAAAAACGGCCAGGCATCACTGCCCGGCCGTTGGTGTTTCAGGTGACCGTGCCGATCAGGCGATGGCTTCCTGGTAACGACGCTCGACTTCGTTCCAGTCGACGACGTTGAAGAACGCGCCGATGTATTCCGGGCGACGGTTCTGGTACTTCAGATAGTACGCGTGTTCCCACACGTCCAGGGCCAGGATCGGCGTGTTGCCGTCCATCAGCGGGCTGTCCTGGTTGGCGCTGCTTTCGACCACGACCTTCTTGTCCGGGGTGACGCTCAGCCAGGCCCAGCCGCTGCCGAAGCGGGTCAGCGCGGCCTTGGTGAAGGCCTCTTTGAACTTCTCGACACCGCCCAGCTGCGAATCGATCGCCTTGGCGACGTCACCGACCGGAGCGCCGCCGCCGTTGGGCGACATCACGGTCCAGAACAGAGTGTGGTTGGCATGGCCGCCGCCGTTGTTGCGCACGACGCCCTGCAGGTTTTCCGGCAGCGACTTGGTCTTCTTGACCAGCTCTTCCACCGGCAGGTCGGCATATTCGGTGCCTTCCAGCGCAGCGTTGACGTTGTTGATGTACGTCTGGTGATGCTTGGTGTGGTGGATTTCCATCGTCGCTGCGTCGATATGCGGCTCGAGCGCGTCGTAGGCGTAGGACAGCTTGGGGAGGGTATAGGCCATGTGGTTCTCCTGGTAGCTCACTCACCCGGCAAAGACCGGGCGTTGCGGAGTCGATGATGGGGATGGCCGACAAGCTTACCAAGGGCGATGTAAAGGAAACTTCGTCCTGCGTGGTCGATGGCGTGTCGGGCGCGTTACGCGACAGTGACGGTGTACGCCGCTGCGGCGCAGGACCCGCGGTGCAGCATGCCTGTTCGGCTGGGCCTCACCGTGCCGGGCGATGATCGCAGTAGAGTAGTGGCCTCGCCCCTCTTCGCTGGCCCCTCATGCGCAAGCCGCTGTTGTTGTTGATCGCCATCGTGCTGCTGGTGGGAGGCCTGGCCGCCATCAAGCTGGCCCAGCGCCCGCCCGCGCCGCAGTTCGCGCCATCGCTGACCCAGCCCGACAGCGCGCCGGCCGCCCCTGCACCGACGTCATCGAGCCGGACGACGCGCGATCCCCTGCCCCCGTTCCTGCCGGCCGAAGCGCGCGACACCATCGCGCTGATCCAGCGTGGCGGCCCGTTCCCGCACCGGCAGGACGGCAGCATCTTCAGCAACCGCGAACAGCGGCTGCCGCAGCGGCCGCGCGGCTATTACCACGAATACACGGTGGACACGCCCGGCGCAGGCAATCGCGGCGCACGGCGCATTGTCACCGGCGGCACACCCCCTACTGGCTGGTTCTATACCGATGATCACTATGAAACGTTCCGCAGTTTCGACGTTCCACCTGCCGGGAGCTGGCAATGACGCATGACGGATTCGAGTTGGGCCTGCACGACATCAACAACGCCGGCATCTATGCGATCGGCAACGATGATGTCGCCCCGTTGTCGGCGGCGATGCGCGATGCCGGCCTGCGTGTGATCCAGATCGACCTGGCCGGCTGCCAGGACAAGCGCACTTTGCTGATGCGGCTGGCCGCCCGCCTGGACTTCCCGACCGGCTTTGGCGGCAACTGGGATGCACTGACGGACAACCTGCGTGACCTGGCGTGGCTGCCGGCCAATGGCTATGCCCTGTTCTTCAACGACGCCGATGCGCTGCGCAGCGAGGCGGGCGCGGAGTTCGACACGCTGCTGGATGTGCTGGACGAAGCCAGCCGCTACTGGGGCGAGAGCAACGTGCCGTTCTGGGCGTTCGTCGCGCTGCAGGACGCGGACGTGGAACCGGACGCGGACCCCGCACCGTAACGCCCAGCATCCGGCAGAGTCACGCCATGCGTGGCTGCGAGGCGCCGTGACACCCGGCCGAAACCCAGCCACGCATGGCGTGGTGGCTCTACCCGCCGCCGAGGCCGCGCCTCATCGGCTGCCGTTGTCTTCCTGCAGTTCCTTCTTGAACGGGATGTCTGGCGGCGGACGCGCGATGGCTGGCTGGTCCTGCATGTTCGGATCGCTCAAGCCACAGCCGCCGCCGAACTGCAGCACGGAGATCACGCAGGAAATCGACGAGCTCGTGCCAGGGATCGGAATCTCCACCGCCTTGATGCCCTTGCGGACCCATTCGGCCAGCAACGATTCGTTGGGCGCCCAGTATTTGTCGAACGAGGTCGGGGTGTAGTCGTACGGCGGGCGCTTGAGCCAAGTGCCGGACTGCGCAATGCGCTCTTTGCTCCAGCCATCTTTCTCGCCGCCCGGTGCGCCCCGCTCACTGTTGCCGTGACCCTCCTGGCCGGGCACGCGCACACTGCCATCGGCCTTGAACAGACTGCTGCCATTGCCCTGGGTCGCACTGACGGCACGGCCATTGAGATCGGCGTCCTGCGGATGATTGGCCGCGCCCCAGTCATCGGACCGGTTGGGCGTGGTCCAGCTGCCGGGCGGTGCCTTGGATGGGCTCGCCGGGGCGCGGGTCGCGGCCGGCGCCGTGGACGTGCTGGCCGCCGTGCTGGCATTGGCGGCCGCCGGCGCCGTCGCCGTACTGCTCGCCGCGGCCGGTGATGGCGGTGCCGGACGCGGTGCGGCGTTGGGCACCGCGCGTTCGCGCACGGCGACCTCAGGCGATCGGCCCGGTACGGCCACCTCGCGCGTGGGCAGCGTGGCCACGTTCACCGCCGGCGCGGTCACCGGCCGGATCTCGCGTTCGCGGACCTGCACCTCACGTTGCGGCACGGTGGCCTCCACCCGGGGCCCGGCAATGGCCACGGTGGGAGTCGGGGCTTCGACCACCGTGACCTGCCGCTCCTGCACGGTCAGCTCGGGCGTGCGCAATTGCGGTTCGGCCGTGCGCGGGGCCGGCACGGTGGTACGCGGCGTCGGCGCTTCCACCGTGACCACGGTGCGCTCACGCACCGCGATGTCCTGCGGCTCGCGCGTCACCACCCGCACTTCGGTGCGCGGCACGCTGGTCGGCGGCACCACGAAATCGGTCGTGGCCTGGGCCACCTCGGTCGCCTGGACGGGCTGCTCCACCGCCGGCGTCGCGGGCGCCGGTGGCGCCGGTTGTGGCTCGCTTGGCGGTGCCGGCGCCGCGGTCGGCTGCGGGGCCGATGCTGTGCGTGCATCCGCCTCGGCCTGCGCCATCGCCTGCGCATTGGCCATCGCCGCAGCGATCGCCGCGTCCGCCGTGGCCGGCTCGGCAGCGGCCGGTGACGCCCCTTGCTCCTGCTGCGGGGTGCCGCGGCCGACGAACGCCACCTGCACGCGCCCGCTCTCGCCGCCCTGTTCGGGCTCGCTTGGCGGGCGAATCAAGGCCACCCACAGCAACAACAGCGCGAACATCAGATGCAGCAGCGCGCTGATCAGCGCCGAGGTCCAGCGCATCCAACGCTGATCGCGCGGGGCCGGGTCCCAGCCCTGCCAGAGCAGCCGGCGCATCGCCTGGACGAAACTCAGTTCGGGCAGGCGCCCACCCGCGGGCATCGGCTCACGCCGGGCCAGTTCGGCAAGTACTTCGCTGGCCCGGAACGGCCGCGGCAATGGCGACAACGCGCGCAGCCACAGGCCCCACCCATAGGGGAGGCCCGTGGTTTTTTCGAGAATGCGCTTGTCCGGCTGGCGAGCCAGCAGCCAATCGAGGATGTCGTCAGCCCGGCGCAGTGGCACGCAGCGCGATCAGGCAGCCGTGCCGCGGGGAATGTACGGCGCGTCGCCACTCTCGTGGTCGGTCGCGTCGCGCACCGCGGTGATGCCGGGCACACGTCCCATCAAGGTCTTTTCGATGCCCTGCTTGAGCGTGACGTCGGCCATGCCGCAGCCCTGGCAGCCGCCGCCGAAGCGCAGCAGCACCACGCCCTCGGCCGAGACTTCCTGCACTGCGACCTTGCCGCCATGCGAGGCCAGCTGCGGATTGACTTCGTTCTCCACCACCCAGCGCACCCGCTCGACCAGGGAAGAACCTTCCGTCGGCGCCTCGCCCTTGATCTTCGGCGCCTTGATGGTCAGCTGCTGGCTGCCGGTGGCGTTGGTGACGAAATCGATCTCGGCGCCATCAAGCCAGGCCACGCTGGTGGCGGCCACGTAGAGGGTGAAGCCATCGCAGTCCACCGCCCACTCATCACCGAGCAGCTCGCCGGGATCGGCGAACTCCAGGCGGGCATCGGCGCGCGGGGTACCCGCATCGACGGCGGTAAGGCGCACACCCATGCCGGGCACGGCCTCACGCTCGATCAGCTTGCGGAAATAGGATTGGGCAGTGTCGGATATCTGGATCATCGGGCTATTCTAGCCAATCCCTTGTTATGCGCTCATTCGGTTTATACACCCGACCGCGCATTGTTCAGTCATCCAGATGTGGAGGAACCCATGGCCGACCTGATTCCGCTGGCGCAGGCCCATTGCGTGCCGCGCAAAGGCAGCGACCACAAGCTCGGCACCGCCCGGGTCACCGAGCTGCTGGCCCAGATTCCCGGATGGGAGCTGGCCGAGGCCGGCCAGGCGCTGACCCGCACCTTCCGCTTCGACAACTACCACGGCACCATGGCCTTCGTGAACGCCCTGGCCTGGGTTGCCCATCGCGAAGACCACCACCCGGACCTGGGCGTGCATTACGACCGCGCCGTGGTGCGATTCTCCACCCATGATGTGGGTGGCCTGAGCGAAAACGACTTCATCTGCGCGGCGAAAGCCTCGGCCCTGACGGAGTAAGCCCATGAAACTGCAGTACATCGTGCTGTCCAGCCTTGCCGTGGCAGCCCTGGCCGGCTGCAACAAGACGCCCGAACAACCGGCCGCCCCGGTCGCTGCGCCCACCGAGGTCGCCGCGGTCAAGACGCCACCGCCGGAGTACCCCATCGAACTGGCCTGCCAGGGGATCGGCGGCACCAGTACCTTCAAGGTCACCATCGCCGCCGACGGCCAGCCCAGCCAGGTCCAGCTCGCCAGTGGCAGCGGCAACGCCCAGCTCGACGAGCAGGCGCAGAAGGCGGTCCAGGCCTGGCAGTTCAAGGCGGGCACCCGTGCCGGGCAGACGGTCTCGACCACGATCCAGGTACCGGTCAGCTTCAATCCGCCGCAGCCCAAGCCGGACGAGTGCTTCGCGATCGAAGAACGGCTGCGTCGCGGCGGCTGATCGCCGCAGGGTGTTGAGGTCAGCCGCCGCAAACCGCGCATCATGGATCGTCAAGGCGTCCGTCGGATCGACGCGTCGCCACGCGCCCGGTGAACACCGCCCCCACGGAGCACCGCATTTCAGCGGCCCGGTGGGGAGGTGGGGACCGCACGGCGCACTTTTCTCGTACAAGGACGCGTTGGCGGATGCCTGATATTTCCACTGAAAACGTATGGATCGCCCTGGCGGTCACCCTGGCCGCCGGCCTGGCCACCGCGCTGGGCAGCCTGATGGTGCTGTTCTCGCGCCGCCCCAACCCGCGCCTGCTGGCGTTCGGGCTGGCGTTTGCCGGTGGCGCGATGGTTTTCGTCTCGCTGACGGAGATCCTCAACAAGGCCATCGATTCATTCACCCAGGCCTATGACGCCCGATTGGGCTTCGCCTACGGCACCGCGGCCTTCCTGGTCGGCGTGCTGCTGATCGTGGTGATCGACCACCTGATCCCGAACCCGCACGAGAGCCTGGACAAGCAGGACCCGCTGTTCCGCGACAACAACAAGGCCTACATCAAGCGGGTCGGCCTGCTGACCGCCGTGGCGATCACCGCGCACAACTTCCCCGAGGGGCTGGCGACGTTCTTCGCCACCCTGGAGAGCCCCTCGGTCGGCATGCCGCTGGCCTTCGCCATCGCCATCCACAACATCCCCGAGGGCATCGCGATCGCGGTGCCGGTGTATTTCGCCACCCAGAACAAGTTCTATGCGTTCGGCGCCAGCCTGCTGTCCGGGCTGGCCGAGCCGATCGGTGCGGCGATCGGCTATGTCGCCCTGTCCGGGGTGCTCAACCATGCCACCTTCGGCTGGGTGTTCGGGATCATCTCGGGCGTGATGGTGTTCCTGGCCCTGGACGAACTGCTGCCGGCGGCCAAGCGCTACGCCAAGGGCCACGAGACCGTCTACGGCCTGGTGGCCGGCATGGGCAGCCTGGCGATCAGCCTGGTGCTGTTCAAGTGGTGATGCCGGGGGTTCTAGCCCGGCAACTCCGGGCCCTTTCAACCGGGTAACGTCAGCGCAGGGCCCCACCGCCCGGTAGTGCCGGCCGCTGGCCGGCGCTTCCCTTGTCGGTCGTGATTGTGCAGAGCCGGCCAGCGGCCGGCACTACCCTCCGTTCGGCGCGGCTTTGACGGCCTTACTTGAGCCGGTTCAACACCTCGACCAGCTCCTCGGCCAGCGGCGCATTGATCAGATAAGGGGTCTTGCCCGCATCCAGCGCGAACTCCAGCGAGGCCGCGTGCAGGAACAGGCGTTTCAGGCCGATCTGCTCACGAAGCCGCTTGTTGACGTCCGGATCGCCGTATTTGTCGTCACCGGCCACCGGATGACCCAGATGCTGGGCATGCACGCGGATCTGGTGGGTCCGGCCGGTTTCGATCCGCACTTCGCAGTACGAGTGGCCCCCCTTGCGCTCGAGCACCTTGAAGTGGCTGATCGACTCCTTGCCGATCGGATTGACCTGCACGTGGCGCTCGCCACCCTGGCGCAGGCCCACGTGCAGCGGGGCGTCCACGGTCATGGTGCCATCGGGCATGCGGCCGGCCAGCAGCGTCAGGTAGCGCTTGCGGATGCCGGCGCCGTGGTCTTCACGCAGCAGCGCCTGCAGCTCGCTCAGGGCCGAGCGCTTCTTGGCCACGATCAGCAGGCCGGAGGTATCCCGGTCCAGACGATGGACCAGCTCCAGGGTCTTGCCCGGCCGCAGTGCGCGCAGGGTTTCGATGGCGCCGAAACTGATGCCGCTGCCGCCGTGACTGGCCACGCCCGACGGCTTGTTCAGCGCCAGCAGCCGATCGTCTTCGAACACGATGGCATCGTCCAGCCGCTTCATGAACGCGGCCGGCGGCCCCGCCTTGTCGCCCTCTTCGTTGAGACGTACGGGCGGCACCCGGACTTCGTCGCCGCCCTCCAGCTTGCGCTCGGCCTTGGCGCGGCCGCCATTGACGCGGACCTGGCCACTTCGCACGAGCTTGTAGATCAGGCTGCGCGGTGCACCCTTGAGCTGGCCGAGCAGGAAGTTGTCCAGGCGTTGCCCGGCACGGTCGGCCGGAACAGTGATGATACGTACGCTGGTCATGGCTTCAGCGGCTTTGGGGGTGGGCTCGGTAACGGTCATTGGCCTTTTATTCTGTTACACTCGGCGGGCGAGATAAGGGATTGATTTCGTTGGAAGTTGCTCTGGGCCAGAAGCCCGACTTCCCGCGATTCCGGCACAGTGCGCAGCCACCGCCCCCGGGGCGGCCATGTTAGCGGCTCACCGGCGGTCCCGGCCATCGCCGGATGTCTGACACACATTCGCGCTGAACATGTCCCTGTGGCGCTCCAGCCTGGCTGAAAGCTGCCTCCGGCCCAGTTACACCCAAACCAAAACAAATGAAGCGCTCCCGCGGCCTGCCGTGGTGTCGTAGCGCTGGAAACCCAAACCGCCCTCCCCGCGCATGCGCGATGGGCGGTGAAGCGTGACCAGAAGCGAAACCCCATGGCGTTCCGCGCGGTAGCAGCGCGCGAGGAACGCAAGAATGAAGCGAATGCTGATCAATGCCACGCAGGCTGAAGAGCTGCGGGTAGCCATCGTGGATGGCCAGACGCTGTACGACATCGACATCGAACAGCCGTCCAAGGAACAGAAGAAGTCGAACATCTACAAAGGCCGCATCACGCGCCTTGAGCCTTCACTGGAAGCGGCCTTCGTCGAGTACGGCGGTGAGCGCCATGGCTTCCTGCCGCTGAAGGAAATCTCCCGCGATTACTTCCAGGCTGGCGTCGACCACAACAAGGCCGGCATCCGCGAGCTGCTGCGTGAAGGCCAGGAAGTCGTGGTCCAGGTGGACAAGGAAGAGCGCGGCAACAAGGGCGCTGCCCTGACCACGTTCATCTCGCTGGCTGGCCGCTACATGGTCCTGATGCCGAACTCGCCGAGCGCCGGTGGCGTCTCGCGTCGCATCGAGGGCGAAGACCGTGCCGCGCTGAAAGACGCGCTGGACAAGCTGAACATCCCCGACGACATGGGCGTGATCATCCGCACCGCCGGCGTCGGCCGCGATGCCGAAGAACTGCAGTGGGATCTGGATTACCTGCTGCAGGTCTGGAAGTCGATCGCCGAAGCGGCACTGACCAAGCCGGCCTCGTTCCTGATCTACCAGGAATCGCGGCTGATCGTGCGCGCCCTGCGTGACTACCTGCGCGCCGATGTCGGCGAGATCCTGGTGGACACCGAGGAGCTGTACGAGACCGCCCAGGAGTTCATGCAGCAGGTGATGCCGCAGACCCTGCGCAAGCTCAAGCATTACAAGGACGACATCCCGCTGTTCAACCGCTTCCAGATCGAATCGCAGATCGAAGGCGCGTATGAGCGCAATGTCCGCCTGCCGTCCGGCGGCTCGATCGTGGTCGACCAGACCGAAGCGCTGACCGCCATCGACGTGAACTCCTCGCGCGCCACCAAGGGCAGCGACATCGAGGACACCGCCTTCCAGACCAACCTGGAAGCGGCTGAAGAAGTGGCCCGCCAGCTGCGCCTGCGCGACCTGGGCGGCCTGGTGGTCATCGATTTCATCGACATGGCCTCCAACAAGCACCAGCGCGAAGTCGAGAACCGCCTGCAGAACGCGCTCAAGTACGACCGTGCGCGCGTGCAGCTGGGCCGCATTTCGCGCTTCGGCCTGATGGAAATGAGCCGCCAGCGCCTGCGCCCGAGCCTGGGCGAATCCAGCCAGATCGTCTGCCCGCGTTGCGATGGCCATGGCCGCATGCGCAGCGTCGAGTCGCTGTCGCTGTCCATCATCCGCGTGGCGGAAGAGCATGCGATGAAGGAGAACACCGGGCAGGTGCTGGTCCAGGCCCCGGTCGAGATCGCCAACTACCTGCTCAATGAAAAGCGCAGCGCGCTGCGTGAGATCGAACAGCGCCACGACGCGCCGATCGTGATCGTGGCCGATGAGCAGCTGCACACCCCGCATTACGAAGTGACCCGCCTGCGCGAGAACGAGCTGGGCGAAGAGAGCGGCAAGCCGAGCTACCAGCGCGGCACCCCGCGCAAGCTGCCCGTGCATGCACTGACCAAGGCCCAGCTGAACATCCCGGTCGCCCCGGTGGTGACCCAGGTCAAGCACAGCCAGCCGGCCCCGGTGCGTGAAGCCCCGGAACCGGTGGCCGCACCGGCCCCGGTCGCCGCCCCCGTGGCCGCCCCTGCCGCCACCGGCGTGGTGGGTTGGCTCAAGCGCATCTTCGGTGGCGAACCGGCCCCGGCCGCCGCACCGCAGCCGAGCAGCCGCCCGGGCCAGGACGGCAACCGCAGCGGTCGCAACAAGGACCGCAACGGCAAGGACCGCAACGGCCGCCGCGATGAGCGTGGCGAGCGCGGCGGTAACGGCAATGCGCAGGCGCAGGGCCGTGGCAAGGACCGTGGTGAGCGTGGCGAGCGCGGCCCGAAGGGCGAGCGTCGTGACGAGCGCCGCCAGGACACCGCCGCACCGGCCAATGGCAACGCAGCACAGGTGCAGGCGCCCAGCCAGGGCAAGCCGCGCAACGAGCAGCAGCCGGCCAAGCCGCGCAATGAAGCGCGCAATGACCAGCAGCAGCCGAAGCTGAAGCAGAAGCAGGGCCAGAACGGCCAGGCCAAGCCCCAGCAGAATGACGGCGACAAGCCGGCCGTGAGCGAAAAGCCCGCGCGCCAGCCGCAGGCCGATGCACCCAAGCCGACCACCGCTGCCCCGGTCGCCGCCGATGCCGCGGTGATCGCCGCCGCTGCCGTGGTCGCCACCGATGCTGCTGCATCGGCTGCCCACGCGCAGGACGCGACCAAGGCCGTTGTGGCCGAGGACACGCAGGCTGCAGTGAGCGAGGCCACCGAACAGGGTGACGCCCCGGCCAACGCCGAAGACGGTACCGGCGAAGGCGCTTCGCGTCGTCGTCGCGGTCGTCGCGGTGGCCGTCGTCGTCGTCGTGGCAACGGTGAGCAGGCCGCCGGAAGCGATGGCCTCAATGGTGACGAGAACGGTCTGGATGACGAGGGCGACGATCAGGATGGCGATCAGGACGGCGACACCGCCGCCCCGGCCGAGCGCCAGGTCGCCAACCATGGTCAGCCGCAGCCGGAGTTCGAGTTCGACGACGAATCCGGCAACGCGCCGGCCGCCGCCGCTGTCCAGGTCCAGGCCCCGCGCCCGGCTCCGGCAGCCGCTGTCGCCGCTGCCGCTCCGGCGGCGGTGGTCAGCAGCCCGGTCGTGACGGCGGGCCACACCGAGCCGACCCCGGCGCCGGTGGCAGCACCGGTCGCCGAAAAGGCACCGACCCCGGTCGTTGAAAAGGCCACTGCCCCGGCAGCCGAACCGGTCGCCGAGAAGGCCCCGGCCTCCTACAACGACCCGGTGCCGTTCGTGGAAAGCCCGAAGCCGACCCCGGCCGCTGCGCAGCCGGCTGCACCGGTGGAAGCACCGCGTGTGGTTGAACCGGTGGCTGCTCCGGTGGCTCCGGCTCCGGTGGCTGCTCCGGCGGCTCCGGCTTCGGTGGCTGCTCCGGCGGCTCCGGTTCCGGTGGCTCCGGCTCCTGTCGCTGCTCCGGTGGCTCCGGCCCCGGTCGCTGCTCCGGTGGCTCCGGCTCCGGTCGCTGCTCCGGCGGCTCCGGCCCCGGTCGCTGCTCCGGTGGCTCCGGCCCCGGTGGTTGCTCCGGCGGCCCCGGTCGTCGAGACCGCCCCGGAAGAAGTGAAGGAGCCGACCGCCGCGCCGGTGCAGACCAGCATGCTGGATGCCGTCGATGCGACCCAGGCCCCGGCACAGCCGGCAGCCCCGCAGGCCCGCACCGAATCGGCCCCGGCCGGCCCGGTCGTGCATAACGGCCAGCTGTTCGGTGCGACCGCCAGCGAAGCCCCGGCCACCACCAATGCCGCCGAACAGGCCGCCCAGGCCGAGGCCCGCGAGGACATCCCCACCGATGCCCCGCAGGCCGACGAAGGCGACAAGGCTGACCAGGAAAAGAAAGACACGCTCTGATCCTGGGTGAGTGACGCAACAAACAGACAGCGGCCTTCGGGCCGCTGTCTGCGTTTGGGCGGTTGGATGGCGGAGCCAGCGGCGCGGGTCAGGCAGTCATGATGGCGGCGTTGAGCGTATCCACGCACGGCGTGGATCTACACAGGCCGTGGGATGCAGCAAGGGTAGATCCACGCCATGCGTGGATCCCGGATCGGTCGCATCAAGGGCAGATCCACGTCATCCGTGGAGGCAGCCGGTAGCGCGCTACACCATCACCGATGACGTGGCGCGCGCCTCAGGGCGTCGTCGCGCCAGCGTTGCCGGTACCCGGCGCGAACTGCAGCCGGGTCCACACGCCGTAGTGATCCGAGGCCCAGCGGCCATCGGCGTACGGCTGATCGAACAGGAGCTTCGCTTCGCGGGCAAGCAGGCGATCCTGCTGGAAGAAGATATGGTCGATGCGCGATGGCGCATCGTAGTAATGGCGGTTGAGCGTGCTGACCTGGGCCAGCTCGTTGTTGACGTGCACGCTGCCGTAGCTGTCGCCGTAGTGATTGCGCAGCTCGCTCAGGTCACCTGCATCCACCAGCGCGTTGAAGTCCCCGGCCACGACCACCGGCGCATCACCTGCGGTCTGCGCGATGAACGTCAGCAGATCGGCCACCTGCTCGCCGCGGATGCGGCTGCCCACCTCGTCCGAGCGCTCGTTCAAGTGCGTGGCATAGACGTTGACCGGCCGACCGTCCACATCGATGCGCAGATGCGCCACGGTGCGGTAGTCGTTGATCGGTGCCAGCAGGTGGTCGTTGCGCGTCAGCACCGGGCGCCGGGTCAGCAGTGCATTGCCATAGCGCTTGAAACGGCCCGGCGGATCGGTGGAAACGAACTGGTACTCATAGCCCAGCTTGCGCGCCAGCCATGCGGCCTGGTTGCGCACATGGGGCTTCTGGATCACCTCCTGCAACGCGATCGCATCGGGCTGCAGGGCCTGCAGCTCCCGCAGGATCACCTGGCGGCGGGCCGGCCAGTTTTCGCGGTCGTGGTGCAGGTTGAAGGTGACCATGGTCATCTCCTGCCCGGCCCCTGCCCCTGCGGCCTGCGCCATCGCGACCACCGGCGCGAACGCCAGCACGGCGGCCAGCAGGCCGCGCCTCATTCTCGTCATCTGCCGCATTACGGTGCCTTGCGTTCCGCCCGGCGTACCGATGCCGGAATCTCGATCTCGACCTTGGCCGGCACCTGCATCACCCGCAGCTCGCCGCCCACCCATTGCGCTGGCTCACCGTTGATGGTGGTGGCGCCCGGCTCGCCGCTGTACGGCCATGGCAACACCACGCCACCGGCGGGCGGAATCAGGCCGGCCGACACGGTCAGGGTGAGCTGCTTGTCATTGCGGACCAGTGCGTAGTTGAGCTGACCGTTCGGCGTGCGCAGGCCCTGCACGCCGACGCCCTTGCCTTCCAGCCAACGCGACGGCACTCCGGCGGCCAGCACCAAGCTGTCGTCGATGTCGCGGCTGTAGGCGAACATGTCCAGCGCGGAGCGCACGAAGTCCGAGGCCACCCAGGCGTGTGGCAGGTCGCCCAGGAAGAACGGCTTGCGCGGCGTGCGCGAGACCACTTCGGCCCACTGGTTCCAGGGCTGCGGCGCGCGGTCCTTGAAGAAGAACTCGGTCGCCTGCCAGGCGCGGTCACGCCAGCCCAGGCGCACGAACGCAGCCACGTTGCGCCACTCGTACGGGGTGTAGTCCTTCCACTCGCGCTTGCCATCACGACGCGCTTCGAACTCGCTCCAGTAGCGCTCGAAGGTGTTGTTCAAGTACGGCTGCGGCAGGCGCCCCTGCTCACCGGCCGGGGCCAGTGCGATGGTGGTCGAGGTCGCGTCGAAATCGCCCAGCTCGGCCGAACCGGGCAGGTAGTCGATGCTGTGCTGCGCGGTCGCTGCCAGCAACGAGGCCTGCAGGTCGTCACGGAACTGATCGCGCGACTCGCTGATCTGCATTGCCTCGGCCTTGCCCAGGGTGCTGGCGATGATCGCGGCATCCTTGTAGCCACGCAGCGCCCAGAAGTTGTCCCAGTAGGAATGCATCGGCTTGGCCGAATAGCCTTCGTGGCTGATCGAGACCGGCATCATTCCGTAGAAGGCCGGGTTGCGGGCGCGGTTCTCCTCGGTGCGCTCGCTCAGGCGCAGCTGCTCCATGTACTGGTAGGCGCCCTGCACGTGCGGCCACATCACTTCCAGGAAGGTGGTGTCGCCGGTGTAGCGCCAGTATTCGGCGATGTTGAAGATCAACTCGCCGTGGCTGTCGTTCTCCGGCACCGGATCGCTGCCGCGCGAGTCCACGCAGCACGGCACCTTGCCGTTGTCGAACTGATACGGCGCGTACCAGTTCACGTACTGGCGCACCGCATCACTACGGCCCATGCGCAGCAGGCCCTCGGAAATCATCGCGCCGTCGCGGATCCAGCTGCGCGAGTACGAGCGCGTGCCCGGCTGGATGCTCGGCCCGATCCGCGAGATCAGCATGTGCGCCAGCGCGGTGCGCAGGGTATCGGCCAGCGGCTTGCCGGCGGCCGGCACCTGCAGCGTCACCTGGTCCAGCTTGGTCCGCCACATCGAGGCGACCTGCTGTTGCGCCTTGGCGGCATCAAAGGCCTTGGGCATCGTCCAGTTGCCGGTCTGCGGCAGCACGATGGCGACCTCCCGGCTCTGGCCGGGCTCCAGCTTCCAGCGATACAGCAGCGCGCCCGAGGCCAGGCCGGTGCCGTCCTTCACTTCGGTGGTGCCCGGCAGCTTGCCGCTGGCCAGGTGGACCACGTCCAGCTTGCTGTCGAAGGCGGTGGCGAAGGCCGCATCCGGCGCCTGCGCCGGATACAGGCGCGGCTTGCCGTTGACGTCCACATGGGTCGGGTCGACCGACAGGTTGTCGATCCGGCTCACACCGCCAACGGTGTTGAGGAACTGGGTCGGCGGGTTGACCTGCCACGGGCGCACCGCCAGGGCCAGGGTGTACTCGTGGGCGACCTTGTCCGGGTTGCGCAGGGTGTAACGCCCGACCAGCTGCGCATTGTCCGGCGTGCCCTGCACGAAGCCGGTGACCTGCAGGCCGGCCTTGTCGTGGGTCCAGCCGACATTGGCGATCGGCAGGTAATCATCCTGCAGCGACTGGCTCGTCTTGACGTCGGCCCAGCTCAGCAGCTTGTTGTCCACCAGCACGAACGGCTCCACGCTGAAGCTGGACTTGGCCACTTCCAGCGCACCGTCTTCGCCGATCAGGGCCTGTTCGCGACCACCATCCAGGCCCAGCAGCGTCCAGTACGGCTGTTCACCGGTGAAGCCACGCGGCACCGAACCGCGCGGCAGGTCGGCGCCCACCGAGCGGACGAAATCATTCGGGGTATCGGCGAACTCGAGCGGCTTGAGCGTGATGTCACGGATGCCGTAGCGCCAGCTCGGGCCGCCCTTGAGGTCGAAGCGCAGATAGCGCGCCTCGGTATCCGGCAGCGCCAGCCAGTCGCGGCCACCGCCGCCGGCGGTCACCTCGCGGCGCGTGTCCCAGCTGCGCCCGTCGGCCGAGGAGCGCACTTCATACCGCGTGGCCTCCAGCCCGGGCAGCCACTCGATCACCGCCCCGCCGAACTCACGCACCTTGTGCAGGTCCAGGGTGATGGTCTGCTCGGCCACGCCGCCGCTGATCCAGACCGTGTCCGGCTTGCCATCGACGATGCGGTTCTGCAGCGCGGTGGCGGTATCGGCGATCACCGATGGGCTCAGCGAAGAGGTATCGGCCGCCGGCAGTCCCTGCAGCGTGAGCCGGTCGAAACAGACCGTGCCCTTGCCGCCGACCTTGCTGTAGATGGTGAACTCGATCGCGGCGCTGCGCTTGAGCGTCGGGTCCGTTTCCGGCCCCCAGGCCTTGTCGATCTGGCGCTTGCGGTACTGCACCGGTGCCCAGGCCTTGGGGAAGGCATAGCCGGGGCGGTTGACCCACCAGACGTTGTCGCCGCTGGCGTCGATCAGCTTGAACTGCAGATCGTTGGCCGGGGAATCACCGCGCAGCTGGAAGCCGAACTGGTAATTCTCCGGGTACTGGATGCCCAGCTCGCGGCGGATGCCGACGTAGCCGGACACGTTGTGGAAGTCGTAGTCCAGGCAGAGCGCGCGCCCGCCGCCGTTGCCGGCGACGCTGCGCAGCGAGCCGCTGACCTGGTCGGAGACGACCAGCTTCCAGGGCGTCATGTCGTCGAAGCTGTCCAGCACCTTGGGTGCGGGCAGCACCGGCGTCGCCGGCGGTGCGGCCGAGGCCGCCAGTGACCAGACCAGACCCAGACCCACCGCGACGACGGCATGCTTCACCCTTTGACACTCCCCAGCAACAGACCTTGGATGTAATAACGCTGCAATGCCAGGAACAGCAGCAGCACCGGAACCACCGTGACCACCGCGCCGGCCATCATCATCTCAACGTCCATGATGTGCTCGCGCGAGAGCGTGGCCAGGGCCACCGGGAGAGTGTAGTGCTCCTGGTCGGTCAACACGATCAAGGGCCACATGAAATCGTTCCACGCGGCCATGAAGGTGAAGATCGACAGCGTCACCAGCACCGGCTTGAGCATCGGCAGCACGATCTGGAAGAAGATCCGCAGCTCCCCTGCCCCGTCGATCCGGGCCGCTTCGAGCAGCTCGTCCGGGATCGAACGGGCGTACTGGCGGACCAGGAAGATGCCGAACACGGTCGCCAGCGCCGGCACGATCACGCCACCGAAGTTGTTGACCAGGCCCAGCTGCTTCATCAGCAGGAACAGCGGCAGCATCGCCACCTGCGCCGGGATCACCAGCGCGGCCAGCAGCAGCTGGAAGATGCGCTCGCGGCCGGCGAAGCGCAGCTTGGCGAAGGCATAGCCGGCCATGGTGTTGAGCAGCAGCGAGCCGAAGGTGATCGCCAGCGACACCATCAGGCTGTTGACGAAGTTGTTGGCCATGCCGGTACGGGCGAACAACTCATGGTAGTTCGCGGTCGTCAGCGACGAGGGCAGCAGCGGCGGCGGGAAATGCGCCGCCTCGCCGGTCGGCATGAACGACACCGACAGCATCCACAACAGCGGCGCCAGGCTCAGCGCGGCCAGCACCAGCAGGCCACCATTGACCCACCAGGCGTGCCAGCGCGATTGACCGATTTCACGACTCATACCAACTGCCTCTTGCGGCCGAAACGCAGCATGATGCTGGTCACGCCCAGGATGATCAGGAACAGCAGGAACGCCACCGCGGAGGCGCGGCCCAGGTTCCACCACTTGAAGCCTTCTTCAAACATGAAGTACAGCACGCTGACGGTGCTCTGCAGTGGGTCGCCACGGGTCATCACGTAGGGCTCGGCGAACAGCTGGAAATAGCCGGACACGGTGATCACGCCGACCACCAGCAGCACCGGGCCGAGCATCGGCAGGGTGATGTGCAGGAACTGCTTCCAGCGCGAGGCGCCGTCGATCCGGGCCGCCTCGTACAGGTCATGCGGGATCGCCTGCAGGCCGGCCAGGAAGATCACCATGTTGTAGCCGAAGTTCTTCCACACCGCGAACAGCATGATGGTCGGCATCGCCCAGTTCGGGTCGCCCAGCCAGTCGATCGGGCTGATGCCCAGGTGGCCCAGGCCGTAGTTCACCAGGCCGTAGCTGGTGTGGAACAGGTAGCGCCAGATCACCGCCACCGCCACCAGGGTGGTCACCACCGGGGCGAACAGTGCGGTGCGGAACAGCGCCTTGAAGCGCGCGGCCGGGGCGTTGAGCAGGATCGCCGCGCCCAGCGACACCGCGATCGACATCGGCACACCGACGATCACGAAGTAGGTGGTGTTCCACAGCGACTTCCAGAACATCGGGGTCTGCAGCAGGTCGATGTAGTTGCCCAGCCCGACGAAGCGCAGGTTCTCGCCGTCGGCCAGTGCGTACAGATCGAAATCGGTGATGCTCAGGGCCAGTGCCGAGAACACCGGCAGGCCGAAGAACACCGCGATGACCAGGATGGCCGGGCCGGCGAACATCCAGCCGGCAAGCGAACGCTGCTTCATGGCGCCGCCTCCGTGGCGACCGCGCTGGAGTGCTGCTTGTCGCTCACCCCGGAGGCGTCGCGCCGGTGCTGCTCATGCATCCAACGGCGTTTGGCGAGGACCTTGTCCACGCGTTTGTCCAGTTCTTTCACTGCCACGTCCTGATCCATGCCACCACGCACCACCTGTTCGGTGATGATCCGCATTTCCTGCACGATGCGCTCCCACTCCAGCACCTTCGGCGTGGGCTTGACCCGCTCGAGCTGGTCGCGGAAGGGCTGCGCCAACGGGTCGTTGGCCAGCGAGGGGTAATCCCAGGTGCTGCGCCGGGGCGGCAGGTCACCGATGATCGAATGGAAGCGTTCCTGGATCGCCGGGCGCGACAGGAACTCGATCAGCTTCCACGACGCTTCCTTCTGCTGCGAGGAGCGGAAGATCACCAGGCTGGTTCCACCGGCGATGCCGGCGCCGGGGCCGTCCGGGCCCGGCAGCGCAGCGGTGCCCCACTGCCCTTCCAGCGCCTTGGGCTGCAGCTTCTTGAACTCGCGGATGTTCCAGGGGCCGGACACGTAGAACACGTTGAAGCCACGGAAGAATTCATCCCAGACGTTGGAGATCTGCGTCTCGGACATGCGCGGGGCCCAGCCCTGCGCGAACATGTTCTCGTAGAAGCCCAGCGTCCTGCGGAAGCCGGGGCTGCTGAAGTTGCCGCGGGTATCATCATCGCGCAGCAGCGGGTCCGGCTGCTGCAGGGCGAAGGACAGCTGCTGCTCGAACTCGTTGATCGGCATCAACACGGCATAGCGGTTCGCGCCCTGCATCTTCTTGATCGCCGCCATCATCGCGTTCCACTCCACCCAGGTGCGCGGCGGATGGTCATAACCGGCCTTGGCGAGCATGTCCTTGCGGTAATACAGCAGGCGGGTATCGACGTACCACGGCACGCCGACCAGCTCGTCATGGATGACGTTGGTATCCCAGATGCCCTGGAAGTAATCGGCCGGGTCCACGACCTTGGACTGCGCCACGTAGGGCTGCAGCGGGGTCAGGGTATTGAGCTCGGCGAATTCGGGAATCCAGGTATTGCCCAGCTGGCACACATCCGGCAGGCCGTCGGCCGCGAACGCGGTCAACAGCTTTTCATGCGCGGCCGTCCACGGGATGTTCTGCACATCCACATGGATACCCGGGTTTTCCGCCTCGAACTCGCGGATCAGGCCGGTGACGACTTCGGCCTCGCGGCCCATCGCCCAGAAACGCACGGTCACGCCTTCCGGTTCTTTCCGGCAGGCACTCAACAACAGGCTGCCGACCAGCAGCAGCAACAGACTCAACCCCAGCTTCGGGCGCGACGACGATGGCACTGCTTACTTCCCCTGCTGCTGGTTGCGGTTCGAATTGGAATTGTTCTTCTGTTCCTGGGCGGCTGCCGCACGCGATTCGGCGATGCCGACCGAGCGGGCCGAGGCCGCCTTTTCATCTTTCTGCAGTTCCATCGGCTGGTCCTCGCCTTCCGGCGTCAGCCAGCCACCGCTGAAGCCGGCGCGCTCCAGACCCTTGCGGATATGCGCGTTCTTCTTCATCACGTTCCAGACGAAATCGTTCCGGTAGTTGGCGATCATGGTCAGGATCGGGCCCTGGTCGATGCCGATGTAATCGCTGGCCACCCAGCCGCGATCCGGGACCAGGCGACCGGTCTTGATCGGGATGTCGTAGTTGAAGCTCGGGTTGAACGAATCCAGGAACCCGTAGCTGGAGTAGATGTAATCGCCGTAGCGCTTGTGCATCTCCACCGCGGCCGGGATCACTTCTTCCGGGGCGAACACGATCGAGGAGATCGCGGCGGTCGGTGCGATGGTGCCGTCATCGAAATTCTCGCGCAGGCCCGCGCCGCGCGAGGAGTAATGGCGGAACTGGCGCTGCTCGCCGCGGTACTCCTGGGTGGTGTTCTGCGGGCCGTCGCTGGCGGTCAGGCCCCACACGTTCTGGCCGTAATCCTTCCAGTTCATCGGGTTGGCGATCGCGTATTCGCGCTGCGCCAGGGCGGCCGAGCGGCTGTTGAGGAAGTAGGTGCTGCCCCGCTCGCGCATGTAGGCATCCTGGATGTCGCGGAAGTCCACCCACACGTGCGTGTACTGGTGGCCGAACAGCGGGCCGAAGGACAGGTATTCCTGGCCCTGGTAGACACCCCAGTCGTTGTCGTAGGTGCGCGTCCAGACCGTCCAGGCGTCCGGGCTGACCGGGTGGGTCGGCGAGCCGAGCGCGAGGATGTAGACCATCATCGCCTCGTTGTAGCCCATCCAGTCGTGATCGATGAAGCCGCTCTCCGGGAACCAGCCCATCGAGATCAGCGGTGCGCGCTGCTGCAGCCAGGGCCAGTCCACGCGCTTGTAGAGCGTGTCGGCGATCTCGCGGATCTCTTTCTCGCGCGCGTCGTCACCGTCGTAATAGGACTGTGCGAACAGCACGCCCATCATCAGCAGCGCGGTATCCACGCTGGAGAGCTCCACCCAGCTGTCGTAGCGGCGGCCTTCCTGCATGTCCAGGAAGTGGTAGTAGAAGCCCTTGTAACCGGCCTTGCCGGTGCGCTGCGGGCCCATCGGCAGGTCGCGGAAATACTTCAGCGTCAGCAGGGTGCGGTCGATCGCCTGGGTGCGGCTGACCCAGCCGTTCTCGATGCCGATCGGATAGGCGGTCAGCGCATAGCCCACCGAGGCGATGCTCGCGAACGGGCGCGACGGGTAACGGTCCGGGCTGAGCCCGTTGACCTCGTTGGTGGTATCCCAGAAGAACTGGAAGGTGCGGCGCTCGATATCGTCGAACAGCGGCGGCAGTTCCGGCTTCATCGGCCGCGGCGGCACATCCGCCTCGACCAGGATCACGGGCGGCTTGGGCTTGGCCGGCTCCTGCTGGGCCTGCGGCTGACAGGCAACGGCGGCGACGCTGATCGCCGCAGCGGTCAACAGGTGGCGTGCCTGCATGGGCCAACTCCTTCTACGGTGTTCGTGACTGGGAAGCATAACGTCCAATGACCTGAAATCGTTTACAGAACGCCGCTTAAAAAAACCACGCGTGCGTGGTCCGAACAAGCGGGTCATTGCCCAGGCCGCTGCCACCCTCCGTGGCAGCGGCCTGGACAATGGACTGGCCCGAAGGCCAGCCATTGCCATGAAACCGGCCCCGTCCAAAGACGGGGCCGTTGTTGCATCAGAAGCGGAAGCCGACTTCTGCCTTGACCTGACGCGGCGTACCGATGATGTCGCCGGTCTCGTTGTAGCTGGCCTGCAGCTTGCCGTTGGTCTTGACGTAGTTGTAGGTCGAGAAGTTGTCGAAGTTGAACACGTTGATGATGTCGATACGAGCGTACAGCTCGGTCTCGCCCGGCATCTTGAACGTCTTCGTCGCCTGCAGATCGACCGAACGGTAGCCGAAGATCTTGCCACCCAGCAGGAACTTGCCATTGGCATTGGGCACGGCTGCCTGCGGGGTCGGCAGGTTGTAGCCACTGGCCTGCGGCACCGGGTACCAGTCGTTGACGGCGGTCGGGGTAGCCAGGGTGACCTTGCCACCGAAGGTGATGCCCCAGAAGCCCGCGTACGAACCGGTGACCACCAGGCGGTGGCGCGGCGCGCCGTTGGAACGGATGGTCGGATAATCTTCGATCAGGCCGCGGTCGAAGGCGTACTTCTCGTTGATGTCACGGTTGTGGCGCGCGGTGGTCCAGGTGTAGGCCACCGAGGTGCCCCAGCCGCTTTCCTGGGTGAACGGCTTCTGCGCCGACAGCAGGACCTGGGTCGCGCGGGTCTTGATGCCCTGCTGGCCGATGATCAGGCTGCCGAAGCCCGGCACGTTGCAGCTCCAGGCCTGGCTCAGGCCCGGGTCGGTGCCGCCGCACAGGCGCGGGTCATCAAAGAACTGGCCGGTCGGGTAACGGTTGCCCAGGGTGAAGGCGAAGCCGTCGTAGCTCAGCGTGCGGGAAATGGTGGCATCGGTCAGCCACTCACCGACCTGGTTGCTCATGCCGAAGCTGAACTGATCCGAGTACGGCACCTTGAGGTTGTTGTTCAGCAGATCGACTTCCAGGCCGGCGTTGCTGGTCGAACCGACCAGGGCCTGCAGGTTGCCGATGCCGTTGAGCAGGTTCGGGTTCCAGTCATAGCAGGCGGCCTGGCCGTCGATGCAGGTGCCGGTGGCCGGGTTGCGGAAGTAGATGGTCGGCTGCGGCAGGGCCAGCTTGGTGGTTTCCAGCTGCAGGTTGTCGAACAGATCGCGGTCATACGAACGACCGGCACCACCGTGGAACACGTGCTGCTCGTCGGCATTGACGTCATACGAGAAGCCCAGGCGCGGCTGCCAGGCATCCTTGAACGCCTTGCGGTTGTGGCCGTTGCTGATGTAGTCGCCGATGTTCAGGCCGCCCAGCGCCAGCGAATCGGCGTAGGTCTGGCCCGCGGCGGCGCGCGGATCCTGCGAGTAGATCGCGTCGACCACCTGCTGCGGGGTCACGAAGTCCAGGTAGGACGGGGTCTTCTCGTAGTCCCAACGCAGGCCGAGGTTCAGCTGCAGATGGTCGTTGACCTGCCAGTCGTCCTGGATGAACAGGCCGATCTGCTTGGACTTCGAACGCACTTCGCCCGACACGCCCGACACGCCGGTCACCGGCTTGACGAACTGCGCCTTGTACGGAATGGAAGACGGGAAGTCCGGATCACCCAGGCTGTAGGTGAAGGTCGGATTGATCTGCGCGGCATCGGATGCGTACAGATCGATCTGCTTGTACTTGGCGCCCATCTTGATGGTGTGGTCACCCTGCCACTCGATGCCGTCCAAGGTCAGGTTGTCTTCGATCGACCAGCCCTTCTGGCCCTTCACCTGCGAATCCAGCGCCGATGCGCCACCGATCTTCACCACGGTGCGGTCTTCGGTGCCGTCCGGTGCGGTGTAGGTGATGCCGTTGGCCAGGGTCAGCGGGGTCGGGTTGTTGAACGAATCTTCGTGGGTGACCATCAGTTCGTTGTAGTAACGCTCGCCGCTGTGGTTCCAGCGCAGAGCGTAGCGTCGGTCGGTGTTGACCACTTCGCGGCCGGCTTCCGGCGAGGTCTGGCCGCTGAACTGCGACTGGGTTTCATCGCGGTCCTGGAAGGTCAGCTCGATGCGATCGTTGTCGGTCGGCTCGAAGTCGATCTTGCCGAAGATCAGATCCTGCTGGAACGGCTGGCTGGCCGGGCCGAGGCCGGCGGCGCCTTCCGGGGGCAGCAGGGCGGCAGCGCGGCCGACCGCGCCGTCCGGCGCGATGGTGACCGGCAGGTCGAAGCGCTTGGCTTCGTAGGTCACGAAGAAGTGCGCCTTGTCCTGGATGATCGGGCCACCCAATGCAAAACCGTATTCCTTCTCGGCCGATGCCTCTTTGCTCTGGCCAGCCTGGCGCTCGGCCGGGGTCTTGGCGCGCATGTCTTCGTTGGTGTAACGGTAGAAGGTTTCACCCTTGAACTCGTTGGTACCGGACTTGGTGGCCGCGGTCACGGCCGCGCTCGACACCTGGCCGTATTCGGCCTTGTAGTTGCCGCTGATGACCTTGTATTCACCGATCGCCAGCTGCGGGAACGGGTTGCCGGCACTGCCGGACTGGCCGGCCACGCCGCCGCCCTTGACGTAGCTCTTCTGGCCCACGCCGTCGATGTAGACGTTGGTGCCGTCGGAGTTGGTGGCACCGCCGCGCAGCGAGGTGTTGCCCTTGGCATCACGGGTGAAGATCAGGCCCGGGACCGCGTCGGCGAATTCCAGGAAGTTGCGCGACACCTGCGGGGTGGTCTGGATCTGCTGCAGGCTGACGGTCTTGCCCACTTCGGAGGTACGCACTTCCTGCAGCAGGGTCGGTGCAATGACGTTGACCGTGTCCAGGTTGGTGGCGTTGGCGGTGCCGCCGTTGGCCGGTGCGCCGCTGAAGTTCAGGGTCGCGGTGGAGGCCACGGTGACCGTCACCTTCTGCGTCTGGCCATTGGCCACGACGTTGTAGGTGCCCGGGTCCAGGCCCATCAGCGAGTAGCTGCCATCGGCACGGGTGGTGGCGCGGCGCACGGTGCCGCTGGCCACGTTGGTGGCGGTGACTTCGGTGCCGGCGGCAGCCTCGGCGACCTGGCCGCGCAGCGACGAGGTAGCCGACTGCGCCATCACGCTCGGGGCGGCGCCCAGCATCAGGCAGGTGACCAGCGCGCTGGACAACAGACTGCGTGCGGGCGCGCGGTTGCGGTGATTGGAATACGTCATGTAACTCTCCGGGTGGTGGTGGCCGTCTTTGCGGCCCCTGTCGTTTTATGTGGTGCGTTTTTTTAGGGCGTCACGACCAACGGTCGTGACCTACTGCTCGGTTCTGGCTCTGCTCGAATCACGCACGATCAGGGTCGGTACAAGCGTCTGCTTGTCGCCGGCCCCTTCTGTGTTGTTGCCATCCATCAACTGCAGCAGGCGCGTCGCGGCCTTATCGCCGAGGTCGGCGATACTCACCTGCATCGTTGTCAACGATGGGTGAACGAAACGTGCCAGCGGAATGTCATCGAACCCCGCCAACGCGACATCGAACGGGACACGGACGCCTGCCTGCGCGAACGCATACAGACACCCCAGCGCCATCATGTCGTTGGCGGCGAACACCGCGTCGGGCAGCGTGCCGGCTGCCAGCAACTCCTGTCCGGCGCGATGGCCGGAAGCTTCGTCAAAGTCACCGGGCAACTCGATCCCTTCGGCAGCATCGCCGAAGGCCGCCAGCGCATCGCGGAAACCGCGCAGGCGCTCACGGGCGTCGTAGTTGAGGTCCGGACCGGAAATGAAGGCGATGCGCCGATGCCCGACGTCCAGCAGGTGGCGGGTCATGGCCATCGCGCCGGCATGGTCATCGATGCTCAGCACCGGATGATCCTGCTCGGGCAGATACGTGTTGATCAGCACCGTGGGCAACGACTGCGGCAGGTTGTCGGTCAGGAAGCCCGGGCTCTCGGCATACGGCGAGAGCACCAGCAACCCATCGACACGGCCGCGCATGGCCCGCAGGGCCGCGCCCTGCTGCTCCTGGTCACCGTGGTAACTGGACACGAGCAGATGCTGGCGACGCTCGCGGGCCACCCCATCGATGCCGCGCATCAGTTCGGAGAAGAATTCGCCATAGAGATCGGGCAACACCACGCCAATGGTATTGGTCCGCCGGCTGCTCAGGCTCCGGGCCGCTGCATGCGGGGTGTAGCGCAGTCGCGCCGCCACCTCCAGCACCAGCTTGCGCACGGGCTCGGCAACATTTTCATGGCCATTGAGTGCGCGCGAGACCGTGGCAACAGAGACACGGGCTTCACGGGCGACATCTTTGATAGTGATCGCTGCCTTGTTCACTTCGCCGCCCTCCACGGCTTAGAGATCTGGGCTTGGCGCGGAATGTAAGCGTTTTCAAACCCGGATGTAAACACTACGTTAGCCTCATGTCGTACGGCGGTAACCAAAAGCTGTCCACGGCGACCCTGTCCGGGACCGACCAGGACAAGGCGGGACAAGGGTTTCAGCGGTTTTTGACCGGTGTCTCGGCGCGAATGGACAACGCGTGGATATCGGTCTCCATCATCGTCCCCAGGGCCGCATAGACGGCCCGATGGCGCGCCAGCGGGAGCTTTCCTTCGAAGGCTGCGCTGACCACGTGCACCTTGAAGTGCCCCCGGCCATCACGCGCGCCCTCGTGGCCGGCATGGCGATGACTGTCGTCCTTGACCTCCAGCAGCTCCGGATCCAGCGCCTGCTGCAGCGCCTCGCGGATGCGGTCGACCCGGTTCATGGCAGGACCTTGCGGAACGGACGCACCTGGACGCGCACGTAGACGCCCGACTCCACATAGGGATCGGCGGCGGCCCAGTCCTGGGCGTGGGTCAGCGAATCGAACGCGGCGATCACCACGCTGCCGCTGAAGCCGGCCGGACCGGGATCTTCGCTGTCGATGGCCGGGCACGGGCCGGCCAGCAGCAGCCGGCCTTCATCCTGCAGGGCCTGCAGCCGGGCCAGATGGGCCGGGCGCGACGCCAGACGGGCGGCCAGCACATCGGTGCCGTCATAGCCTTCAATCACATACCACACGGGCAACTCCGAGGTCTTGTTGAATCGATCCCGCGCATTCTAGCGGGGCTGGCTGGACACTGGCGCCCCAACCCCGTAGTCTTAGCTCCATTGCACGTGGCTGGACGCAGCGCCCCGTCGGCCCCCGGCTCCACCGCCAGCCGACGACCGATCCACTGCCCCACACCAGCACACGTAGACGACCTCCCCGTAGTTCTGTCGCTGCCCATCGCGGCGCGCCTTGCTGTTTGAAGTGTGGAACCGCGCCGACCCAGGCGTGTCATGGCTTGCCATCCTGCCGCCCGGGACCGTTCCGGACGCTGGCATGGTGCGGCGACCGGTCCGTTGCAATACTGACGTCTATTTGATGACTGCCGAACTCGCGCCCGACGCGAACCCGCCAACCCGAGTGCCCGCCCCACAGCAGCAGGAAATGCCGCTGGCCGTGGTGCATGGACAGCCGGTCCTGCAGATCCCGCAGGACCTGTACATCCCACCGGACGCGCTGGAAGTCATCCTGGATGCCTTCGAAGGTCCACTGGACCTGCTGCTGTACCTGATCCGCCGGCAGAACCTGGACATCCTGGACATCCCGGTGGCCGAGATCACCCGCCAGTACGTCGAGTACATCAACGTCATGCAGGAGCTGCGCTTCGAACTGGCGGCCGAATACCTGGTGATGGCGGCGATCCTGGCCGAAGTGAAGTCGCGGATGCTGCTGCCGCGGCCGCCCAGCATCGAGGGCGAGGAAGCCGATCCACGCGCCGAGCTGGTGCGCCGGCTGCAGGAGTACGAACGTTTCAAGCAGGCCGCCGAAGACATCGACAGCCTGCCCCGCCAGGACCGCGACACCACCGTGGCCCACGCCTTCGTCCCCGACCGCGCGGCCGTCAAGCTGCCGCCGCCGGTGGATCTGAAGGAAATGCTGATGGCGCTGCACGACGTGCTCAAGCGCGCCGAGCTGTTCACCGGCCACGCGATCAAACGCGAGGCACTGAGCGTGCGCCAGCGGATGGGCGACGTGCTGGGTCGTCTGGAAGACGGCAGGTTCTACCGGTTTGAAACGCTGTTCACCGCCGAAGAAGGCAAGCTGGGGGTGCTGGTCACCTTCCTGGCCCTGCTCGAACTGGCCAAGGAACAGCTGCTGGACATCGTCCAGGAAGCTCCGCTGGCGCCGATCTACGTCAAGTCCCTGGCCGCCGGCAACACCAACGAACCGCTGCAGTTCAACAGTGAGTTCGACGACAACGACGCCGCCAACGAATCCGACTGAGCACCCGACCCACGTATGGATCAACCGCTGATCAACCGTATTGTCGAAGGCGCCCTGCTGGCCGCCAGCGAGCCGTTGACGCTGGCGCAGCTGCAGGGTCTGTTCCCGGAAGAGGAACCGGCACCGCCGGGCAGCATCGAACGCGCGCTGGAACTGCTGCGCGAGGGCTGCCAGGACCGCGGCGTGGAACTGGTCGAGGTGGCCTCCGGCTTCCGCTTCCAGGTCACCAGCGAGGTGCACGGTTACATCACCCGGCTGTGGACCGAACGCAAGACCCGCTACACCCGCGCCACCCTGGAAACGCTGGCCCTGATCGCCTACCGCCAGCCGATCACCCGCGGCGAGATCGAACAGGTCCGCGGCGTGGCGGTCAGCAGCAACATCATCCAGGCCCTGGAAGAGCGCGAATGGATCCGCGTGATCGGCCACCGCGACGTGCCCGGCAAGCCGGCGCTGTTCGGCACCACCAAGGGCTTCCTGGATTATTTCGGCCTCAAGCGCCTGGACGAACTGCCGCCGCTGTCCGAGCTGCGCGACCTGGGTGAGCTGGAACCGCAACTGCCGCTGGACAGCGAAGGCCAGCCGGCCGGCCGCCTGCCCGCTGGCGCGGCGACACCGGATGCGGCGCTGGACAGCGACGCGGCCAACGACGACGACGCCCCGGCGCCGACGGACCCGGCGGACCCGGCGGAGCCGCTGGATCCTGCAGCGCCGGTGGATCCTGCAGACCCGGTGGACCCGGCCGCCGCCCGCCTGGCCGCCCGCGTGGCGCTGGCCTCGGCCCGGCTGGCGGAGCAGCCGGCAGATCCGGACAATAGCGAAGCTTCCGCCGATGCGGACGCTTCGGACACCCCATTCCATGCGCCGTTGTCGCCTGCCGACGACGACGCGGATACGACCGCCAGCGATGGCGAACCCGATACCGCGCCGGGAGAGCGCGCGGCGCCCCAGAACGAAACCGAAAACAACGCCGTCGCGAAGACGACCGTGGCTGTTGACGAAGCCGATCCCGAACCAGAGGCCGACGCATCCGTTGCCGGCCGGAGCCAAGTAAATGAGTGACACCCCCCGCAAGCCGTCGTTGAACAAGCTTTCGCTCAAGCGCGAAACCGCCTCCGAACAGCCCAAGCTCGAAGAGCGCCTGCACAAAGTGCTGGCGCAGGCGGGCCTGGGTTCGCGCCGCGCGCTGGAACAGCGCATCGCCGATGGCCTGGTCAAGGTCAATGGCGAGGTCGCGCAGACCGGCCAGTCGATCAAGAGCGGCGACAAAGTCGAACTGGACGGCCGTGGCTTCGTGGCCACCGCGCTGACCGAAACATCGCGCGTGCTGGCCTACAACAAGCCGGAAGGCGAAGTGACCACGCGCGAAGATCCCGAAGGTCGCCCGACCGTGTTCGAAGCGCTGCCTGCCCTGAAGGGCGCGCGCTGGATCGCGATCGGCCGCCTGGACATCAACACCACCGGCCTGCTGCTGGCGACCACCGACGGTGAGCTGGCCAACGCGATGATGCACCCCTCCTACGAGGTCGAGCGCGAATACGTGGTGCGCGTGCGTGCCCCGGAAGGCGAAGAGAAGGTGCCGGACAGCATCGTCGACCGCCTCGCCCGTGGCGTCGCGCTGGAAGACGGCCCGGCCAAGTTCGACGAGATCGAACGCATCGGCGGCACCGACTCGCACGACTGGTTCCGCGTGGTCGTCAAGGAAGGCCGCAACCGCGAAGTGCGCCGCCTGTGGGAATCGCAGGGCTGCCAGGTCAGCCGCCTGAAGCGCACCCGCTACGGCAAGGTGAGCCTGCCGCGCGAACTGCTGCGTGGCCAGTCGGTCGAACTGCCGGCCAAGCAGGTCGAAGCACTGCGCGCCGAACTGAAGCTGGAAGAAGGCGCGCCGTCGGCGCTGACCCTGCAGCCGGTGATCGGCCAGCGCCGCGCCGCCAAGACCACCGTGCGCGTCTCGCGCGAGGGTGGCCGTGGCAACGCCTACGTCAACGGCCACAACTCGGCCGATGAAGGCCGCGAACTGCGTCGTTTCGACAACGTGCGCGAAGAGCGCGGCCGTGGTCGCGGCGGCAAGGGCGGCGGCTTCAAGGGTGGCCTGACGGTCAGCGGCGAAGCAGCAGCCAAGCAGTCGCAGCGCCCGTTCAAGGCGCGCCCGGACAAGGGCAACCGTGCGCTGCCGGAAGGCAACCCGGCCGCGTTCCGCAGCTGGTATGTGCCCGACGGTGTCAGCACCGGCCCGAGCGGCCACCGCAATGCCGGCCCGGGCGCTGCCCGTGGCCCGGGTGCACGTGGTCCGGGTGCCGGCGCAGGCGCCGGCGGCCAGGGCCGTCCGTACGGCAAGCCGAAGGGTCCGGGTGGCGCAGGCGGCCCGGGTCGCGGCAGCTACGGTGGCGGCGCTGAAGGCCGCGGCGGTTATGCCGGCGGTGGCGAAAGCCGTGGCGGTTATGGCGGCCAGGGCCGTCCGGCCGGTCCGGGCGGCGGTGGCAACCGCGGCGCCCAGGGTGGCCAGGGTCCGTCCCGCCATCCGTATGGCCATCCGGGCAATGCGCCGAGCTTCCCGTCCGACCACGCCAATCCGGGCGCCAGCCCGTACGGCAGCGCGCGCCCGGCGGGCAACCGCGGTCCGGGTGGTCCGGGTGGCAACCGTGGTCCGGGCGGCGCCAATGCGCGCGGTCCGGGCGGCAATCGCGGCCCCGGTGGTCCCGGCGGCAACCGGGGCCCGGGTGGCCCGGGTGGTCGCGGTCCGGGCGGCCCGGGCGGTCGTCCCGGCGGCAACCGTGGCCCGGGCGGCGGCGGTCACCGTGGTGGCGGCCCGCGCGGCGGCTGATCAGTGACACAAAAAAACCCCGGCTTCGGCCGGGGTTTTTTGTTGGGTCCGCGCGGGCGGCGATCAACCCGGTCGTGGAGAGCCACCCCATGGGTGGCTGCGCGTCATGCCCAAGACGGTGGTGCAGCCACGCGTGGCCTGGCTCTACCTCAACGTCGCTCGATGGTGAAGCG
The DNA here is from genome assembly GCF_026241915.1 of Stenotrophomonas sp. RIT-551. Classification (NCBI taxonomy): domain Bacteria; kingdom Pseudomonadati; phylum Pseudomonadota; class Gammaproteobacteria; order Lysobacterales; family Lysobacteraceae; genus Stenotrophomonas; species Stenotrophomonas sp. RIT-551. Next base: position 52,116 of record NZ_JAPJIU010000010.1, on the reverse strand, counting down.
GCCGACACCCACGCCCAGGTCCCAGCCCTTGCCGGTGCCCGCCAGAGCGAGTGAGATATCGCCCTTGGTCATGACCTGGGCATTGCTGGATTTGTCGGCACCTGCGTGCGCTTCAACGGCGGCATAGGAGCCGATCAGGTCGTTGACCGAGTAGGCGCCGGAGAACTTGCCCTTGCCATCGACGATCTTGGACTTGCCCACGGTGAGGCCGCCGCCCTTGGCGGTGATCTTGACCGGAATGCGCGCGCCGTTGTCGCACTGGATGGTGCCCGTGCCGGAAGCGGTCTTGTACAGCACCGACCACCCGGCCAGGTTGTAGTGCAGCTCGCAATCAATGTTGCCGGCGGCCTGCGCAGCCGGGACGGCCGAGATACCGGCCAATGCGATCAATGCCAGGGAGAACTTCTTCATGCGGGTCCGCTCGTACTGAAGGGGTAACGCGCCGAATCTAGCAGCGTGCGCGTGTGGCGCGGATGATGCACACCGCCCGCATCCGGCGTCTGTTCAGCCCGAGCGGCCCCGGTAGTGCCGGCCGCTGGCCGGCTCCAGGCAATCCTGCAATGCCCATGAGAACCGGTCGCTGGCCGGCGATGCGCACCGCCTGCAACGTGCAGAGCCGGCCAGCGGCCGGCACTACCGTTTCAGCTGCGTTCCTGAAGGCTGAAGCTGTCCGCATCAAGCATCGCCGGGAAGCGCGCGCGGTGCGCGGCCAGGGCCGCTGCCGAGATGGCGGTGGTGACCACCTGCTCGCGTTCGCGCACTTCCACCTGTGGCTGGCCCAGGAAATCGATCACGGCACTGTCGCCGGCGTAATGCAGCTCGTTGCCGTCCACGCCGATCCGGTTGACCGCCGCCACGTAGCAGAGGTTCTCGATCGCGCGCGCGCGCAGCAGCGTCTTCCAGGCGTAGGCGCGTGCCGAGGGCCAATTGGCCACGAAGATCTGCAGATCGAAATCCAGCTGGTCGGCGCGCTCTACGTTGTAACGGTTGCGGCAGAACACCGGGAAACGCAGGTCGTAGCAGACCTGCGGATTGATCCGCCAGCCCTTCCACTCCACGCTCAGGCGCTGCCTGCCGGCGGCATAGCGCTCATGCTCGCCGCCGTAACGGAACAGATGGCGCTTGTCGTAGTACTGCAGCTCGCCATCCGGCGTGGCCCACAGCAGACGGTTGTAGACGCCCTCGCCTACCCGCAGCTGCACGCTGCCGGTCACCGCCGCGCCCAGCCGCACGGCCTGCTCGCGGATCCACGCCACGGTCGGGCCGTCCATGCCTTCGGCCTTGTCGATGGCGTCGTTGGAGAAGCCACTGGTGAAGGTTTCCGGCAGGATCACCAGGTCGGTCTGCCCGGCCAGCGGTGCCAGCAGCGCACCGTAGTAGGCACGGTTGCCGGCCGGATCGTGCCAGCGGGTGTCGCCCTGGACCAGGGAAATACGCAGATCCTGCAGTTCGGCCACGGTGCCCATCACAGTGCCCGCAGGCGTTCGATCGCCGCGTCCATCGTGGCGTCGTTCTTGGCAAAGCACAGGCGAACCAGGCGCTGGCCGGCGGGCGCGGTTTCATAGAACGGCGACAGCGGGATCGCCGCCACGCCCTTCTCGATCGTCAGCCACTTCACGAATTCGTGGTCGGGCAGATCGCTGATCGCCGAATAATCCACCAGCTGGAAATAACCGCCCGGCACCGGCAGCGCCTTGAGCCGGGTACCGGCCAGCTGCTCGCGGAAGCGGTCGCGCTTGGCCTGGTAGAACGCGCCCAGTTCCAGATGATGCTGCGGCTCGTCGCGGATCATCGCGGCGAAGCCGTACTGGGCCGGCCCGAAACTGGTGAAGGTGTTGTACTGGTGCACCTTGCGGAATTCGGCGGTCATCGCCGGCGGCGCGATCGCATAGCCGATCTTCCAGCCGGTGCAGTGGTAGGTCTTGCCGAAGCTGGAAATCACGAACGCGCGCTCGCGCAGTTCCGGATGACGCAGCGAGGATTCGTGGCGGCGACCGTCGTAGATGATGTGCTCGTACACCTCATCGGAGATCAGGTAGATGTCGGTGCCGCGCAGCACATCGGCCAGGGCCTGCATGTCATCGGCCGTCAGCATCGCGCCGGACGGGTTGTGCGGGGTGTTGACCATCAGCAGACGGGTGCGCGGGCTGATCGCCGCACGCACGCGGTCCCAGTCCACCGCGAAGGTCTGCGGGTCCAGCGGTACGTGCACGGCGCGCGCACCGGCCAGGTCGATCGCCGGTTCGTAGCAGTCGTAGGCCGGGTCGAGCACGATCACTTCCTCGCCCGGGCGGACCACGGCGTGGATGGCATTGAAGATCGCCTCGGTGGCGCCGCTGGTGACGGTGATCTCGGTGTCCGGATCAACCTGCGCGCCGTACAGATCCAGCGACTTCTGCGCGATGGCCTGGCGCAGCGGCGCCACGCCGGTCATCGGCGGGTACTGGTTGAGCCCGCCCTGCATCGCGGCGATGGTTTCATCGATCAGCCGCTGCGGTGCGGAGAAATCCGGAAAGCCCTGACCAAGGTTGACCGCGCCGTGTTCGGCGGCGAGCTGGGACATCACGGTGAAGATGGTGGTGCCCACCTTGGGCAGCTTGGTTTGCGGTTGCATCGGCAGCAGGGAAAGAACCGGGGGAACTCCCAGTGTACGCAAATCATCCGACCCGTTCCCCCGATACAATGGCGGCCCATTCCGGTGCAAAGATCCCGCCCCTTGAACGCCCCTCCGTTGCTGGCCGCGCATGGCCTTGGCTTCAGTCGCAACGACGAACCCGTCTTCGGCCCGCTGGACCTGCACGTGGATGCCGGGGAAGCCCTGCTGGTGCAGGGCGACAACGGTGCCGGCAAGACCACCCTGCTGCGGGTGCTGGCCGGGCTGCTGCGCGCCGGCAGCGGCCAGGTGGAGATCGATGGCAAGCGCGCCGGGCACAAGGAGCGCGCCCACTATGTGGCCTATCTCAGCCACCTGCCCGCACTCAAGCCGGACCTGGACACGCTGGAGAACCTGCATTTCCTGTGCGGACTGCACGGCCGCCGCGCCCGCCAGATGCCCGGCAACGCGTTGGCGATCGTCGGCCTGGCCGGCTATGAAGACACCCTGGTGCGACAGCTCTCGGCCGGGCAGAAGCGCCGCCTGGCGCTGGCCCGCATCTGGCTCTCGCCCGCGCCGCTGTGGCTGCTCGATGAGCCCTACGCCAATCTCGACCTGGACGGCATCAACCTGGTGAACCGCATGATTTCCGCGCACCTGCGCAGTGGCGGCGCCGCCCTGGTCACCACCCACGGCGCCTACGCGGCCCCGCCGGTGCGCACGCGCCTGCTGACCCTGGGAGCGGCGGCATGATCGCGCCAGGCACCGAACCGGGTCTGTGGCAGACCGCACGGGCCCTGATTGCCCGCGACATGCGCCTGCTCTGGCGGCGCCGCGGCGATGCGCTGCAGCCCTTGCTGTTCGCACTGCTGGTGGTGGTGCTGTTCGCACTGGCGCTGGGCCGCGACCCGGAGGCGATGGCGCGCGTGGCCGCGGCGGTGATGTGGCTGGCGGTGCTGCTGGCCGGGCAGCTGGCGCTGGACTCGCTGTTCCGCAGCGATGCCGAAGATGGCTCGCTGGAGCAATGGCTGCTGGCCCCGGTTCCGCTGGCCTGGCTGGTCCTGGTGCGGGTGCTGGTGCACTGGGTCACCACCGCCCTGCCGTTGATCGTGATGTCGCCGCTGCTGGCGGAAATGCTGCATCTGCCGCATGACCAGCTGCCGATGTTGCTGGCATCGTTGCTGCTGGGAACGCCGTTGTTGAGCCTGATCGGCGGGGTGGTCGCCGCGCTGACGGTCGGCATCCGGCGCTCTGGTATTCTCGTGGCGCTGCTGGCCCTGCCGCTGTATGTGCCGGTGCTGGTGTTCGGCGCGGGCAGCGTGGCCGCGGTCGCCCGCGGCCAGGACCCGATCGGCGCCCTGCTGATGCTGGGCGCCGGGCTGGTGGTGGCGCTGGTGCTGGCCCCGCTGGCGACAGCCGCGGCGATCCGCATCTCGCTGAGTTGAGCGGTATGGCGTACTGTCGGTGGCGTGTGCTGTGTTGTGTTGTGAGCGTCACCTGCCTCCGCGTCATCCGTTGCCGAGCCACTCCACGTCCGTTTCATCGCCGCCTTTCGTTGGATAGCCACTGCCGCATGCACCCGATCGTCCGCTGGTTCCACCAACTCGGTTCCCCGCCCACCTTCGACCGCTTTGCCGCGCGCTGGTCGCGGGTGTTCTACCTGGCGGCGGTACCGGTGCTGCTGGTCGGTATCTGGCAGGCGCTGGCCGTCGTGCCGGCCGATTCCAAGCAGCTGGACAGTTTCCGCATTCTTTACATCCACGTCCCCAGCGCGTGGATGAGCCTGTTCGTGTTCGCGCTGATGGCGCTGTACGCGGCGATCGCGCTGATCTGGCGGATCAAGACCTGCGAGGTACTGGCGATGGCCTGCGCCCCGCTCGGCGCCGGCTTCACCCTGATCACCCTGCTGACCGGCAGCATCTGGGGTAAGCCGACCTGGGGCACCTGGTGGGACTGGGACCCGCGCATGACCACCGAGCTGATCCTGCTGTTCCTGTACCTGGGCGTGATCGGCCTCTACCACGCCATCGAGGACCGTCGCAGCGCCGCGCGCGCGGCGGGCCTGCTGTCCATCGTCGGGGTGAGCCTGTTGCCGGTAATCCGCTATTCCGTGGAATGGTGGGGCAGCCTGCACCAGGGCCAGACCATCCGCCTGTTCGGCGAGTCCACGCTGGATGCCAGCATGGCGCTGCCACTGTGGCTGATGGTGATCGGCACCAAGCTGTGGTTCGCCGGCTCGCTGCTGGCCAAGGCCCGCGCCGACAACCTGCTGCGCGAGGCCGGCAAGGCCTGGGTCACCGCCGGCACCCGTGCACCGCTGGAGGACACCCGCCCATGACCCACCTGCCCTATGTGATCGCCGCCTATGCGGTGTTCGTGCTGGTGCTGGGCAGCGATGCCATCGGTTCCTGGCTGCGCCTGCGCTGGGCGCGCCGCCTGGCCGCGCGCCGCCAGCAGCGCCAGCAGGCCCGCACGGCCGCCGGCAACGCACCGCCGCTCGCGCCGGAGCTGACCCGATGAATCCGGTCCGGCGTCGCCGCCTGCTCTGGGTGATGCTGCTGGTGCTGGCCTCCGGTCTGGCGACCGCGCTGGTGGCGATGGCCCTGCAACGCAATATCGCCTACCTCTACACACCCTCCGAAGTACTGCGCGGTGATGCCGGCGACCATGCCCGGTTCCGCCTGGGCGGCATGGTGGTCAAAGGCTCGCTGCAGCGCGCGCCCGGCTCGCTGGATGCGCACTTCGTGGTGACCGATGGCGATGCCACCCTGCCGGTGGTCACCTCGCGGATCCTGCCGGACCTGTTCGCCGAAGGCACCGCGGTGGTCGCCACCGGGCGCCTGCAGGACGGCCGCTTCGTCGCCGAAGAAGTGCTGGCCAAGCACGACGAAACCTACATGCCCAAGGAAGTAGCCGACAAAATGGGCCAGGCGCACACCAAGCACGATGTGCCCGTGCCGGCACCGGAGACGTACTGAGTGCTGCCGGAACTGGGGCAGATCCTGCTGGTCACCGCGCTGTTGATGGCCGTGCTGCAGACCGTGCTGCCGTTGTGGGGCGCCCATCGTGGCCGCGCCACGTGGATGGCGGTGGCGCGACCGGCGGCGTACGCCCAGCTGGCGCTGCTGCTGGGCGCGTTCGGCGTGCTGACAGCGGCCTTCGTCACCCAGGATTTCTCGGTGCGCTATGTGGCCGAGAATTCCAACTCGCTGCTGCCGCTGGCCTACCGTTACTCGGCGGTCTGGGGCGCGCATGAAGGCTCGCTGCTGCTGTGGGCGCTGGTGCTGGCGCTGTGGTGCGGCGCAGTTGCGCTGTGGTCCAAGCGGCTGCCGGCCGAGGTCTGCGCGCGCGTGCTCGGGGTGCTCGGCATCATCAGCATCGGCTTCCTCGCGTTCTTGATCTTCACCTCCAATCCCTTCGCGCGGCTCATTCCGGCGCCGCTGGAAGGACGTGACCTCAACCCGCTGCTGCAGGATCCCGGGCTGATCATCCACCCGCCGATGCTGTACATCGGCTACGTGGGTTTCTCGGTGCCGTTCGCATTCGCGATCGCCGCGCTGCTGGAAGGCCGCGTGGACGCGCGCTGGCTGCGCTGGACGCGGCCGTGGACCAACGTGGCCTGGGGCTTCCTGACCATCGGCATCGCACTTGGCAGCTGGTGGGCGTATTACGAACTGGGCTGGGGCGGCTGGTGGTTCTGGGATCCGGTCGAGAACGCCAGCTTCATGCCCTGGCTGGCCGGTGCGGCGCTGATCCACTCGCAGGCCGTCACTGAAAAGCGCGGCAGTTTCGCCAGCTGGACGCTGCTGCTGGCGATCGCTGCCTTCGCACTGTCGCTGCTCGGCACCTTCCTGGTGCGCTCGGGCGTGCTGACCAGCGTGCACTCGTTCGCCGCCGATCCCTCGCGCGGCACCTTCATCCTGATCTTCCTGGCGCTGGTGATCGGCGGCGCGCTGCTGCTGTACGCACTGCGTGCCGGTGCGCTGACCAGTGACGACCCGCGCCGCGGCTTCCTGCCGACCTCGCGCGAGACCCTGCTGCTGGCCAACAACCTGCTACTCGCCGCGGCCTGCGGCATGGTCCTGCTCGGCACGCTGTACCCGTTGCTGGCCGATGCCCTGGGTCTGGGCAAGGTGTCGGTGGGGCCGCCCTACTTCGGCACGCTGTTCGTGGTGTTGATGGCGCCGCTGGTGGCGCTGCTGCCGTTCGGGCCGCTGGTCAACTGGCAGCGCGACCAGGCCTCGCGCCGGTTGGCGATGCTCGCCCCGTGGGCCGGGCTGGCCGTGCTGCTCGGCGTGGTCGCCTACTTCATGGCGCCGCAGGGCGCGTTGAAGACCGCCGCTGGCGTGACCGGTGCGGCCTGGGTGGCGTTGGGTACCGGGCGCTTCGTCTGGACCCGCCTGCGCGGCAACGGGAAGTTCACCGCCGAAATGGTCGGCATGCTGCTTGCCCACGGTGGCGTGGCCGTGTTCCTGGCCGGCGCGCTGCTGGTGGAGGCCTTGAACGTGCAGCGCGAAGTCGCGCTGGCCCCGGGCCAGTCGCTCGTGGTGGGCACGTACGAGGTGCGTTTTGAAGGCGTGGACCACCAGCAGGGACCAAACTACGTGGCCGATCGCGGCCACCTGCGCGTGTTCCAGCATGACCGCCAGCTGGCCCTGCTGCATCCGGAAAAACGCCTGTACGCCAGTGGCGGGCAGGTGATGACCGAGGCCGGCATCCACGCCCGTCTCAACGGCGATGTTTACGTGGCACTCGGCGAGTCGCTGGGCAACAATGCATGGGCCGTGCGCGTGCACATCAAACCGTTCGTCCGCTGGATCTGGCTGGGCGCGCTGCTGATGGCGCTGGGTGGTTTCGTCACCGCTGCCGATCGTCGTTTCCGTCGTCCCTAGGAGTTTCCCGTGTCCGATCCCCGCCCCGCCTCCCGTCCGCTGCCGCCCGTGGCCATCGTCATCGGGGTGCTGTTCTTCTTCGGGCTGCTGGGGCTGATGATCTACGGGGTGATGAAATCCGGCGCACCGGATCGCGACGTGCTGCCCTCGGCGCTGATCGGCAAGCCCGCCCCGGCCTTCGAACTGCCGGTGCTGCACGATCCACACATCAAGGTCAGCAGCACCGAGCTGCGCGGCGCCCCGTATGTGCTCAATGTCTGGGGCAGCTGGTGCGCGGCCTGCCGTGACGAACATCCGATCCTGACCCGATTTGCCGAAACCAAGCGCGTGCGCGTGATCGGCTACAACTGGAAAGACGAGCCGGCCGATGCGCTGCGCTGGCTGGAACAGCTGGGCAATCCGTTCGTGCTGGTGCTGAGCGACATCGAAGGCCGCACTGCGATCGACTGGGGCGTCACCGCCGCGCCCGAGACCTTCCTGGTCGACGCCAGCGGCGTGGTGCGCTGGAAGTACAGCGGCGCGCTCAGCCAGCGCGTGATCGATACCCAGCTGATCCCGGAACTGGAAAAGGTGGAGCGTGCCCATGCCGATGCCCAGCCGCAGCTGCCCGCTTCGCCGTAACCGCCTTGTCCGGCTGGCCAGCGTCGTGCTGATCGCGCTGACGCTGGCCGTGGCGTTGCCGGTGATGGCGCAGGCCGTCTCCGACCCGACCCCGTTGCAGTACCGCGATGCCGCCGAGGAAGCCCGTTTCCACGCGCTGGCTGCCGAGCTGCGCTGCGTGCAGTGCCAGAACCAGTCGCTGGCCGATTCCAATGCGCAGATCGCGCACGACCTGCGCCGGGAAGTGCTGGTGCTGATGCAGCAGGGCAACAGCGATGCACAGATCAAGCAGTTCCTGGTCGACCGCTATGGCGAGTTCGTGCTGTACCGGCCGCCGATGGAGGCCCGCAATGCGCTGCTCTGGTTCGGCCCGCCGGCGGCATTGCTGATCGGTGCCGGCGTATTGATCTGGGTGGTGCGCCGTCGCAGCCGTGGAATCGAACCGATGGACAAGAGCGAGGAGCGCTGGTGAGTCTCTGGATGGCCCTGAGCGCTGCGGTCGTTGCCGCTGCCGTCGCTGCACTCGTGTTGCGGCCGCTGCGTGCAGGCGGCCAACGCGGCCCCTTCGTGATCGCGATGCTGGCCCTTGGGCTGGCCGGCGGCGCGCTGTACCTGCTGGTCGGCACGCCGGATGCCGCCGAGCGGACCGCGGCCAACGACGAGCCCGCCACGCTGGAAGATGGCGTCCAGGCGTTGGAACAGGCGCTGGCGAAAGATCCGCAACGCGCCGATGGCTGGGCACTGCTCGGCCGCTCGCAGCTGGCGCTGGGCAAGCTGGACGAGGCCACGGCGGCGTTCGACCGGGCCGTGCGGCTCGCGCCGGACGACCCTGGCGTGCTGGTCGAAGCGGCCCAGGCACGGGCCCAGGCAGCGCCGGGCAAACAATTCGATGACCAGGCCCTGCAGTGGCTGCGCCACGCCAACGCGCTCGCGCCGGAGAGCGAACGCGCTGGCTGGCTGATCGGCATCGCGCTGCGTCAGCGCGGGCAGGACGCCGAGGCTGCGGCCGCCTGGGAAGCCCTGCTGCCACGGCTGGAGCCGGGCGCGGCGCGCGCGCTGCGCGAGCAGATCGCCATCGCGCGCGGCAATGCCGGCCTCTCGCCCCTGCCGGAGACGCCGGCCCCTGCGGCGGCCGGGAACCACGCGCTCGCGGTACAGGTGCGGTTCGCGTCGGAAACCGCTCCGGATCCGGCGCTGGCCAACGCCACGGTGTTCGTGATCGCGCGCGCGCCGGACGGCCCGCCGATGCCGATCGCCGTGCAGAAACACCCGGCCAGCCGGTTGCCGCTGCTGGTCACGCTCGGCGATGGCGACAGCCCGATGCCGACCAGCACGCTGTCGCAGGTGCAGGAGGTGGAGGTCTTGGCGCGGCTGTCGCGTTCGGGCCAGGCCAACCGCCAGCCGGACGATGTGGAAACCGCCCCGGTACGGGTGCGCCTGCCGCATGCCGGGCCGGTGCCACTGGTGTTTGATCGCCCTTGATCGCTGCGCGGCCGCGACGCAGCGTGCCGCCCACCACCACGGCGCCATCGCGGCACCCGGCTAAACTGCGCGCATGACTGAATTCATTCCCCCCGGCACCCGCTACCACGCCCTGCCCTCGCCGTTCGCGTTCAAGCGCGGCGGTGAGCTGCGCGATGCCCACGTGGCTTACGAAACCTGGGGCACGCTCGACGCGGACGCCGGCAATGCGGTGTTGATCGTCACCGGGCTCTCCCCCGATGCGCATGCCGCAGCCAACGCCGACAACCCGGCCGCCGGCTGGTGGGAGGCGATGGTCGGCCCGGGCAAGCCGATCGATACGGATCGCTGGTTCGTGATCTGCGTGAACTCGCTGGGCAGCTGCAAGGGATCGACCGGCCCGGCCAGCATCGACCCGGCCACCGGTGAGCTGTATGGCCTGCGTTTTCCCGAGCTGTCGATCGAAGATGGGGCGCGTGCGGCGGTGGAGGTGGTGCGCGCATTGGGCGTGACCGAACTGGCCTGCGTGATCGGCAACTCGATGGGCGGGATGACCGCGCTGGCGCTGCTGTTGCTGCATCCGGGCATCGCACGCAGCCATATCAACATTTCCGGCAGTGCCCAGGCACTGCCGTTCTCGATCGCGATCCGCTCGCTGCAGCGCGAAGCGATCCGGCTCGATCCGCAGTGGAATGGCGGTCGTTATACGGATCAGGCCTATCCGGAATCAGGCATGCGCATGGCGCGCAAGCTCGGCGTGATCACGTACCGGTCCGCCCTGGAATGGGACGGCCGCTTCGGCCGCGTGCGCCTGAATTCGGATCAGGCCGATGACGATCCGTTTGGCCTGGAGTTCCAGGTCGAAAGCTATCTGGAGGGACACGCACGCCGTTTCGTGCGCTTCTTCGATCCCAACTGCTATCTGTACCTGAGCCGCTCGATGGACTGGTTCGACCTGGCCGAATACGCCGACGGCGACGTGATGGCCGGGCTGGCGAAGATCCAGGTGGACAAGGCGCTGGCGATCGGCGCCAACACCGACATCCTGTTTCCGGTACAGCAGCAACAGCAGATCGCCGATGGCCTGCGCGCCGGCGGTGCCGACGCACAGTTCATCGGGCTGGATTCGCCGCAGGGCCACGATGCGTTCCTGGTGGACTTCGCACGGTTCGGGCCGGCGGTCAGCGGGTTCCTGTCCTCACTCTGAGTTGGACCATGCGCCTTCAAGGAAAGATCAGCGAGTGGAACGACGCGCGCGGCTTCGGCTTCGTGCAGCCCAATGGCGGCGGCGAGCGGTGCTTCGTGCATATCCGCGCGTTCGCCGCACGTGATCGACGCCCGGTGTTGGGCGATGTGATCACCTATGACGTGCAGACCGATGCACAGGGGCGCCGTAATGCCGCCGCGATACGGTTTGCGCTGGGCCGCGATGGTCGCCGCCCTGCTGCACGCGCAGCGGCGCGGGGTGCGGGGCCGGATCGATTGCCACGTACGGCCATTGCGCTGGTGTTCCTCGCAGGCCTCGTTGCTGTGGCGCTGTGGAAGCACTGGCCGATGTGGGTGCCGGGCATCTACCTTGTCCTGAGCGTGGTCACGTTTGCGTGGTACTGGCATGACAAATCCGCCGCCCAGAATGATCGCCAGCGCACACCGGAAAGCACGCTGCAGGGGCTGGCCCTCCTGGGCGGCTGGCCGGGGGCATTGATGGCGCAGGCCGTGCTGCGCCACAAGAACCGCAAAGCGTCCTTCCAGCGGGTGTTCTGGGTAGCGATGGTGATCAACGTCGCAGGCTTGGGATGGCTGATCCGCGACGGCAGGTTCCTCGGGTAGATCCACCTCAAGCGTGGATGACGTTCCACGCTGTGTGCAGATCGCCTTCGCCGCTACCCTTCCAACCGCCCATCCCGCAAACGATAACTGCGATGCACGATGCCGTCCGGCAGTTCGTCGTGGGTGATCATCAACAGACTGCGGTTGCCCAGCGCCGCGACCATGTCGTGCAACAACGCATGCGCGGTATCCACGTCCAGGCCTTCGGTGGGTTCGTCCAGCAGCAGGATCGGCGCGTCGCGCAGCAGCGCACGTGCCAGCGCCAGGCGCCGCGCCTGCCCGGCCGACATGGTCGCACCGTTCTCGCCCACCCATGCCGAGAGCCCGCCGATCTGTTCGGCCCACGTCTGCAGTCGTACCTCTGCCAACACCTGCCACAGGCGCGCGTCGCTGGCCGCTGCACCGCCCAGCCGCAGGTTGTCCGCCACCGTGCCGGCGAACACCGGCGCATTCTGCGGCAGCCAGGCGATCTGGCGGTGCCACTCGGCCTGCGCGAATCCGCGGATATCGGCATCGCCGTAACGCACGCTGCCCCCCTCGGGATCCCATAGCCGCAGCAACAACGAGGACAGCGTGGTCTTGCCACTACCGCTGTCACCGCGGATCGCGATCCGTTCGCCGGGCGCGAGCTGCAGCTGCACCTGGTCCAGCAGCACCCTCGCCTGGCCGGGCCAGCGGAACACCACCTGATCAAACCGCAGCGTGGCCGGCACCGCGGGCACGGCCACCGGCGCCTGCGCCTCGACCACGCCCGGCGCCTGATCCACGATGGCCTCCAGCCGCACCGCGGCGACGCGGCCGGACAACCACGATTGCCAGGCCAGACCGATGCCGGCCCACAGCTCCAGCAGTGCGACGGTGAGGAACACCAGTGCGGCCGCCAACGCGGCATCCACACTGCCGCGCTCGAAGGCCTGCAGGGCCAGCCACAGCATCGCCACCAGCCCCCCCGCGCCGCACAGGCCATGCAGCGCGTTGCCGCTGATCAGGCGCCAGCGACGGCGCTTGTCACGTGACTTCAGCTGCTTGGACGCGACCAGCACGCGCTGATTCCAATGCTCGCGCGCCTGCAGCGCGGCGAGGTCGGCCGCGCCTTCCAGGCCTTCGAACGACTGCGTGCGCAGCTGCGCGCGGTGCAGCGCGCGGTCACGCTCCTGGTCCGCGGCGCCCCGCACGGTCAACCACGGCACGCCGACGCCGATCAGCAAGGCGAGCAGCGCCAGCAGGCCGGCCGCCGGCGGATAGATGATGCCGGCCGAGACCACCGCGACCAGCGAGATGCCACCGAGCGCCAGCAGCGGGCCGATCGCGCGCACCAGCAGGCCGTCGACCTCGCCGATATCGGACATCAGCCGCGCCAGCAGTTCACCGGTGCGCACCCCTGCCAGGCGGGCCGGCGCCAGCGGCAGCGCGCGACGGAAGAACCACACGCGCAGGTCGCGGGCGATGCGCAAGGTGACATCGTGGCCCACCAGCTTTTCGAAGTAGCGCGACACGATCCGCGCCATGGTCAGCCCGCGGATGCCCGCCGAGGGCGAGAAGAAGTTGAAGCCATTGCCGAGCCCGGCGGCCCCGGCCAAGGCGGCGGCGGTCAGGAACCCGCCGGACAGCCCGAGCAACGCGGTACCGGCCAGCATCGTGGTCCACAGCAGCAGCACGGTCAGCAGCAGCCGGCCGCGGTGCCGGGAGAACACCCCCTTCAGCGAATCGATCCGGACAGCCTTCATGGCGACACCTCCGAGGCCAGGCGTGCACCGCCGGCGGTCAATGTCAGGCGGGTGTCGGCCCACCGCATGGCGGTTTCGCTGTGGGTGGCGATCACCACGCTGCGCCCACGCGCGAAGGCAGCCAGGGTGCGCAGCAGATCGGCTTCGGTCTCCGGATCGAGGAAGGCGGTCGGCTCGTCAAGCAGCAGCAGGTGTGGGTCGCGCAGCAACAGCCGCGCCAGGCCGATCCGGCGCGCCTCGCCGCCGGACAAGCCGAAGCCGCGTTCGCCGATCACCGTGTCCAGCCCCAGCGGCAACGCGGCGGCGAAGCGCATCACCTGTGCCGCCTCGGCCACGGCGCGCAGGTGCGCATCGGTCGCGCCCGGTGCGGCCAGGCGCAGATTGTCGGCGATCGTGCCGTGGAACAGATAGGGGCGCTGCCCGGCATAGCCCACTTCCAGCCCGGGGCGCAGCACGATGCTGCCCTCGCGCGGTGGCAGCCACCCGGCCAGCGCTTCCAGCAGCGTGCTCTTGCCGCTGCCACTGGGCCCGACCAGCGCCACGCGTTGCCCCGGTTCGATCTGGAACGAAAGGTGCTGCACCACATCGTGGTGCGCACCGAGCGGGCGCAGGCTCACGTCGCGTACGACCACCGGGGGCGCGTGCTGTTCCAACAGCTCCGGCGCGCGCGCGGTGGCGGGCGGTGCGTCATCGACAACGGCTGCGGCAGGCAGCTCGCCAAGCAGGCGCTCCACTTCCGCCGCGGCGGCGAGCGCATTGGCGCGGTCGTGATAGTGCGCGGCCAATCGCCGCAGCGGTGCGTAGAACTCCGGTGCCAGCAGCAGGCAGAACATGCCCACGCCCAGGGTCGGCACCTGCGCATGCAGCGACATCAGGCCCAGGTAGCTCAGGCCAAGGTAAAGCGCGACCATCGCGACGCTCACCGAGGCGAAGAACTCCAGCACCGTCGAAGAGAGGAAAGCGATCCGCAGCACTTTCAGGGTGCGCTCGCGCACCCCTTCGGCCGCGCTGGCCACGCCGTCCAGCTCGGCCTCGCCACGCCCGTACAGGCGCAGCAGGCCGAGGCCCTTGATGCGATCGGCGAAGTGGCCGCTCATCCGCGCCAGTTCGCCCAACTGCGCGCGCCCGGCCGCTTCAGCGCCCCAGCCGACCAGCATCATGAAGAACGGCACCAGCGGCGCGGTGAACAGCAGGATCAGCGCGATCACCCAATCGGTCCAGGCCACCGCGATAGCGATCAGCAGCGGCACCACCACCACTTCGATGCGGACCGGCTGGTACCCCGCGTAATAATTCTCGATCGCATCGGCATGGGCCAGCATCAGCTCGCCGAGCTCACCGGTGCGCTGCTGGCGCAGCCACAGCGGACCGCTGCCGAGCAGCCGCTGGTAGACCCGTTCACGCAGGGCCAGCCGCGCGGCATCGGCGACGTCCCCGGCGGCGGCCTGGGTCACGCTGCCCAGCAGGGTGCGGATCCCGAGCACCGCCAGCAGCCCCAGCAGGACCGGGGTGGCCTCGGCCAGCGGGCGGTGATCGACCAGCACGGCCTGGATCAGCCACGCAATGGCGGCCGCCTGGCCGATCAGCAGCGCGCCGGACAGGCAGATGCAGATCGCCGCCAGGCGTTGCTTGCCGCGCGCGGCGGCGGGCAGCCCGCCCAGCCAGTGCAGGCGCTGCCGGCGCAGGGCGGTTGTCTCAACAATCGACGCGTCGGGGGATATGCTCAAAACAAGTCACTGGCGGCCACAGGGAGGTTCCGTCGATTGTAGTAGGTGCTGGCCCGGCCCCCGTGCGGCCAGCGGTCGCAGGGGCGGGATGGCATACGATCCCCGTGCGAGTGCGTTTGTACATTGATCTGAATCAAGGCTGTTTGAAGTTGCTGGTCACAGAATTCACCCCGTAGACCCCCCTTCCCGCCACCTGAAACGGCAAAACCCAACGAGGTAGCCAGGCCATGATTGATCAGACAGTCGTAGAACTGTCGCGGCTGCAATTCGCTCTGACCGCGATGTACCACTTCCTTTTCGTTCCCCTCACGCTTGGCCTGTCGTTCATGGTGGCCATCATGGAGAGCGTCTACGTCATGACCCGCAAACAGGTCTGGCGCCAGATGACGCTGTTCTGGGGCACGTTGTTCGGCATCAACTTCGCCATCGGCGTCGCCACCGGCATCGTGATGGAGTTCCAGTTCGGCATGAACTGGTCGTACTACAGCCATTACGTCGGCGACATCTTCGGCGCACCGCTGGCGATCGAAGGCCTGATGGCATTCTTCCTGGAAGCGACCTTCATCGGTCTGTTCTTCTTCGGCTGGAAGCGCCTGAGCCCGGTCAAGCACCTCACCGTGACCTGGCTGATGGCCCTGGGCACCAACCTCTCGGCGGTGTGGATCCTGATCGCCAACGGCTGGATGCAGAACCCGACCGGCGCGATCTTCAACCCGGAAACGATGCGCATGGAGGTGGTGGATTTCGCCGCCGTGCTGTTCAACCCGGTGGCGCAGGCCAAGTTCGTGCATACGGTCAGCGCCGGCTACGTGACCGGCGCGGTGTTCGTGATGTCGATCAGCGCCCTGTTCCTGCTGCGCAACAAGCACAAGGACATGGCCCGTCGCTCCTTCGCGGTGGCGGCGGCCTTCGGCCTGCTCTCCTCGCTTTCGGTGGTGGTGCTGGGTGATGAAAGCGGCTATGCCGCCAGCGAACACCAGAAGATGAAGCTGGCCGCGATCGAAGCGATGTGGGAAACCGAGCGTGCCCCGGCTGACTTCACCGCCTTCGGCATTCCGAACCAGACCACCCAGCAGAACGATTACGCGATCAAGATCCCGTACCTGATGGGCCTGATCGCCACCCGTTCGCTGAACCAGCCGATCCCGGGCATCCTGGAGCTGGTGGAACGTGCCGAGCACCGCGTGCGGGGTGGCCAGCTGGCCTACGGCGCGCTGGAACGCGTGCGCAAGGACAAGAACGACGCCGAAGCGCGTGAGATGTTCGACCGTCATTGGCAGGATCTGGGCCACGGCCTGCTGCTCAAGCGCTACCGCGAGGACATCCTCAACGCCACTCCGGAAGAAATCTCCAAGGCCGCGATGGACACCGTGCCGCGGGTCGCCCCGCTGTTCTGGACCTTCCGCATCATGGCCGGGCTGGGCTTCTATCTGATCGCCTTCTTCGCGCTGGCCTTCTACTACTCGTGCCGCCACAACTTCCAGGACAAGCGCTGGTTCCTCAAGCTCGCGCTGTGGTCGCTGCCGGCACCGTGGATCGCGATCGAATGCGGTTGGTTCGTGGCCGAGTACGGCCGCCAGCCGTGGGCGGTGGACGGCGTGCTGCCGACCTTCTACGCCGCCTCGGGCCTGGCCCTGCATGAAATCCTGACCACGCTGGCGGTGTTCACCGGGCTGTACACGGTGCTGCTGGTCATCGAAGTCAAGCTGATGCTCAAGGCGATCCGCAAGGGCCCGGACGACATCCTGCCGTCGCTGCAGGCTGCAGCCACGTCCCTTTCCCCTAATGCCGCTGCGCCGACCCACGGTCGGGCGTAAGGCAGGAGAACCCAGATGGAATTCATTGGACTCGATTACACCACGCTCCGCGTGATCTGGTGGCTGCTGCTCGGCATCCTGCTGATCGCCTGGGCGGTGATGGACGGTTTCGACCTCGGCGTGGGCACATTGCTGCCGTTCGTGGCCAGGACCGATGACGAACGCCGGCTGGTGATCAACACCGTCGGCCCGGTGTGGGAAGGCAACCAGGTGTGGCTGGTGCTCGGTGGCGGTGCGATCTTCGCCGCCTGGCCGCCGCTGTATGCGGTCAGTTTCTCCGGCTTCTACCTGGCGGTGTTCCTGATGCTGTTCGGGCTGATCCTGCGCCCGGTCGCCTTCAAGTACCGCAGCAAGATGCCCAGCAAGCGCTGGCGTGAGAACTGGGACCGTGCGCTGTTTGTCGGCGGGCTGCTGCCGGCACTGATCGCCGGCGTGGCGGTGGGCAATGTGCTGGTCGGCGTGCCGTTCCACTTCGATGACAGCATGCGCATCTTCTACACCGGCACCCTGATCGGCCTGCTCAACCCGTTCGCCCTGGTGGCCGGCCTGGTCAGCGTGGCCATGGTGGTCTCACACGGTGCGGCGATGCTGGTGCTCAAGACCGACGGCCCGGTGGCCGAGCGCTCGGCCCGCTATGGCAGCGTCGCGGCGGTGCTGACCTTCGTGCTGTTCGCCCTGGCCGGCGTCTGGGTGGCCTTCGGCCTGCCGGGCTACCAGATCACCTCGCAGGTGGTCACCGATGGCCCGACCAACCCGCTGCTCAAGACCGCTGCCGTCGGCGCAGTGGCCGGTGGCTGGCTGCGCAACTACCAGAGCATGCCGCTGACCCTGCTGGCCCCGATCCTCGGGCTGGTGGGTGCGCTGGCCAGCGCGGTGCTGCTGCGGGCCCGCCGTGGCGGCCTGGCCTTCCTGGCCTCGGGGGCCTCGATCACCGGCATCATCCTGACCGTCGGCTTTGCGATCTTCCCGTTCCTGCTGCCCTCCTCCAGCCAGCCGGGCTCCAGCCTGACCGTCTGGGACAGCTCCTCCAGCCACCTGACCCTGGGGATCATGCTCATCGCCACGGCCATCTTCCTGCCGATCATCATCGCCTACACCTCCTGGGTCTACCGCGTGATGAAGGGCAAGACCACGGCCGAAGACATGAGCGACAACCCCAACGCTTACTGATGCGCCCCACGGCGCCATAGGAGACTTACCATGTGGTACTTCGCTTGGATTCTGGGTGCAGGGCTGGCCTCGGTCGTGGCCATTCTCAACGGCATGTGGTTCGAAGCCCGCGAGCAGAGCCGTACGGATCACGAAGAAGGCTAAAAAAAGGTTGCCGATCGGGTCTTCACACCGTATCCTTGTCGGCTCCTTCGGGGTGTAGCTCAGTCTGGTAGAGCGCTACGTTCGGGACGTAGAGGTCGCAGGTTCGAATCCTGTCTCCCCGACCACTTCGGTGGTCGTATTGAAGCCTGGGAACACGTTTCCAGGCTTCTTTATCAAGGGCCGTGGCAACACGGCACCGAAGGTGAAAAACGCGATCCCCCCTTGCCGCCGACCGGCGGGATCGATACAATAGGCGGCTCCTTACGGGGTGTAGCTCAGTCTGGTAGAGCGCTACGTTCGGGACGTAGAGGTCGCAGGTTCGAATCCTGTCTCCCCGACCATCTGATGGTCACAATCAAGCCTGGAAGACATCACTGTCCTCCGGGTTTTTTTGTGTCTGGGGATTGGCACGCCGGGTAGCGGCTGCGGATTTCCCCTTCGCAGCTGCCGGTGTAGCGGTAGCCCTTCCCCAGCATGCACCGTTGTGCCGCGTTGAGCTTGTCGCGTGAAAGATTGGCGGTTTCCTCACCCGTGGCACCTTGCCGGTCTGGGGAGATGTTCCCACTGCGTTGGCCGCCGCAGGCCTGCCAGTCCGTATCACGCACCAGGGAACCTGCGTCCGGCCTGCTCCAGTCGTGGCCCGGCGGCACCAGCTGCCGGGTTGCCGCAGGGTTTCCATTCATCCACATCCCACCTGCACCACAGGCGGTCAGCCCGAACAGCATGCCGAGCACCACCGTCGCACGACCGGTGTGCCGTTTGGCGACATGCTTGCGACAGATGAACCCCCTACGGACGAACAGCAGTGTCATGCGCATCGCATTCACTCCACCGGAAACCCACGACGCACGAACTCGAACCCCTCGCCGGCCATGCATGCGTCATGGAGCTGGCCCAGCCGGGCGGCGATCTCTTTGCGCCGCTTCTTCTGTGCCGAGGTCCGTTCGGCATGCCAGATCTTCGTGATCACGGCGCTCTCCTTGAGAAGCCCAACGTACTCGTCGTTGTTGCGCAGGTGCTGGCTGCATTGCTGTCGGGCCAGGTCCGCGTCGGCCTTGCTCGCCCCCGCCTTGCGCCAGTACTGCCGCGTCGGCATGACACGAACGGAACCCGCCGGAACAGGCCCCATGTCCGTCACCGCCACCTGCCCCGGTACAGCGGAAGTGCTGGCACAGCCTGCAACCGCGAAAAGCACGGTCGCCATCAGCATCGATATGCGTCTGACCCTCCGGCTCGCGCGAGGGTGCTCATGCGCCGTCCGCCGATCCCAGGGATCAGGTGCAGCGGTGAACGCACCTCCACGAGGCCGCCGCACGTTCATCGCGACTGGCAGGCGGGGAATCGACTCGCAATATCCCCTGAGCATGTCCCGGTGTATCGGTATCCCTTTTGCATCATGCAGCGCTGGACGTCGTCATTCTTCCGGGTGAGGCGCTGCACGGTTTCGGGACCGTTGCCGCCCTGCTGGTCGATGCCGACATTGCCGTTCGCCATGCCGCCGCATGCCACCCACGCCGCCCCCAGTTGCGAGGCATCGGCCTCGCCCGCCGCCCAGCTGTCGCGCTGCGAAGGGGGATTGGCCAAGGCGTCGTAGGTTTTCTTGTCACAGTAGGCGCGCGGCGTCTGCGGGCCGCATAAGCGCCCGTTGCCCGCGGTGCAGCCCGTCATGACCGCTACCGCCATCAGCAGACCGAACCCCGTACAGCTTCGCCTTCGAACCTGCTTCATGCGTTTCGTCCAGGATGTCCGCAGACGCCTTACTTCTGGCATGCGGGATATTGACTGCGTATATCGCCTTCGCAGGAGCCCGTGTATTGATACCCGCGGGACATCATGCAACGCTGCATGTCGTCGAACTTGCGGCTCATCGCCTGCTGGATCACCGCAGAGCTCGATCCATCCGACGTGGCGACGTTGTAACCGCCGCTGTCCGCCCCGCCACAACCGAGCCAGTCCGCACTGCGGGCCGCGGGGTCATTGCCTGCTTTCTGCCAATGATCGCGCGGTGGAACGATGTTCCTGCCCACGGACGGATCTCCATTCATCCACATACCGCCGATGCCACAACTGGCGAGCATCAACGTTACACAGGCAAGTAGGAGCCTGTTTCCTGCACGCGGGGAACTCATGCTGACGTACCTTTTCTTTGAGGGATTGAGGAGGGATGTCATCGACTGGCACCGGCAAGAATGGAGATCGCGGACCAGACCTGGGGCGGCAGCGCCTTCGCCATTGCGAAGGGAGCCGCCACGGGAATCGCGACGACGGTCCAGCCTTCGTGGAAGGTGGACAGCGCCCATGAACGGCCACGACGTGCATTCCCCTGCTCATCGTACAACCCTGCAAGTTGCCCGCCGATCATGTCATGCGGGCCGGCGAAGTACTCGATCAGCCTGTCCTGCCAGTCTCCTGGCTTGTAGGGGTCGCCTCGCAGCGTCCCTGTCCAGCCTTGGATACCCCCAGTTACGCCGCCCAGTTTCTTGCCTTCCTCCGACGCTAGGTACTGGGCGAGGGTCAATCCCCCCTGTTTATCGTCGAACTGCACGCGTCCCAGCGAATCCAGGGCAAGTGTGCCGTCTGGATTCGTTGCACAGCGGATGCTGCCAGGTCCGCACAGCTGATCCAGGTCCACGCGGGTTCCCCCGATCTTGAACTCATCGCCATCCACACCGGCACTCTTTCCGTGGATGTTGTCCAGTGTCGTCACGCCGTCGGTGACACCCGGGAACAACTGCGAGTTCTTGATCATCTCCTGCCGCATCCAGTCCGCCGCACTGGCCAGCGCCTCCTTGGAGACCGCGCTGGTCGCCGAGCCGGTCACCGCGCCGATCAGGATGTTGAGCATCTTCTCCTGCGTGCGCAGTTCATCGGCTTCAGCCTGCAGCGCAGCCTTCTGCTCCGGCGTGTCGGCGTGTTCGTAACGCTCCTTGATGCTGGCGCCGCGGCTGGCCACATAGCTGCCCACGGCACTGTGCGCCTGCTGGGTGAACGCTGCGCTGATCTGCGCTTCGGCCTGCACCTTCTGCGCGAGCTCCACCGGATCCCAGTTACGGATCAGCCCGTTGGCATCGTCGCCACTGAGCACACCGCGATTGAGGCTGGCCAGGGTGTCGTCGATGCTCTTGCCGGTCTTGGCCAGCTGCGCGTTGCCATCGGTGATGGTCAGCGCGCCTGCGCTGATGCCGCTGCGGGTGGTGCTGGCATCGCTGCCCTTGTCGCTGGCATAGCCGGGTGCGGCGGCGCTGGCATCGTTGCCATAGTTCTGCCACGACCAGCTGCTGCCCTGCCCGGCTGCACCGGTGGACCCAGGCGTGCCGTCGTTGCCACGGCCGCTGTTGCCGCCATTGGACGGGCCGCCTGTGCCGCTCTTGCTGAAGCCGCCGGACAGGCTCAGGCTGCTGGCCTTGTAATCGCTGCGGTTGTCCAGATCGCGCACGCTCAATGTGCTGGTGATCAGCTGGTTGCGACCGTCGGCGATGGCCTGCTCGCTGGAGGCGATCACGCCACCGATCAGATCGGTATTGCCGCCTACGCGCACCTGGTAGCCACCGTCGCCCGCCTTGATCCCGCTCTGCTCGACAACGCTGGCGTAGTCACCATCGACCTTGGTGTTGCCGTAGCTGGCGCTGCCGGAGAAGCCCAAGCCGACCGTGACACTGCCGCCGACACTGGTGTCCTTGCTGTGGAAGGTGGAGGTGTCCTGCAGGCTCTCGATGTTGAGGTCGCCGCCGATATCGGCGATCACCTCGCGGCCGCTGGCCACCGCGCCACGCAGGGTGGTGTCGCCACCGGATTCGAGCACCAGCGTGTTGCCGGCGTTGACGTGGCTGTTGGTCCACTGCACGTCGGTGCCCTCGCCCTTGCCCTTGGAGCCACTGGCGTTGGCGGTGATGCCCGCACTGGCACCGCCGGAGCCGATGCTGATGGCCACGCCGACACCACCGCTGGCCGCGCTGCTCTTGCGATCGGTTTCCTGCGTGTTCTTCGCCGCCAGCAGGGCGATATCGCCATCGGCCCGCAGGTAGGCGTTGTTGCCGGCGTTGATGGTGCTGCCAATCACGGTCAGATCCGAATCCTTGCCCGCGCCCGTGGCACTGATGCGCACGTCGCCGCCCGCGGTGATGCTGGAGCCGGCTGCGTTGTCATGCGTGGTGGTGGTCTTGCTGTCGCTGCGTGCGCCGCCCACGGTGATGGAGATGTTGATGCCGCCCGCCGCGCCCGGATCGGCCTGCACCGCACCCACCGCTGCCGCCGTATTGAGCACGGTGGTCGCCGCCGCCAGCGTCTTCATGCGGCTGTCGTCGGTCTGGCTGGCCGCCTTCTTCATCTGCTCGGCGCTCTGGATCGCCGAGATCACCGGCGCGGTCAGCGCCACCGTCAGGCCGGCCTGGCGGAACTTGTCCTCCTGGGTGGCGACGCCGGTCTCGCGGGCCTCCACGATGTCGACCTTGCGCGCATGGATGTCGATGTCGCCCTCGGGCGCGACGACGTGGCTGCCAACCTGGCGGTAGTTGTTGCCCGCCACCATCACCACGTTGCCCGCGGTGGAGCCGATGGTGGACGCCGCGGCACTGGTACTCACGTCCTTGGCATCGCGGCTCTGCATCTGCGTGCCGACCGTGAACGCGACGCCGCCGTTGTAGAGGAAGCCGCTTTCATCCTTGCGCTTGTAGTGGCTCTCGCCGCGCGTGTTGGTCGCCGCCTCCACGGTCAGATCATTGTCGGCCAGCAGCACCGTACCCGCATCGGAGACCACGTTGCTGCCGGTCACGGTGATGTTGTTGCCGCGCACCGCCACCTGGTGCCCGCTGAGCGTGCTGGCGATGGCCTGGGTTTCCTCCAGGCTGTCGCGCGTGGTGTTGGTGGTGGACTTCAACAGCCCGCGATGGGTGTGCTTGCGGCCCTCGCTCCAGTTGTTGCTCTGCTCGCCGCTAGCGATGGTGACGTCGTTGTCGGCCCTCACCGAAATCGCGCCATCGCTGCTGTAGACCTGCGCGGCGCGCAGGTCCACGTCGTGGCCGGCCTGCAGCTGCACCGCGCCAGCTGCGTCGATGGTAGTGCCGACCTCGCGCTCGTAGCCTTGGCGCAGGTAATTGTCGTTGTTGCGGACATTGTTTTCCTGGCGTGCCTCGGTGACCGTGCCCAGGGAGAGATCGCGGCCCGCCGCGAGCAGGGTCTGGCCCTGTGCGCCGGCATTGACCACCTGGGCGCCGTCCATGCGCAGGTCGCGACCGGCCTTGGCCAGCAACGTGGCGCCCTGGTCGCTCACGAACAACCCGGCCACGCGGTCGATGTTGGTCCTGCTGAAGTCGCTCAACCCCGCGGTGTTCTGACCGCTGCGGGTGGTGGTGACCATGTTGAGATCGCGGCCGGCACTGGCGACCAGCACGCTGCGCGCATCGATCAGGCCGCCGAGGTTGTCCAGATCGGTACGCGCGTTGGCACTGACCGTGTCACCGCTGATGCGGCCGTCCAGGTTGCGCAGGTTCTGCGCGTCGATCTTCACCGCGGTGCGGCCGGCGATGGTCCCGCTGTTGACCAGGTCGCCGCGCAGGTTCAGCTCCACCGAGCGGCCGGCCAGCAGCGTGCCGGTGCCGTCGATATCACCGGGGCGCACGCGAACATATACCTGCGGAACCAGTGCGGTGGTGGTGCTGCCATCGGCCAGGGTCACGCGCTGCTCGACCAGCCAGACGATGTCGCTGGTGAGCTGGGCCATCTGTGCCGGGGTCAGCGCCACGCCGGGGCGCAGGCCCCATGCGTCGGCGATGGTGGCCGCATTGTCGAGCAGCGCGCGGTATTGCGCTTCATCGTCGGCATAGCCATCCAGGAAGCGGCGGCCGGTGAGCTGGGCGACCTGATCGCGGACCAGCTTCTGTTCGTAGAACCCATCGCCCAACCGCTTCTGCACGTTGGCCGGGTCCACGCCCATCTTCTGCAGCAGGTACTCCGAACCGAGCCAGTTGCGGTAATCGGCAAAACGCGGATCGGTTTCGACCAGGTATTGGCCGGCATTCGGCCCGCTCTGGAACAGGCTGCTCTGCGGCAGTTCGGCCTCCACGCCGATGGTGCGGATCACGGTCGGCTGGTTGCCCGCCGCGCCCTGCGCACCGGTGCCCGCCGTGCTGCCGGGACCGGCCAGCGAGGCCACGCTGGCGCTGACTTCGGTCACCTGGCGCTGCCCACCCACGGCACCGGCATCGGCCGCACCCCCGACCTGCCCACCGACGGAACCCGTGCTGACCCCGCCCACCTGGTAGCCGCTGCCACCGTCGCGGGTGTTCTGTTCGGTGCGGGTCACGCCCAGATTGATGGTGCGCACTTCATCGGCCGGGCGATAGGCGATCTTCCGGTCCCACTTGCGCTCGTGATAGCGCTTGAAACCACCGCGCCAGCGACTGTAGGTGTATTGGCTGGTGCCTTCCTCGTGCACCCGGTACTCGCCGAATGCGTCGATGTTGCGGAGGTTGCCGAGATCGCCCAGCAACGCGCCGCCGGCCAGGATCTGGCTCTTGTCGTTGATCAGCTCATCGCCACGCAGCGTCATGTTGCCGCCGGAAATGATGCGACCCGGCGCGCTGGAGGTGACCTGGGTTTCGTACTCGGTGTGGGTGACGTCGTACTGGGTCCAGTCCTTGACGTCGCCGTTGCCGTTCTTCCACCAGTACTTGCCGGCACGGCTCCAGCTGGACCAGGTGAACTCGCTGGCATCATGCATGCCGGGCGTGCCCTTGGGCTGGATGTACAGCTTCTTGGTCGGGCCCACCACCATCACTTCAGTGGTTGCGAAATGCTCGTTGCTGTTGAGCAGGCGCGTGGCATCGATACTCAAGCCACCCAGCGACTCGATGGTCGCGCTGGCGTTGTGCACCGAGCCGGCGCGACCGACTGCATGGCCCTGCGCATCCAGCGCACCGCCGATGTTGAGTGCATTGTCGCCACCGCCGGCACTGAAGATCAGCGCCTGCTCGCGGTTGACCACGGAGCCGGCGCCGATGTCCAGGCGCTCACGCGCAGCAATGGTGGCTGCGCGGGTGACGCCCTCCAGCGTTTCATCACTGTTGACCAGGGTGGTGGCACCGATCGACAGGCGGTCGCCGTAGATGCGGCCGGTGCCTACGTTGAGGATCACATCGGCATCGACGCGGGTATCCACGCCGTCGATCAGCCCGCGGTTGCCGAGCACGCCATCGGCGCGCACCTGGGTGCGGATGCCGCTGATCTCGCCAGTGGCCAGGTTGTCGATCTGGCCGGCGTGCAGGTCCAGATCACCGGCCTGCACCTTGCCCGCGTTGGTCCACAGCCCCTGCGTGGAGACCGTGGCCTTGCCGTTGGCGGTGATCTGGCCATCGTTGCGGTAATCCTGCTGCAAGGCCAGCACCAGATCGCCCTGCGACAACACCCGGCCCGTGCCATTGAGTGCGTTGGCATGCAGCGTCTGGTTGCCCGCCGACAGCAGCGTGCCATCGGCGTTGCCGACCTGGCCGGCGCGCACGTCCAGGCTGCCCGCCGAAGACACCAGCCCCTGCTGGTTGAACAGTGCATCGCCGGCCTGCAGCGCGATGCGCTGGTCGGCGGCAATCATGCCGGTGCTGTTGTCGATCTGCGCGGCGGCGAGGTCCACGCTGCCGCCCTGCAGGCCGAGTGCAGTGCTGCCGCCAGCGGTGGCGCGGTTGTCGATGCGCGCGGCATGGGCGACCAGATCGCCACCGGCCACGGCCAGGCCGGCCTGGTTGACCAGCTCACCGCTCAGATCCAGGGTCAGATTCCGGGTGGCCTGCAGGCGGCCGCCGCTGTTGTCCACGCGCTGCGCCTGCAGCAGCAGCGAGGCCCCGCTGCCGACCTGCCCGCCGCTGCGGTTGTCCAGCGTGGCCAGCCGCGCGTCCAGCGCCGTCTGCGCCTGGACAAGGCCGGCACGATTGTCCAGCTCACCGGCACGCAGGGTCAGCCCGGCACCGCTGACGATGCCACCGCGCGCGCCCGCGTCGGTATTGCCCAGCCGCTGGCCGTGAGTATCGATGCGCATCGCCGCACTGGACTGCAGCAGGCCAGCGCGGTTCTCCAGCGCACCACTGCGGACATCCAGCGTGCCGGCGGTGGCGGCGATGATGCCCTCGCTGTTGTCCACGCTGCCAAGGCCGGTGTCCAGTGCAAGGGATGCACCGGCCAGGGTGCCGCGCACGTTGGCCAGTCCCTGGCTGGCGACCGAGAGCGCACGTTCGGCCTGGATCACACCGGCGGTGTTGTCGATATCGCTCGCGCTGTCGAGCGTGACATCGCCCTCGATGGACGCCAGCGTGCCGGCGTCACGGTTGACGATGCGGCCGGCCTGCACCTGCAGCGTGCCGTTGGCAGCGACGGTGCCGGCGCTGTTGTCCAGCGCCTGCGTCACCGCCACGTCCAGCGTATCGCCCGCGTTGACGGTGCCGCCGCGGTTGTCGAGGCTGCCGGCGCGCAGCTGCTGCGCACCGCCGGAGGCGACCAGGCCGCCCTGGCGATTGTCGAGCAGGCCGTCCACGCCCAGCTGCAATGCACTGTCGCCGGCCGCCTGGACCGTGCCGGCCTGGTTGTCCAGCTGGCCGGCCCGAAGGCTCAGATCACCGGCGCTGGCCAGTGTGCCGCGCTGGTTGTCGATCGCGCCGCTCACCTGCAGCGTGGAGGCCGCCTCACCTGCCGCCAGCAGTTTGCCGTCGCGGTTGGCCAGGCTCCCAGCCTGTACGGCGAGCGCACCATTACCGATGATCTGGCCGTTCTCGTTGAGCAGCGCGTTGGTCACCCGCAGGGCCAGCGCGTCGGTGCCGGTGGCGATCAGTTCGCCATGACGGTTGTCCAGCTGCCCGGCGTCGATCGCCATGCGCGCCGCCGAGGTGATGCCGCCGGAGACGTCAATCGCCTGGCCCTGCAGTTGCAGCGCGCCATTGCTCAGCAGTTTGCCGCCCGCCCCGGCCAGCGTTGTGGCGTTGATATCCAAACGGCCGCTGCCGGCCTGCTGCACCTGGCCGCCCGCGTTGCGCAGCAGGGGGGTGTCGATGGCCAGATCGCCGTTGCTGGCGAGCGTGCCGCCGTCGTTGTCCAGTGCAGTGGTTGCCCCGATACGGTTGCCCTCGCTGCCGGTGGCCAACAGCTGGCCGCCACGGTTGTCGAGCGTATCGACCTGGACATCGAGCGTGCCGGCCTGCAGTTCCGCCTGGCGGTGATCGACCGTCCCTGCGCGCAGGGTAAGTGTGCCGGCCGTGGCGATCTCGCCGCGCTGGCCGTCCAGCATGCCGCTGGTGAGCTGCAGGCCGTCGCTGCCGGCGTGCATCAGCTTGCCATCGGTGTTGACCAGCACCGCGCTGGTCAGTGCCAGCGAGGCAGCGTTGCTGGCGAGACTGCCGCCGGTGTTGTCGAACGTGCCCGCCACCTGCAGCTGCGCAGGTGCGCTGCCGCTGTGGGCGATCGTGCCGCTGCGGTTGGACAGCTGCACGGTGCGCGCATCAAGCGCGCCGCCGACGTTCATGACGCCGGCGTCGTTGTTCAGCGCCTGGCCCTGCACGCGCAGGTCACGCCCCGTGGTCAGCTCGCCCTGCCGGTTGGACAGGCCGCCCCCCTCCACCGCCAGATCGCGCACCCCGAGGCGACCGCCGTCGTTGTCCACGTGGCCCGCGCGCAGATCGATATCACCTCCGGCAAGGACCGCGCCGGCATCGTTGTCGAGCACGCCGGCAATCACCACGCGGCCCTGTGCGAGCGGCGCGGTGGCCGGCGGCGTCGAGCCCGGGGTGCTGCCACCGGTGCCACCGTTGCCGCTTCCGGTTCCCGTGCCCGGGCTGCCCGTGCCGTCGCCATCGCCCGGTGAGGTCGGCGCCGTACCGTCCTGCCGGGCCAGTGCGCCGATGCTGCCCTTGTCACGGTTCTCCAGGCGCCCGCTCTGCACCGCCAGGACCTGCACGCCAGCCTGTTCGATGCTGCCGCCGCGGTTGACCAGCGAGGCCGCCTCCAGGTCCAGACGGGTGCCATTGAGCTGGCCACCCGTGTTGTCCAGATCCTGACCGGTGCGCAGGTTCAGTTCACGCCCGGCACTGACCAGCCCTTCGTTGCGCACACCGCCGCTGGCAGCGATACGCGTATCGTCGCGCGCCTGCAGTTTGCCGGTGTTTTCCAGCCGGCCATCGACAGTCACGACCAGTTCGCCGGTCTGCGCCCCGAGGTTGCCCGCGTTGCGCACGCCCACGCCGTGCTCGGTGCCCATCAGCAGGATCTTGTTGGCGTACATGCCGCCCAGCTGGGCCACATCGAGCGCGTACTGCGGCGCATTGCCTTCGGCGGCCTGCGCCTGCACGCGGCCCAGATCGGCGCTCACCGTGTTCGCGCCGGTGGTGACCTGCAGCTGCTGCGCCCACAGGCCCGCATTGAGCTGCACCGAGCGTGCGATCAAATCGGTGTAGTCGACCCGGCTGGCATCCATGCCGGCACCGAAGATGTGGATCGCTCCGCCCTGCACGCGGTATCCCTCCAGCGCACCGCCATTGAACATCGGGGTGCCGGTGGTCAGGGTGATGCGGTTGGCGTTGATGAAGCCGCAGCCATCGCAATCGATGCCGGCCGGGTTGGCGATCACCACCTGCGCGCGGTCGCCGGCCACTTCCACATAGCCGCGCAGCTGGCTCGGGTTGGCGCCATTGACCTCGTTGAGGATCACCCGTGCGGTGCCGCCGGCCAACCACGGATTGCCCTGCACCCAGCCACCGAGCTGCGACTGCGTATTGCCGCGTGAGTTGTTGAGGATGGCGCCCTGCTGGTCAACGTCGAAGCGCTGGTAGGTATTGCGCGAAACACCGGCAGCACTCGGCGTCTGGATATTGATCTGCGGCGTGCCGTTGGCGGTTTCCAGCACGGTCGGGCGCTGGTTCCCGGGGGCATTCGGGTCCGCGACCACCTGCGCCGCCGCCAGGCCGGTTACGCCTACCCAGCCCAGCATCACCCACAGCGCGAACGCCATCGGGCGCAGTGCCGCCGTGCGATCGCCATCCTGCCCGGTACCGGCGCCGCCGGGGCGCGGGGTGATCTCCGCGGCGACCTGCCAGAGCATGAGGGCGTGGTTGAACACGAGGCGGTACAGATGCTTGTTCATGACAATTCCTTTGTATGCGTGCGGTCGGTGCGGCGCGAACGCGCCCGCACTGAAATCAGAACGACCAGCTCAGGGTGAATCCGGTGACGGTGTAGGCGTTCTGGAAACCAGAGGGCTTCTTCAGCGGGGCGCCGACGAAGCCGTCCCAGTACAGGCCGCGATACGACCCACGCAGGCCGATCACGCTGCCCGCCAGGTCGTTGCCTACCTGCCATTGCGTGGCGCTGCCGCCGACATGGCCGTAATCGGCGCCGACGTAGAATTCCTGCCCGCCGCCCAGGGCCAGGCCGATATCGTTGCGGATCAACCAGCCGCGCTCGCCCATCAGCGACATCTCGCCATCGAAGCCGCGCACGGTGTAGCGGCCACCGATCGCGAAGCGGTCCTGCGGCACCAGCCCGCCACGGTTCCATTGCGCTCGCCAGCTGCCGGTGTAGCGCAGGCGCTGCTGGCCGAGCTGGAACGGGAGGCTGAGCTGCGCGTCGGCGAAGTAGATCTTCGGGTGCGAGGTGGCTTCACCGAACAGCTCCTCGGGTGCTGCGATCGAGCCGAAGGCCCCGGTGCCACGGCGGAAGCCGACGGTGCCATCGAGCGTGGCCTGGCCGATGAAATGACGGTGGTTCAGGCCGAGCTCCCAGCCGCCCATGCGCCGGCGCTGGACCAGGATTTCGGTGTCGTCGATGAAGTTGCGCGAGTCGCGCTCCCAGGCACGCAGATACATGCTGGTCTTGCTGCTCGCGTTGCGGAAGAGCAGGCGCGTGGCCCGTACTTCGGCGTTGTAGCTCTCGCCGCTGTAGAGATACGACTGCTGGTTGCCGGCCACGGTCTGCTCGTACTCGTAGCCGCTGCGCGTGGCGCCGAACAGCCAGTAGCCGACCGGCACGGAGTAGTGGAAGGTGAAGCCCTTGGTGCCGCGCTTGCCGCCGCTGAACACGTCATGGTTGAGGTTGACGTAGAACAGGTCGTTCTGGCGCAGCGCGTGGTCCAGCGACATCGTCGCACCGGCCTGGGTCTTGCCGGTGGCCTTGCTGCCGGAATCGTCCAGGCTGAGGTTGAAGCGGACCAGCCGTTGCTGCGACCACTGCACCACCAGGTCGCTCTGGCCAGGTGCGGCGTCGGCGCCTTCGGCCGGGCTGATCTGGATGTCGGCCTCGGCGGTCGGCACGCGCTTGAAATTCTCCAGCCCCTGTTCGATATCCCGCAGGTTGAGCAGGTCGCCACTGCGTGCCGGGATCGCGTTCCACAGGGTGGCGTCGCGATGGGTGCCCTCGGCGAAACGGATCTGGCGGAGCGTGCCGGGCACCACGGTCAGTGCCAGCGTGCCGGTGGTGAGGTCCTGCGGCTGGGCCAACACGCGCGTGGTGACGTAGCCGCGCTCGACGATCGCGTTCTGTACCCGCGACATCACCACGTTGATGCCTGCGGTGCCCAGGCAGCGGCCGAGCGCCGGATCGCCTTTGCCGTTGGCTGCGGGCAACGCCCACTGGAAACGGTCGGCCTGCTCGCCTTCCAGGGTGATCCGGTTGATCACGAAGCAGGGTGCTTCGTCCTGGGGCAGCCGCTCCGGTGCGGCCACCGGTGCGTCCTGCAGACGTGCATCGGGCCGGGTTTCAAGCTGCTCGCGCAGGGCGCGTTCCCGCTCCTGCTGGCGAAGCAGCTCCTGATCGGGGGCGGGCAGCTGCTGGGCATGCACCGGCGTGCAGATCAATGCGACGGCGGCGGCCAGCGGGGCCAGCGGGGCCAGGAGCAGGGTGCGCCGGGAAGCGCGGTGCATACCGGCGCGAGCCGGGGTGGGTAGTGCGTTGTTTGGCATGCAGGATCTCGAACGTGGGCTGGCACGAACCATCGTTCGCTATAGACCGCCCCTATGGAGGCCCGCCAATTTAAGAGCTATTCGCGACATGAGAACCGTCAAAAACCCCACCCACCCCGTAAGAGAACTACCCGCTCGCTTGTAGGGATTTTCCTAAATAGTCATTTTTTTGACGCAGCGCACATGGAAGGGGACCGCGTGGCCCTTGTTGTGAAGGCGTTTTCACACGTAGCGCCTCGCACTGCGCGCGGCGCGGCATCGTGCCCGCGGCCGGGCCTGTCGCGTCGGCGCCGCATCATCTCGCCCCACACTGCGCGACCTGTCGGGATCGAACCCGTACAATGCCCGGTCCTGGCCCTGCTTACGGCAGCGGCCCAGTCCCCTACCCCGCAGCTGCCGGCCACTGGCCGGTCTCTGCCGTTGCACCCGCGCGCCGGCATGGCCGCAGTGCGCCACCTGTCAGGAAACATGCTGATGACTCACCCCACCCCACCGTCCCAGTCCCTGCTGCACGGGCGCCTTCTTGCATTCGCCGCGATCCTGCTGGCCGCGTTGAACCTGCGCACCGCGGTCACCTCGCTGACCCCGCTGCTGGATGTGCTCGGCCAGACCTTCGGCTTCGGCACCACCATGACCGGCGTGCTTGGCATGCTGCCGACCGCAGCGTTCGCCCTGTTCGGCGTGACTACCCCGGCAGTGGCGCGTCGCCTGGGCCTGGAACGGACCGCCCTGCTGGCCATGAGCCTGGCCACCGCAGGGCTGCTGCTGCGGTCGATGGCCGGCGGCGTGGGCAGCCTGCTGTTCGGCTCGGTGGTGGCGCTGGCCGGCATGGGCATCGGCAACGTGGTGGTACCGCCGCTGGTGAAGCGCTACTTCGCCAACCGCGTGGGCACCATGAGCACGCTCTACATCACCGTGTTGCAGATCGGCACGATGATGCCGGCCCTGCTGGCGGTCCCGGTCGCGCAGCAGGCGGGCTGGCGTGTGTCGCTGGGCATCTGGGCGCTGATGTCGCTGGCCGCGGCGCTGCCGTGGCTGATGCTCTCGCGTGCACGGCCGCACCCGGACACGATCAGCGCGGCCAACGATCCGTCCAGCGCGCCGCACGGCAAGGTCTGGAAAACCCCGCTGGCCTGGGGCATGACGCTGATGTTCGGCATGACCTCGCTGATGACGTACTCGATGTTCACCTGGCTGCCGAGGATCGTGGTGGAAGCCGGTGCGACGCCGGCCTTCGGCGGCATCATGGTGGCCATCTTCGCGGCCTGCGGCCTGCTGCCGTCGCTGACCATGCCGGCCCTGGCCGTGCGCCTGCGCAACCCGTTCGGGCTGGTGCTGATCGGCTTCAGCGCGTTCCTGATCGCCTTCGCCGGCCTGTTGTTCGCGCCGATGAAGGCCCCGTGGCTGTGGGCGGTGCTGCTCGGCATCGGGCCGTCCACCTTCCCGCTGGCGCTGACCCTGATCAACCTGCGTACCCGCACGCCCGCCGGCTCTGCCGCGTTGTCCGGCTTCATGCAGGGCGTGGGCTATGCCTTCAGCTGCCTGGGCCCGTTCCTGTTCGGCTGGCTGCATGCCGTCAGCAACGGCTGGCACCTGCCGTTTGCTTTCCTGGTGCTGTGCGCGGTGGTGCTGTTGTGCGCCTCGTGGGTCGCCTGCAAACCGCAGAAGCTCGAAGACCAGTGGTAAGCGCCGCTGGCGCGTCCATCTACACGCGTTGTGCGCAACTGCTGACGTAGCGTGTCGCTAACTGACCCGGTGTGCTGCACCGGGCAGTGTTCGGAGCCGCTGGCGCCGCCAGCCGGCTGAACAGCTTCATCGCGATGGAGTGCGCTTTCCATGCTGGCGACATGGGTTGAACGTGTAGCAATTCAATGACTTGCCTCTCCCCTCCGGGTTCCACCCGGGGGCTGATCGGTCGTACCCGCGTCTTAACGATTTGGCAACAACTGCGCAGTCAGGCACGATTGGCATGTGATGTGCGTCACACTTTTGACGCTACGCACTTTTGAAAGGACGCTCCAAGGGGGGTTCCATGTACGACCATCGGCCGCTGGCGCTCAGCGTCGGCCTGGCATGCGCCGCACTCGCTTTCTCCGCTCCGGCTCCGGCAGCCGCCGACCCGCGGGCGGATGCGTTGGCCGAGATCGGCCACTACCGTGACCAGGCCCATTGGCTGGATGCGCTGGCCGTGATCGAGCGGGCCCGGGTGCAATCGCCCGACGACGAACTGCTGTATCGGCTGCAGGTGCTGACCCTGTCCGACATCGGCAACGCGCACCGCGCCTGGCAGCTGTACCTGGCACGACCGGACCTGTTCGACGCCGCCCAGAAAGAACGGCTGGAAGGCAATTACCTGGCCAAACTCGTGGGCTGGAGCCTGGCCTACGGCCCCAGCGAGGACACCCGCCTGGATGAAGCCGATGCGGCCCTGGTGCAGATGCAGCAGTACCTCGAGCGCGACGGCACCACCGTGCAGCAGGCCCCGCTGAGAATCCGCTACGACCGCCTGATCCTGCTCAACCGGCTGGGCCGCCATGCACAGGTACGCGATGAGTACCGCAGCCTGCTCGCCGAGGGGCACCCCGTTCCCAACTACCTGCTGGCCGCCGTCGGCGATTCGCTGATGGCCACCCAGCATCCCGCCGAGGCGATCCCCGTACTGGAAGCGGCGCTCAAGGCCGATCCGTCGCTGCCGCAGGCGCGGTCGGAACTGGCCTACGCCTATCTGGAAGACGAGCAGGCTGATACCGCCATCGCCCTGCTGAAGAAGTGGCAGGCCGATGAGCCGGCCTGGCGCTGGGCAAACGGTGCCAAAGCGCCGTATGCGAACTGGCCGCGCTACGAGGCCGATCTCAACCTGGCCATGGTGCGCGCTTACAGCGGCGACCTGCCCACCGCCCAACATGACCTGGAGAAGATGGTCGAGATCGGGCCGGGCAACACCGGCACGCAGTCCTCGCTGGGCAACATCTACCTGATGCGCGGCTGGCCACGCCGGGCGCTGGAGCGCTACAGCATGGCCAACACGCTGGACCCGCGTGACGTCCCGGCGCGGCTGGGCCAGTACGACGCCTACGTGCAGATCCAGCGCGATGACCTGGCGCGCCCCCTCCACGACACCCTGCTTGCCGCCTACCCCAACCAGCCTTCCGTGCAGCGCATGGACCGCAGCTGGCGTGCGCATCGCGGCTGGCAATGGCATGCCTACGCCGAAGGCGGCCGCAGCTCCGGCGGTGGCGGAGCCTCACCGCTGGGCAACGACGACGGCCGTTACGGCGTGGAAGTGCAGTCGCCGGTCCTGGACGACCGCTGGCGGCTGGTCGCCTTCGCCGACCGGCGCAGCGTGGATTTCCAGGACCAGACCATCGACCCGCTGCGGGTCGGCGTGGGCACGCGCTACCGCTACGGGCACGCCGATGCCGAAGCCTTCGTCAACCGCGCCAATGACCACATCGGCGATACCGGCCTCAGCGCCGGGTTCGGCTGGCAGTTCAGCGATCAATGGCATGCCGGCATCACGGCCGCACGCAACGATCCGGATGCCTCGATGCAGGCACGTGTCTCGGGCATCACCGCCGACAGCATCGCCCTGGCGGCGGACTATCGTCGCGATGAACGCACCCACTGGAGCCTGGGCGCCAGCCAGTTCCGCTACGACGACGGCAACCGCCGCGATACCGTCAGCACCGCCATCGAGCAGCGCCTGATGACGCGGCCCACCGTGTTCCTGGACGGCCTTGGCAGCCTGTACGCCAGCCGCGGCAGCCGCGACGACGTGCCCTACTTCAATCCGTCCGAGGATCACTCGGTGGAAATCGGCCTGCGCGTGGACCAGCAGCTGTGGCGCCACTACGAACGCCACTTCCGGCATCGCCTGACG
This sequence comes from Stenotrophomonas sp. RIT-551, assembly GCF_026241915.1. NCBI lineage: Bacteria > Pseudomonadati > Pseudomonadota > Gammaproteobacteria > Lysobacterales > Lysobacteraceae > Stenotrophomonas > Stenotrophomonas sp. RIT-551. The sequence goes on along the minus strand of NZ_JAPJIU010000010.1, from coordinate 17,349 downwards.
GTCTCGGTGGGCCAGTACTGGCAGCAAGGGTATGGCAGCGCGATCGTGCCCTCGGCGGAGTACCGCCACGAATGGCAGCTCGGCGAAGGACGCATTTTCGAGTACGGCATCAGCTGGTCGCGACCGGTCTATGACGGGCAGCGTGAACGACACATCGGCCTGGATGCCGGCCTGCGGTGGGGAGAATGACATGCGGCACATGGACTTGAAACGCTGGACCCACTGGCTGTTGCTGGCCCTGCTCACCGTCGTGCTGCCGGCCCAGGCCCAGCAACGACCCGCCATGCTTGATGCGGCCGATAACGGGCTGCTGGTGCTCAGCTACCACGACGTCCGCGATGAGGTGGCCGAACGCGGCGACCCGGATGCGTATGCCGTCAGCACGCAGAACTTCGCCGCGCACCTGGACTGGTTGTCCGCGCACGGGTATCACCCGGTGTCGCTGTCGCAGCTGATCACCGCCTCGCAGGGCGGCACGCCGCTGCCGCCCAAGCCGGTGCTGCTGACCTTCGATGACGGCCTGCGCAGTGTGTACAGCAAGGTCTTCCCGTTGCTGCGCGCCTACAACTATCCGGCGCTGGTCGCCGTGATCACCGATTACGTGGACATGCCGGCCGGGCGCCAGATCGATTACGGCTACCGCCCGTTCACCCGCGATGATTTCCTGACCTGGGCGCAGCTGCGCGAGATGCAGAAGAGCGGGCTGATCGAACTGGCCAGCCACACCGACAACCTGCACCATGGCGTGCAGTCCAACCCGCAGGGCAACTCCACGCCGGCGGTGATCACGCGCATCTACGACCCGACCCGCAAGACCTATGAAACCGCTGCCGAGTACGAAGCCCGCCTGCGCGCCGACCTGGGCCGCAGCGTGGAGCGCATCCAGCGCAATGTCGGGGTCACCCCGAAGGCGATCGTATGGCCGTACGCCGCCTACAACGCGTTGAGCAACGATATCGCCGAGCAGTTGGGCATGCCGGTCTCGTTCGATCTGGAAGGGCGCAGCACGCCGGTCAAACGTGATCTGCATGGCCTGGCGCGCTTGCTGGTGACCAACAACCCGACCGTGGTTCAGTTGGCCTACGAACTGCGCCGGGATGTGGAACGCGATGGCATGCGTGCGCTGCAGATCGACCTGGATGCGGTCTACGATGCCAATCCGGTGCAACAGGGCAAGAACCTGGATGCGCTGATCGATCGGGTCAAGAAGATCGGCCCGACCCACGTGTTCCTGCAGGCCTTCGCCGATCCGGACGGCAACGGCTCGGCCGATGCGCTGTACTTCCCCAACCGCCACCTGCCGATGCGTGCGGATCTGTTCAACCGCGTGGCATGGCAGCTCAAGACGCGCGCCGGGGTCAAGGTGTATGCGTGGCTGCCGGTGCTGGGTTACGAGCTCAAAGACCCGGCCATCCGCAAGGCCCTGGCCATCGAGAGCCCGGAAAGCGATGGCATCTTCCGGCTGGATTTCACCCGGCCGCACGTCCGCCGGATCATCGATGACATCTACGAAGACCTGGCGATCAACTCGTACTTCGAGGGCCTGCTCTTCCACGATGACGCCTACCTGCGCGACACCGAGCTGACCCAGTTGCCGCCCGAAGGCGAGGATGGCGCACGTACACAGGCGCTGATCGACTTCACCCTGGAGCTGCGCAACGCCGCGCAACGCTGGCGGCCCAAGCTGGGGACCGTGCGCAACCTGTATGCCCAGCCGGTGCTGGAACCGCAGAGCGCCAGCTGGTTCGCCCAGCGCCTGGACCTGTTCAACAAGGCCTACGACCACACCGCCTTGATGGCGATGCCGTGGATGGAAGGCAGCCGCAGCCCGGAGCGCTGGCTGGACCGGCTGGTGGTGGCGGTGAAGCAGCACGATCCGCAGTTGTCGCAGACGATGTTCGAGCTGCAGACGTTGGACTGGCGCACCGGCAAGCCGATCCCCGGCGACCGCCTGCGCGCGCAGATCCGTCGCCTGCAGGCGCAGGGCGTGCGTCATTTCGCCTGGTATCCGGATGACTTCATCGCCGGACGTCCCTCCACGTATGACGCCCGCGCGGCCATGTCGGCCCGCAGCTTCCCGTACGAGGAAAAGTGAGGTCGCCATGCATCCTCTTCTCTACGCGCTGTTCCAGTTCGCCTTCTTCTACCCGATGGTGATGGCGTTCTTCTGGATGTCCGGCGGCCTGTATTACTTCTTCCGGCGCGAGCGAAAGGCCCGTGACCGTAATGACCCGCCGCCGATGGATGTCTATCCGTTCGCCTCGATCCTGATCCCCTGCCACAACGAAGCGGAGAATCTGGACGACACGCTGGGCTCGGCGCTAAAGCAGAATTACCCGGATTTCGAAGTCATCGCCATCAACGATGGCAGCAGCGACGATACCGGGGCGCGGCTGGATGCCCTGGCCGCCCTGCACCCGCGGCTGCGGGTGGTGCACCTGGACCGCAACCTGGGCAAGGCCAATGCGCTGCGCATGGGCGCACTCGCCGCACGCTCGGAGTTCCTGGTGTGCATCGATGGCGATGCGATGCTGGAGGAGTACGCCACGCACTGGATGGTGTGGCACCTGACCTCGGGCCCGCGCGTGGGTGCGGTGACCGGCAACCCGCGCATCCGCAACCGCTCCACCCTGCTGGGCCGGCTGCAGGTGGCCGAGTTCTCCTCGATCATCGGCATGATCAAGCGGGCGCAGCGGGTGTACGGGCGCATCTTCACCATCTCCGGGGTGATTGCCGCGTTCCGTCGCACGGCCCTGCACCGGATCGGTTACTGGTCCGATGACATGGTGACCGAGGACATCGACATCAGCTGGCGCCTGCAGCTGGACCATTGGGACATCCGTTACGAGCCCAATGCGCTGTGCTTCATCCTGATGCCGGAAACCTTGAAGGGGCTGTGGCGGCAGCGCCTGCGCTGGGCCCAGGGCGGTGTGGAAGTGCTGCTGCGGCATGGCGGCTCGCTGTTCCACTGGCGCAAGCGCCGCATGTGGGGCGTGCTGCTGGAGTACATCCTCAGCGTGCTGTGGGCCTACACGATGCTGGCGATCATCGTGCTGTGGGCGGTGGGCAAGTTCATGGTGCTGCCGCCGGAGCTGTACATCGCCACGCTGCTGCCGCAGTGGCATGGCGTGATCCTGGCCCTGGTCTGCCTGATGCAGTTCGCCAGCAGCCTGATCATCGACCGCCGTTACGAAACGCATATTGGACGTAACTACTTCTGGGTGATCTGGTACCCGATGGCGTACTGGCTCATCAGTCTGTTCACGACCCTGGTGGCGTTCCCCAAGACGTTGTTCAAACGTCGTGGCAAGCGCGCGGTCTGGGTCAGTCCTGACCGGGGTATCCGATGAACACCGTCAAATCCACCCGCCGCTTCGATTCGCGGCTGATCCAGAAACCGCGCCAGCAACCGCGCCTGCAGCGCACCGCCTGGGGCTTTGTGACCATCGCCTTCTGGGCGTTCTACTTCTACCTGTGGGCACCGCTGGTCACGCTGATCTCGTGGCTGCTCGGCGGGCGGATGGCGTGGGCGCAGCTGTACGAACAGAAGCAGACGGTCGATCCGTTCGTGGTGATCGCGCTGCCGGTGATGCTGGTGTGCTGCGCGGCGCTGCTGATCGCCTGGGCCGAGTACAACCGCATGCGGTTCACCGGCAAAGAGCGCCGGCTGCCGCATGACGATGTGACCCGCGAGGAGATGGCGCACGACCTCGGCGCGAGCGCGGCGGTGGCCGCGTCGCTGGCCGATGGCAAGTCGGTGACGCTGCACATGGACGAGCACGCGCGGCCGGTACGGGTCACCGCGGGGGCATTGGCGGTCGCATACCGGTAATCGCGCGGGGGTTGGCAGACCGGTCGTGCCGGCCGCTGGCCGGCGCCACGGATTGCCAGGATGCGAAGGAGCCGGCCAGCGGCCGGCTCTACCGGGTCACGCGCGCGTCTGGCCTTCGCCGCGGACGACGAAGCGTTCGACGGTGAGCGCCTCCAGCCCCATCGGGCCATAGGCGTGCAGGCGGGTGGTGGAGATGCCGATCTCCGCACCCAGGCCCAGCTCGCCCCCGTCGGAGAAGCGCGAGGAGGCGTTGACCATCACCACCGCCGAGCGCAGCGCATGCACGAAGTGCTCGGCTGCCGCGGCGTCTTCCGTGGCAATCACTTCGGTATGGTCCGAGCTGTACTGCTGGATATGCGTCAGTGCCTGTTCCAGGTCATCGACCACGCGCACGGCGATGATCAGATCCAGATACTCGGCGGCGTAATCCTCCTCGCTGGCCGGCTCGGCATCGGGCAGCCACTGTCGCGCCACCGCGTCGGCGCGCACCCGCACGCCGCGCTCGGCCAGTGCCTGCGCGGCCAGCGGCAGGAAGCTCGGCGCGAGGTCGGCATGGACCAGAAGCGTCTCCAGCGAGTTGCAGGCCGAGGGTCGGCTGCATTTGCCGTCCACCAGCAGGCGCAGCGCAAGCGCGGGGTCGGCGGCGCGGTCCACGTACAGATGGCAGACACCCTTGTAGTGCTTGATCACCGGCACACGGGCATGCTCGGCCACGAACCGGATCAGCCCTTCCCCACCGCGCGGAATCGCCAGATCGATCAGATCGTTGAGCTGCAGCAGGGCAAGCATGGTCTCGCGGCGCAGATCCTCCACCAGGGTCAGTGCGGCATCGGCGACGCCCGCCTCGCGCAGCGCGCGCTTGAGCGAGGCGGCAATGGCAGTGTTGGAGTGGATCGCCTCCGAGCCACCGCGCAGGATCACGCCGTTGCCGGCCTTGATGCACAGCGCGGCGGCGTCGGCGGTCACGTTCGGGCGCGCTTCGTAGATCATCGCGATGACGCCCAGCGGCACGCGCACTTTCTGCACCCGGATGCCATTGGGACGCACGTCATCGCGGGTCACCTGCCCGACGGGATCGGGCAACGCAGCGACCTCGCGCAGCGCGGCGGCGATACCGGCCAGACGCTGTGGGTTCAGTGCCAGGCGGTCCAGCATCGCGGTGCCGATGCCCTTTTCCGTCGCCGCCGCAAGATCGCGTGCGTTGGCCGCGAGAATCGCATCGGTATCGGCTTCCAGCGCGGCGGCCATCGCGTCGAGCAGATCGGCCTTGGCCGACGCAGACAACTGCGCCAGCTGCCGGGCAGCGTCCCGGCAGGCCAGCGCCTGGCTGCGGATGTCGGTGGTGGAGCTGGCGACCATCTCAATATCCTCGGAAAAAACGGTAGGGCCACGCCATGCGTGGCCGGGGGATGTCGAACGGACCCAGGTTGCGCAGCCACGCATGGCGTGGCCCTACCGTGGATGTTCTTACGCTTTACAGCAACACCAGATCGTCGCGGTGGATGACGTTGCCACCGTAGTTGTAGCCCAGCACGCTCTCGATGTCGCGCGAGTGGCGCCCGGCGAGGCGGCGGATGTCGCTGGCCGAATACTGGCTGACGCCGCGCGCCAGGCAGACCTCACCACTATCAAGGCGCTGCCGGATCTCGACCATGTCGCCGCGACGGAAGTCGCCCTCGGCGCCCAGCACCCCGCCAGGCAGCAGCGAGGCACCCTTGCCGCGCAGCGCATCGGCTGCGCCGGCATCGACCAGGATCGCGCCCGGCTCCAGCGGCGCGTGCCGCAGCCAGTACTTGCGCGCGGCCACCCGGGTCTGCGCGGCATGGATGCGGGTGCCGAACAACCGCCCCTGGCTGAGCGCACGCACCACCTCGGCACTGCGCCCGTTGAACAGGCAGGTCTCGATGCCCACCCGCCCGGCCTTGGCTGCGGCTTCCAGCTTGGTGTGCATGCCACCGGTACCGGCGCCACTGCCGGCGCCGCCGGCCATCGCCAGGACCTCCACGGTCAACTCCGGCACGTCATGGATCGGCCGCGCCTGCGGATCGCGACGCGGGTCGGCGCTGTACAGGCCGTCGATATCGGTGGCGATGAACAGCACATCGGCGTCGATCAACGCGGCTACGGTCGCAGCGAGGTTGTCGTTGTCGCCGAGCTTGAGCTCGTCCACCGAGACGGTGTCGTTCTCGTTGACCACCGGCAGCGCGCCCAACCGCAACAGCTCGTTGAGCGTGGCGCGGGCGTTGAGGTAACGGCGGCGGTTGCGCAGGTCATCATGGGTCAGCAGCACCTGCGCCACCGGGCGCTCGAAAAAGCGCTGCCAGAGCCCGATCAGCTGTGCCTGGCCCAGCGCCGCGAGCGCCTGCCGCGCTGCCATCGCCGCGCCGGCTTCCAGCGCGCGCGGCACGATCGCCCTTCCGGCCGCAACCGCGCCGGAGGATACGATCACCACCTCGCGCCCAGCCAACACGTTGGCCGAGACGAACTGGGCCAGGCCCAGTGCGTGGCGTGGCGAGAGGCCGCCGCCGTCAGCGGCCAGCAGGCTGCTGCCCACTTTGAGTACGGCGCGTTTCCACTGCGGGACGGCTTGTTCGGTAAACGGCGAAGGCACGGGCTGGTTCATGTGGTCGGCGCGCTCAGCGCGTGCTCCATTCGTGGATACGGGCGGTGGCGCTGCCGTGCAACAGCAGCGGATCACTGTCGACCAGCGCCTGCGCAGCGGCCAGGTCGGCGATGTCCTGCAGCACGTAGGCGCCGCCGCTCTTGTCGGTGAAGCCACCGGTCAACAGCAGCTGCCCGCGGGCACGCACCTCATCGAGAAAACGCGCGTGTTCGGCACCGACCTCATCGCGGAAGGCCGGCGTACGGGTGACCATCACCAGGTAACAGGGTTTCATGGCGCTCCTTTCTCCAGGCAAGGCCCGGCGAGACGTTGCAGAAACGGCGGCCTCGCGGCCGCCGTCGTGATCACACCAGCGCCGCCCAGCGGGCGCGCAGTTCATCCAGCCGCAGGTCGGCCGCCGCGCCGGGCGACACGCGCGCGGCCAGGCTGCCTTCGGGGGTTCGCCCCTGCCCTGCCGTGTCCGCCGCCGCGGCGGCGGCCTTGTAGGCCTCGCGGAACGGCACACCGGCCACGGCCGCCTCCACCGCGACATCGGTGGCGTACATGCCCGAGTCGATCGCCGCGCGCAGCTTGTCGTCGCGCCATTCCAGGTTGGCCAGCAGCGCCGGCAGCAGTTCCAGCGCGGCCAGGCCGCGGCCGAAGCCGTGGAAGATCGCGCCTTTGCTGCTCTGCAGATCGCGGTGGTAGCCCGAGGGCAGCGACAGCAGCTGCTCGATCTCGGTGCGGGCCGCGGCCACGCTGGCATGGGTGGCGCGCATCAGTTCGATCACGTCCGGGTTGCGCTTGTTCGGCATGATCGAGCTGCCGGTGGTGTACTGCGCCGGCAACGCCACGAAGCCGAACTCGCCGCTGGTGAACAGCGACAGGTCCCATGCGATGCGGCGCAGGTCCAGGGTGGCGCCGCCGAGTGCTTCCAGCGCGGCCAGTTCGAACTTGCCGCGCGACAGCTGCGCGTAGATCGGCGAGATCTGCATCCGTGCAAAGCCGAGCGCTTCAGTGGTGTGCGCGCGGTCCAGCGGCAGGTTCACGCCGTAGCCGGCGGCCGTGCCGAGCGGATTGGCATCGACCAGGTTGAACGTGTCGTGCGCGCGGATCGCGTTGTCGATGAAGGCCTCGGCCCAGCCGGCCCACCACATCCCCGCCGAAGACACCACGGCGCGCTGGATGTGGGTGTAGCCCGGCACGGGGAGGTCCTTCTCGGCCTCGGCACGATCCAGCGCGACCTTGGCGATCTCACGGCTCAGTTCGGCCACGCGCAGCAGCTTGTCCTTCAGCCACAGCCGGGTCGCGACCAGGATCTGGTCGTTGCGGCTGCGCCCGGTGTGGATCTTGCGGCCGGCATCGCCGAGGCGCTCGGTCAGGCGCGCTTCGATCGCCGAGTGGCAATCCTCGAAGCGCTCATCCAGCACGAACGCGCCACTGCGGAAATCCTCGGCCAGCACGTCCAGCTCGCGCTGCAGGCCGATGCGCTCGTCATTGCCGAGAATGCCGATGTTCTCCAGGCCCTGCGCGTGCGCCTTGCTGGCCGCCACGTCGTAGAGGAAGAACTCGCGGTCCAGGATCACATCATCGCCGGCCAGGAAGGTCTGGATCTTGGCGTCTACCGCCACGCCGGGCTTCTGCCACAGAAGGTCTGCCATGTCTTGCTCCATAGGCGGAATCGCTCCGCCGGGTTGTCAGGGCGCGCGCAGGGGGCGCGCAGCGCCGTGGGAATCAGTGCGGGATGGAGGCCAGTTCGTCCAGACCCAGCGCCAGGTTGAGGTTCTGCATCGCCTGTGTCGCCGCGCCCTTGAGCAGGTTGTCCAGGGTCGCCACCACCACCACGCGCTTGCCGCCCGGGGCCACGTCGAAGCCGCCGATCTGGACGCCATGCCGGCCGGCGATCTGGCTGACCCACGGCGCTTCGTCGAGCACCTCGATCAGCGCCTCATCGGCGTAATACTTCTGGTAGAGCGCGATCACATCCTCGCGCTTGACCACCGTGTTGAGCCACAGGTTCACCGTCATGGTGATGCCACGGAAATGCGGCGCCACGTGCGGCATGAACTCGACCGGCACGCGCAGATGCGCGGTCACTTCGCGCTCGTGCACATGGTTGGTCAGTGCATACGGCATCAGGTTGTCGCGCAGCAGCTCGGGGTTGTTCTTGTCCGAGGGCGTGGTGCCGGCACCGGAGTAACCGGAGACCCCGAAACACTGCGGCGGGCCGGCCAGCTGCTGCAGCAGCGGGCTGATCGCCAGCTGCATCGCGGTGGCATAGCAGCCCGGGTTGCTGATGTGCCTCTGGCCCAGGTAATCGCCGCGGGTCAGCTCCGGCAGGCCGTAATACCAGCTCGGCTCGAAGCGGTGATCGGCCGACAGGTCGACGATCACGGTCTCCGGCCGGGCCGCATCCAGCGCGGCGACGAACGGTGCGGCCAGGCCATTGGGCAGCGCCAGGATCACCGCGTCCATGCCCTTTGCAGCGACGGCATCGGCATCCAGGTTTTCGAACTGCAGCTCACCCTGCCAGTCGCCGTGGTGATCGCTCACGCGCTGGCCGGCCAGCTCGCGCGAGGAGACGAAGCCCAGCTGCAGGCTCGGGTGGGCGGCGATCAGCTTGATCAGCTCGGCGCCGGTGTGGCCACGTGCGCCGACGATGCCGACGGTGAAGATCTTGGTACTCATGCGTGTGCGTCCAGGCGGTACTGCAGGTGGCGTTTCACCCCCTGCCATTCCGCATCGATGATGGAGAAGATGACGGTGTCGCGCGGGGTGCCGTCCGGGTGGCGCTTGTGGTTGCGCAGCACGCCGTCCTGCTTGGCGCCCAGCCGCGCGACCGCGGTGCGCGAGGTGACGTTGAACCAGCTGGTCTCGAACACCACGCTCAGGCATTCCAGCCGCTCGAAGGCATGGGTGAGCAGCATCAGTTTGGTTTCGGTGTTGATGCCGGTGCGCTGGGCGGCTTCGCCATACCAGGTGTAGCCGATGCTCAGGCGCGGCACCTCGGCGTCCAGATCGTAGTAGCGGGTGGTGCCGACCACTTCATCGGCATCGTTGAGGACCACGAACGGCAACACCTTGCCCTCGGCCTGCGCCTGCAGCGCGGCCTGGACATAGGCGGTCATGGTCTTCGCACTCGGCACCTGGGTGTACCAGAGCTTGGACAAGGTGCCATCCCCCAGTGCGCCGCGCAGGCCATCGATATGCGCCATCTGCAGCGGCTCCAGCCGGGCATGGGTGCCGGCCAGCGTGGGGACCTTGGTCCAATCGGCAAGATTCATCGGGTTCAGCCCTCCAGGCTGGGGGTGCGTGCGGCGCAATGCTCGACGTACGCTTTGATGCGGTCGAAGCCATCGGCGCCGAACCAGAACACCTTCCAGTGGCCCTGCTTGTAGCAGCCATCGGATTCGGCGTAATAGAAGTGATTGATCGGGTTGCCGTTGCGCGAGCGCCAGAACAGCTGCGGAGTTTCGTCCAGCATGACATTCCAGACCGCGCGGCCAAGGCCTTCGCCCTGCGCGTCATCGAGCACCGCGAACTTGTCCAGGTAGACCCCTTCCGCTTCATCGGTGAGGATCACCGCGGTGCGGTAGTTCTCGCTGACGTAGGCGCGCAGCAGCTTGGTCTTCTGGAAGTAATCCGCCACCAGGGTGCGGCCGAAGCTGGATTCGATCAGCTGCTTGAGGCGCGGCAGATCGAGTTCGTCCCAGCGGGTGGCGCGCAGCACTTTCTCGCCCTTGCGCACCAGCGTGCCCGAGCCCTTGTGGGTGAACAGTTCCTTGGCCAGGTCCGCCGGGCGGGTGATGGAGACCGAGGATTCCAGCGGCAGCCGATCCAGCAGGTCCTTGATCTGTTCGATCTTGACCCGCATGCCGCCATGGATCCACGGCTGCTGCATCAGCTGGTCGTACTCGGTGGAGAGGTTGATCGAATCGATCACCTTGCCCTCTTCATCCAGCAGGCCGCCGGTGCCGGTCAGGAAGATGATCTTGTACGGCTGCAGTTCCTGCACCAGCTCGTTGGCGGCGAAATCAGCGTTGACGTTGAGGATCTGCCCGCAGCGGGTCTCGCCCAGGCTGGTGATCACCGGGATCGACCCGGCGCGCAGGCTGGCCTCGATCGGGGCCAGATTGACCTTCTTGACCTCACCGACCAGGCCGTAGGTGGCCTGGTCCAGGTACTCGGCTTCGAACACGCCCCCGGTGATAGAGGTCGCGCGTGCGCCATTCTGCTGCAGCGCTTCGACCAGTTGCAGATTGGAGGCCTGGAACACCCGGCGCACGATCGCCAGGCCTTCGGCCGAGGTCACGCGCAGGCCGTTCACGGTCTGCTTCTCGATGCCGGCCGCCGAGAGCTCGGCGTCCAGCTGCGGGCCGGCACCATGCAGCACGATCGGGGTCAGGCCGACTTCCTGCAGGAACGACAGCGAGGAGGTCAGCGCGTCCAGGTCATCGCGCAGCACCGCGCCGCCGACCTTGACCACGGCGAAGCGTTTGGCGTCCAGCTGCGAGAAACGCTTGAGGTACTGGCTGATCTCCTTCGCGCTGGCCATGCTCGAGAGCAGGCGCACGATGGTCTGACGGGTCTGGCGGTGGGGCTGGGAAGAAGGCATTTCGATATCGTCGCAGGCGGCCGCAGCCGCGATGGGAATTCCGTCAGTGGGGGACCACGACGGCGTCATTCGATCAGGCGCCGTGCGCGATGATGCGGTGCACGGACTCGGTGTAACGCTGCAGCTGCTCCAGCGTCACGAACTCATCGGCGGTGTGGGCCTGGGCGATGTCGCCCGGGCCGTACACCAGCGTGGTGTAACCGCCGGCCGAAAACAGCGAGGCCTCGGTCCAGAAATCCACTGCGTTGCCGATCGGGATGCCCAGCGCATCGGCCACGTCACGCGCAGCCAGACGGCGGTTTTCTGCTTCGGCGATATCGCCGGCCGGGAAGCTGGGCCCGCGGAAGGTCTCAGTGAACACCGCGGCCTCCGGTTCGGCGAAACCGGCAAAGGTGGCCAGCAACGCGTCGATATCCATCGACGGCAGCGGGCGGAAGCCGAAGCGCACCTCGGCGGCGGGCGCGATCATGTTGGCCTTGATGCCGCCTTCCACGCGCCCGATGTTGAAGCGCAGGCCGGTCAGCCCGCCAAAGCGCGCATGCGACAGCGACTCGACATGGTCCAGCGCGCGGTTGCCCCAGCGCATCGCCTGGTGCAAGGCGCTGGCGGCCGCATCCTGCTTGCCCGAGGCATGCCCGGCCCGGCCCTTGAACTGCATCAGCACCGAACTGATGCCACGGTGCGCGAGCACCGCTTCGCTCATCGTCGGCTCGGCGACCAGCACCGCTTCGTACGGAATGCCCCGGGCGAGGAAGGCGGCGATGCAACGCGGGTCGTTGGCCTCCTCGTCGCTGGAGAACAGGAACGCAGCATCGCCATCGCTGGCGTTGGCCGCGGCCACCAGGGCCGCCGCAGCGCCCTTGATGTCGCACACGCCCAGCCCGATCACGCGATCGTCCGCACGCCGCATCACGTGCGGGTCGGCCGTCCAATGCGGCGAGTCCGGCACGGTATCCAGGTGCACGTTGAACAGATACTTCGGCGTGCCACGCACCGCATACAGGCTGACCGCACCGTCGCCATGGTCGAGCACCTCCACGTTGAACCCGGGCAGGTTCGCACGCAGGTAATCGAAGATACCGCCAGTGGTGATCGCACGCGGCGGGTTGCGCGTGTCGAAGGACACGAGCTGCTGCAGGTGATCGAGTGTCTGTTCAAGCATGTGTCTGAGTATCCGTAGGGTTCAACATCGGTAGTGCCGGCCGCTGGCCGGCTCTGCAATGATCCAGCCGTGCCACGCGCCGGCCAGCGGCCGGCACTACCATCGATCGGCGTTGCCAGGCGCCGGCCAGGGGCCGGCACCCCGGTGCATCGCCTTAGCGGTTCACCTGCGCGTACAGGGTGGAGCTCATGCCGAACAGCTTGATGAAGCCTTCCGCTTCTTCCACGCCCCAGTCGGCCGACTGCGCATACGTAGCACCCTTGGTGTTGAGCAGGTGCGGCGACTTCACCGCAACGGCGTCCACACGGCCACCGCGGGTTTCCAGCACCACTTCGCCGTTGACCTTGGCCTGGGAGGACTTCAGGAAGGCCTCGATGTCGGTCTTGAGCGGGTCGTGGTAGAAGCCTTCGTACACCAGCTCCACCCACTTGCGCGCCACGTCCGGCTTGAAGCGGTTCTGCTGCTTGGTCAGCACGGCGTCTTCCAGCGCGCGGTGCGCGGCCAGCAGCGAGACCAGGCCCGGCGCTTCGAACACGATGCGGCCCTTCAGGCCGATCACGGTGTCGCCGGTGTACACGCCACGGCCCACGCCGTACGGGGCGAACAGCTTGTTGAGCCTGGCCAGGATCTGCTCACCCGGCAGCGCCTTGCCGTCCAGCTCGACCGCTTCGCCTTCGACGAACTTCAGGGTGACCGTCAGGGCCTGTTCCGGCCATTCGCTGCGCGGTGCGCACCAGCCGCGGGCACCCTCGCCCGGGGCTTCCCAACGGTCGATCTCGCCGCCGGACATGGTCAGGCCGAGCAGGTTCTCGTTGATGGTGTAGGCCTGCTGCTTGGCCCGCACGCCGAACCCGCGCTCTTCCAGGTACTTCTGCTCGTAGGCGCGGGTCTGGGTGTGTTCTTTCTGGATCTCGCGGATCGGCGCGACGATCTGGTAGTCGCCCAGTGCCTTCACGGCCAGGTCGAAGCGGACCTGGTCGTTGCCCATGCCGGTGCAGCCGTGGGCGATGATGTTGGTGCCCAGTTCGGCGGCGCGCTTGAGCGCGGCGTCCACGATCAGGTAACGATCCGAGACCAGCAGCGGGTACTGACCCTGGTAGCCCTCACCGGCCCACACGAACGGCTTGACGAAGCCACTCCAGATGGCCGGGCCACCGTCGACGGTGACGTGGCTGGTGACGCCCAGTTCGGCGGCACGCTTTTCGATGAAATCGCGCTCTTCGTCATCCACGCCACCGGTATCGGCGAACACGGTGTGCACGTTGTAGCCGCGCTCCTGCAGGTAGGGCACGCAGAAGCTGGTGTCGAGTCCGCCGGAGAAGGCCAGGACGATGTCTTTCTTGCTCATGGGGGTCAGGTCCAAGTGGGAATGCAATGTGGAATGCGTTTTTCGAGGCGGTAGAGCCACGCCATGCGTGGCTGCTATTGGTTGGGCGTCGCGAAGCCACGCATGGCGTGGCTCTACGGCCGCCGTGCTGCTTATCGTCCTGCCAGCGCCGACATGATCGCCTTCTGCACATGCAGGCGGTTCTCGGCTTCGTTGATCGCGATGCACTGCGCCGAATCCATCACGCCGTCGGTCGCCTTCACGTTGCGGCGCAGCGGCAGGCAGTGGCTGAAGACACCGTTGTTGGTCAGCGCCATCTTGGCTTCGTCCACGATGAAGTGCTTGTACTGGTCGCGGATCGGCTTCTCCGGCTCCCAGTTGCCGAAGAACGGCAGCGCGCCCCAGCTCTTGGCGTAGACGACATCGGCGCCGGCGTAGGCGCTGGCGATGTCATGGCTCACCTGCAGCGAACCACCGCTCTCGGCCACGTTCTGCTCGGCCCAGCCCATGTAGCGCTCATCCAGGATGTAATCCGGGGTCGGGCACAGCAGGGTCACGTCCATGCCCATGCGGGTGGCGATGGTCAGCGCCGAGTTGGCCACGGCGGTGTTCAGCGGCTTGGGGTGGTAGGTCCAGGTCAGCACGTACTTCTTGCCGCGCAGGTCCTGGGTGCCGAAGTGTTCCTGCAGCGCCATCACATGGGCCAGTTCCTGGCACGGGTGGGTGATGGTTTCCATGTTGATCACCGGCACCGGCGAGTACTTGGCGAAGCTCTTGAGCACTTCGTCTTCGCGGTCCTTGGTCCAGTCGATGAACTTCGGGAACGCGCGCACGCCGATCAGGTCGACGTAGCGGCCCAGCACCCTGGCCACTTCGGCGATGTGCTCTTCGGTATCCCCGTCCATCACCGTGCCCAGGTTGAACTCGATCGGCCAGGCATCCTTGCCCGGCTGCAGCACGATCGCGTGGCCGCCCAGCTGGAACGCGCCCAGCTCGAAGCTGGTGCGGGTACGCATGGAGGGGTTGAAGAACACCAGGGCAATCGACTTGCCCTTGAGCTCGTCGCCCAGCTTGTTGCGCTTGAACAGCGCGGCCTGGGTCAGCAGGGCATCCAGGTCGGTGCGGCTCCAGTCCTGGGTGTTCAGGAAGTGCTTCAGGGACATCGATCGATCCTTTGCGGCTGGTTTTCCACCGTTTCCGGCGGAGGTTGGGGGCGCCGGGGCGCGGTCAGGGCTCAACAAAACACATACAGATGAAACTTTTCAGATCGCAGAAACGAAAAAACCCAGCGCGGGGGCTGGGTTTTCCGAACAGACAGCACGAAGCTCCGGTTACCCAGCGAAAATGTGGGGTTCCGGTCGGCGGGCACGCGACGTCATGCCCGTAGCCATACGGGCGGCGCTGGTGTCGTGCTGGAAGTCGGTGAGTTTCATGGCCGCCCATCTTTGCATGCACCCGGGGTGGGTGCAAGGCCTGAATGGAAATTCAGGTTGAAGGTGTCGCCGATGGGGCGACGGGAGGGGTCACGGATTGGCGCCGCCGGCCTGTTCATTGCCGACCCAGGGGGTGATCGAGACCCGGATCTTGAGCCGGTTGCCCGGGTCTTCGGGCAGGCGCGAGCGGTACTTGGTGCCCTTGTAGACGTAGTCCACGTCGTAGGCGATCGGGCGGCGGAACTCACGGCCCACCGGAATGATCTTGCAGTCCCGGGTCAGCAGTGGACCGGTATTGGCCGGCGCGGCCTCCACCACGACGGTTTCCGAATAGCCACTCTCATCGGTGCTGCCATCTTCGCGGCGGAAGATCGAGCGCACCGAATCCATGAAACGTCCGAAACGACCCTTGTCTTCCTGCGGCTCTTCGCCGGTGACGTTGACCGGAGCCAGCGTGCGGGTGGAGACCGGCTCGCAGTGCTCCTCGGTACGCGTGGCGCGCAGGGTCTGGAAGACCGGCTCCACGTTCAGCACCTGGGCGTAGTCGAACTTGACGTTCTCCACGATCACCACCCGGTTGCGCACCTCACCGTCCTGGGCGCACGCCCCGAAGGCGGCACTTCCGAGCAGGCTGACCAGCGTCAACAACGAAGCGGATTTCATTGGCAACAAGGAAAAGGACAAGGGGGATAGTTTAGGCAGTGCCAGGCACAAGGGGCTGAACATTACCCTTCCGTGACGCGTATGCCCATAGGCCGGGCCCAGACGCGGCCCCGGGGCGCGCGTCCACGGGGCCGATCGGCTGAAGCCTTCAGCCGGCGGCCGTGGTGACGCGAACGCCTGCATGCCCTGCCCCGCATCCCCCCAAAGGCCCCGACACGTTCTAAAATCGACCGCTTACCCCCGCTCCCGACCCTCATGACCCTGCGCCTGCACAACAACCTGACACGCCAGCTCGAACCGTTCACCCCGCTCGATCCGACCTGTCCGACCCTGTATGTGTGCGGCCCCACGGTCTACAACTACGTCCACATCGGCAATGCCCGTGGCCCGGTGGTGTTCGGAGTGCTGGCCGACCTGCTGCGGCGCCGTTTCGGCGGCCTGCGCTATGCCCGCAACATCACCGACGTGGATGACAAGATCAACACGGCCGCGCGCGAGCAGCAGGTCCCGATCAGCACCATCACCGACCGCTTCGCCGCCGCCTACCGCGAGGACATGGCCGCGCTGGGTGTTGTCCCGCCGGACATCGAGCCGGAAGCCACCGCGCATATCCCGCAGATCGTGACGATGATCGAGCAACTGATCGCCAACGGCCACGCCTATGCGGCCGAAGGCCATGTGCTGTTCTCGGTGGGCTCCTACGCCGATTACGGCAAGCTCTCGCGCCGCGACCCGGACGAGATGCTGGCCGGCGCGCGCGTCGACGTGGCGCCGTACAAGCGCGACCCGGGCGACTTCGTGCTGTGGAAGCCCTCCAGCGACGAGCTGCCCGGCTGGGCATCGCCCTGGGGCCGTGGCCGCCCGGGCTGGCACATCGAGTGCTCGGCGATGGCCGCCGCGCATCTGGGGCCGACCATCGACATCCATGCCGGCGGCGTGGACCTGCAGTTCCCGCATCACGAGAACGAGATCGCGCAGAGCGAGTGCGCGCACGGCGGGCAGACGTTCGCCAGGTTCTGGCTGCACAACGGCATGCTCAACTTCGGCGGCGCCAAGATGAGCAAGTCGATCGGCAACATCGAGCGCGTGCACGACCTGGTCCGCCAGCATGCCCCCGAGGCGCTGCGCTATGCGCTGCTGTCGGCTCACTACCGCCAGCCGCTGGACTGGTCCGACGCGCTGATCGAGCAGTCGGTGCGTACGCTGGACCGCCTGTACGGCACCCTGCGCGACCTGGTCGACGTGGATGCCGCTGCGGTGATTCCGGCCGAGATCGAGGCCGCGCTGGATGACGACCTCAACACGCCGCAGGCACTGGCCGAGCTGGCCCGCATCGCCGGCGAGGCACGCAGGGCCGGCGACGCCGACAAGGCGCACTGGAAATCCGCCCTGCTTGGCGCCGGTCTGGCGCTGGGCCTGCTGCAGCAGGCGCCGGCCGCCTGGTTCGGTACTGCAGGCGGCACCGATGACGATGCGGCCATCCAGGCCCTGATCGACGAACGCGCCGCCGCCAAGCAGGCGCGTGATTTCACCCGCGCCGATGCGATCCGTGACCAGCTGGCCGCCGAAGGCATCGTGCTGGAAGACACCGCCCAGGGCGTGCGCTGGTCGCGCAGACGCTGAACGACCGCCCGGCTGACCGTCGGGCGCTGCCAGACACTGCCCGGTCCGCCGGGCGTCGCCACGACACAGGCCCGGCCACGGACGGCCAGGCT